>CACNVV010000004.1 GCA_902624015.1 uncultured Pelagibacteraceae bacterium
AGGTGGAAGAAGATTTGGATTTTCAGCGCTTGTAGTTGTTGGAAATCAAGCAGGTAAAATTGGTATAGCTCACGCAAAAGCTAAACAAGTACCTGATGCTATAAAAAAAGCTAATGAGATGGCAAGAAGAAAACTTACTCATATACCATTAAGAGAAGGCAGAACGATACATCATGATGTTAAGGCAAAAGATGGCTCGGGTAGAATAGTTCTAAGAGCTGCTTCAAAAGGAACAGGTATTATTGCAGGTGGTCCTGTAAGGGCAGTGTGTGAAGTTTTAGGAGTAAAAGATATTGTTGCAAAATCTATGGGAACTTCTAACGCACACAATGTTATTAGAGCTACAATGAAAGCATTAATGAAACAAAGTTCACCAAAACAAATATCAGCAATTAGAAATAAAAAAATTTCTGAAATAATTGAAAAAAGAGGATAATGATTACTTTAAATAATAGAGAAAAAATCAATAAATCTAAAATAAGAGTTGGAAGAGGAATTGGCTCGGGTAAAGGAAAGACATCAGGTAGAGGTGTAAAAGGTCAAAAATCAAGATCTGGTGTAGCTATAAAAAGTTTTGAAGGTGGTCAAATGCCATTATACAGAAGACTTCCAAAAAGGGGTTTTAACCCAATATCAAAAGAGAGTGTTGCAATTTTAAATCTGGATAAGATTCAATCTTATATAGATAAAAAAAATATTAATCCAAATGAAGTATTAAACTCAGAATTATTAAAAAAACTTAAATTAATAAATAAAAATTCAAAAAAATTAAAAATTTTAGGAACTGGTGAAGTAAAAGATAAAATTAATATCGAAGCTGACCTAGCCTCTAAATCAGCAATAGAAAAACTAGAAAAAATTGGTGGATCTATTCAATTAAAAAAATAGTTTGTTTATATGAGCGCATCATCATCAACAAATGATTTAAGAAATAGAATTATATTTACTATTTTAATTTTAGCCGTTTATAGATTTGGAACTTTTGTACCTTTACCAGGTATAGATCCTGAGCAATTGAAAATAATGATGGAAGGCAATCAAAAGGGATTGTTAGGCATGTTTAATGTTTTTGCAGGAGGTGCAGTTAGTAGAATGGCAATATTTGCATTAGGTATAATGCCTTACATTTCTTCTGCAATTATAGTACAGCTTTTAACAGGGGTTTCTGATTATTTTAAAAATCTAAAAGCGCAAGGTGAGACAGGAAGAGCCAAAATTACACAAATCACTAGATATGGAACAGTATTACTTGCAACAGTTCAAGGATATGGATTATCTGTTGGCTTAGAGTCGTCGGCTGACTTAGTAATTAACCCAGGAGCTTTTTTTAAAATAACAACTGTTACAACAATTGTTGCGGGAACAATATTTTTAATGTGGCTAGGAGAACAAATTACTCAAAGAGGTATTGGTAATGGTATATCATTAATAATATTTGCGGGTATTGTTGCAGAAATTCCAAGAGCTTTGGTTACAACTTTTGAATTAGGAAGAACAGGTGCTGTTTCAACAATTATGATTTTGGCAATTTTTGTTTTATTGATATTAACAATTTTATTTGTGGTTTTCATGGAAAGAGCATTAAGAAAAATTCTTGTTAACTACCCTAAAAGACAAATGGGAAACAAAATGTATGGTGGAGAATCGTCGCATTTACCCTTAAAGATTAACCAAGCTGGAGTGATTCCAGCAATTTTTGCTTCAGCGCTTTTACTTTTACCAGTAACGTTTTCAAACTTTTCATTTTCTAATAATGAAACATTTTTAAATTTGAGTTCTTATTTTACTCAAGGACAACCTCTTTATATGTTGCTTTATGCATCAGGAATAATATTTTTCACTTTTTTTTATACTTCTATAACATTCAATCCAACAGAAACTGCTGAAAATCTTAGAAAGTATGGAGGATTTGTACCTGGAATTAGACCAGGTGAAAGTACTGCGATGTATATTGAAAACATTTTAACAAAATTAACTACGATTGGTGCCCTATATTTAACTCTAGTTTGTTTGATGCCAGAATTTTTAATTGCAAACTATCCAATACCTTTTTATTTAGGTGGTGCATCTATATTAATTGTTGTTGTAGTAGCTATCGATACTGTAACACAAATACAAACAAGATTAATGAGTTCACAATACGAACAACTGATTAAAAAAACAAAATTTGGTAAGTAAGTGAATATAATTTTATTTGGACCTCCTGGTGCTGGAAAAGGTACTCAGTCTAAATATCTTGTAAACAAATTAAATGCTTTTCAAATTTCAACAGGTGAACTTTTAAGAGAAGAAATCAAAAAAAATTCAGATATTGGTAAAGAAATAACCAATGACATGAATAGTGGAAAATTTATAAGTGATGATATTGTTAATAAACTTATAGAAAATTTAATATCCGATCCCCAAAAAAAAAACAAATTAATCTTTGATGGATATCCTCGATCATTAAGTCAGGCAAAAAATTTAGAAGCATTACTAAAAAATTCAAATCAGAGCATAGATTTAATTTTATTTCTAAATGTAGATAAAGAAACAATTCTTAAAAGGCTTGAAAAGAGAAAAATTATAGAAAACAGGTCTGATGATGATACTCATACGATAATTTCAAGGTATGAGAAATACATGGAAACAACCCAACCAGTTCTAAATTTCTACTCTGAGAATCCAAATTTTAAAGAGATTGATGGAAGCTTAGAAATTGAAGAAATAATAAGGAAAATAGACACTTTTATCAATGTATAAGACGTTGACTTTGATTAATCTTCTTATATAAAAGGCACAATTTATCACAAAAATTATGGCTCGTATCGCAGGTATAAACATTCCACAGAATAAACTTGTTCACATAGGTTTAACTTATATTTATGGTATTGGTGATAAATTCTCTCAACAAATATGTTCATCTTTAGAAATCCCAAGAGCTAAAAGGGTAAATGAATTAACAGATGAAGAGATTTTAAAAATTAGAGAGTACATCGATCAAAACTTTAAAGTAGAAGGTGATTTAAGGAGAGATTATTCATTAAGTATAAAAAGATTAATTGATCTAGCTTGTTACAGAGGAACAAGACATAGAAAAAAATTACCTGTTAGAGGACAAAGAACTAGATGTAATGCTAGGACAAGAAAAGGAAAAGCAATCGCTATTGCTGGAAAAAAATTAACACCAACTAAAAAATAGTTATGGCTAAAACTGATAAAGTTGAGAATAAAGATCAGAAAGTAGAAAAGTCTACTAAGAAAAGTGTAAAAAGTTCTTATTCAAAAAAGAAGAAAGTTAAGAAAAATATTTTAAATGGAATTGCTTATGTGCAATCAACATTTAATAATACCATCATCTCTATTGCTGATACAAATGGAAACATAATTTCATGGGCATCTGCAGGACAAAAAGGGTTTAAGGGATCAAGAAAATCAACTCCTTATGCCGCACAGATAGCAGCCGACTCAGCAGCTTCGAAAGCTCTTGAGTATGGAATGAAAACTTTATCTGTTGAAGTTAAAGGCCCTGGATCAGGAAGAGAAACAGCTTTAAGAGCATTGCAAGCTAGAGGATTTAAGATTTTGTCAATCAAAGACACTACACCTATGCCTCATAATGGAACTAGACCACCAAAGAAAAGGAGAGTTTAATGGAAGTCGAAAATGTTAATGTAAAAAATTGGAAGTCATTAATCAAGCCATCTAAATTAGATGTTCAAATAAGTGACGACTTAACCCATGCAAAAATTGTAGCTGAGCCTTTAGAAAAAGGTTATGGATTAACTTTAGGAAATTCTCTAAGAAGGATTTTATTATCATCTATAAGAGGTGCTGCTGTAACATCAATTCAAATTGATGGTGTTTTGCATGAATTCACTTCAATAAAAGGTGTTAGAGAAGATGTGACTGATATCGTTTTAAACGTAAAATCTTTAGCACTGAAAAGTAATTCTGAGGGTACAAAAAAATTAATTTTAGATGCTAAAGGACCTGGAGAAATTAAAGCTTCAGATATAGCTCCAGTTGCAGATGTTGAGATTTTAAATCCTGATTTAGTTATTTGTAATCTAGATGAAAATACTACTTTTCATATGGAGATGAATGTTAATACAGGTAAAGGATATGTTCCTGCAGAACTAAATAAACCTGAAGAGCCACCATTAGGCCTTATTGCTATAGACTCACTTTATAGTCCAGTTAAAAAAGTTTCATATTCAGTAAGTACTGCTAGAGAAGGTAAAGCACTAGATTATGACAAATTAATAATGGAAGTTGAAACTAATGGATCAATTTCTGCTGAAGATGCTGTAGCTTATTCAGCTAGAATTTTCCAAGATCAGCTTAAAATGTTTGTAAACTTTGATGAGCCAGTTGAAGCTCCTGTAAAAGAAGTTTCTACTGAACCTGAATTTAACAAAAACTTACTAAGAAAAGTAGATGAGTTAGAGTTATCAGTTAGATCAATGAACTGCTTAAAAAATGACAATATTATTTATATTGGTGATCTAGTTCAAAAATCTGAAGGTGAAATGTTGAGAACACCTAATTTTGGAAGAAAATCATTAAATGAAATTAAAGAAGTTTTAACAGGTATGTCTCTATATTTAGGAATGGAAATTCCTAACTGGCCACCAGACAACATTGCAGAAATGTCTAAGAAATTGGAGGAAGCAATTTAATGAGACATGGTTTAGCAAATAAGAAGTTAAACAGAACATCAGAGCACAGAAAAGCTCTACTTAAAAATATGCTTAATTCTTTAATTAAGTATGAGCAGATTAAAACTACTTTGCCAAAAGCTAAATTTTTAAAACCTCAAGCAGACAAAATAATAACATTAGGTAAAAAAGAAACTTTACAGACAACTAAAATGTTAGTTTCTAAATTACAAGATATTAAATCAGCTAATAAAGTTAAAAAAACACTTTCTAAAAGATATCAAGATAGAAAAGGTGGTTACACAAGAATAATTAAAGCTGGATTTAGATATGGAGATAATGCTCCAATGGCAATAATTGAATTTGTTGATAGAGACGTTGAAGCAAAAAGAGTTGATAAGCCAAAAAAGGATACAACTAAAGAGTCTCCTAAAACGGAAGAGAAAAAACAAGTTACATCTTAAATCTTAAATCATGAAGAAATCTTACATCGTTGATTCAACGTGTAATGATATGCGTTTGGACAGATGGTTAAGATTAAAAATTGGCAAAATTCCACAAGGACTTGTGGAGAAATACTTAAGAACAGGTAAAATAAAACTCAATAGAAAGAAAGTTAAAAGTTCTTTTAAAGTAAAAACAAAAGATGAAATAAATACATTCAACATTGAATTTAAAGAAACAATTCAACAAAAAAAAATTAAATTTTTACCATCAAAAGAAATTATAAAATCAAATGAAGATCAAATTATTGACAACAATGATAATTTTATAGTTTTAAACAAAGCATCAGGCATATCAGTGCAAGGTGGAACTAAATCAAAAAAAAATCTAGTTGATATTTTTGCTAAAAGTGAAATTTTTGAGGGAACAAAACCATATTCTGTTCACAGATTAGATAAAGATACTTCTGGAGTTTTTATAATGGCCAAAAATAGAGAGAGCGCTCAATTGCTTACTTCTTTATTTAGACTAAGAAAAGTACACAAAACATATTTAGCTATATGTCAAGGTGAAATAAATAAAAAATCTGGTGTATGGGATGATGATTTAATTAGGTACGATGGTGATAAAAAAATAATTGAAAAAGCAAAAACAATTTTCAAAGTCATTGATAAAAATTCTGAAGCAAGTTTATTAGAATTGAAACCTGTTACTGGACGAAAACACCAGTTAAGAAAACAATTATATGCAATTGGAAATCCTATATTTGGAGATACAAAATATAAATTATCAAATTCCAATAAAGGAATTAATAAAAATTTAATGTTACATTCATATCAAATTAAATTTAAAATTAATGACATAAAACATACTTATTCAGCATTGTTACCTGATTATTTTAAAAAACTATTAAAATCTAAAAGACTTAGATTTTCAAATTTGAAATAAAATTTTGAATTAATATATCACCTAGATTTGAATAATCCTGATCTAAAATATTTTTTAAATTAGTTACTCCTTTATCTGAAATACCACATGGTATAATTTTTTTATAATTTTCTAGATCATTATTTATATTTATTGCAAAACCATGATAAGCAATCCATTTGCTAACTCTGATACCTATTGCAGCGATTTTTTTGACTTCATTATTATATTTATACCATATACCGATATTATCTTTATCTGGAAAAGTTTCTATTTTATAAAATTTTAAAGTTTGAATTATTGTTTTTTCAATAGTTGTTATAAATTTTCTGATATCTTTTTTTTTTCTTAAATCTAAAACAAAATAACAAATTAATTGACCTGGTCCATGGTAAGTAATTTTACCACCTCTATTCGTTTCTAATATTTTAATGGATTTATCAATAATCTCATTTTCTTTATAGGAAGTTCCTGCAGTAAAAACCTCATTGTGCTCCAAAGTCCAAATTAATTCTTGCTCATTATTTTCATATAAATCCTTTAATCTTGACTCTAGTATATTAATAGCATCAAAATAATTTACTGGTTTTATTGACTTTTTGATCTCTATGTTCATTTATAATTTGTATTATCTTTATTATGTATTAATAGTGCAAATCTAAATTATAGGTAGATTTATGTCTTTAACTAAAAAAACTAAAGATAAAAAAGTAAATTTTGAATTTAATAAAGAATATATAAGAGTTGTTACTAGCAAAATAGCTAACAATGACGCTCAATTTATTACTAATTCATTTAATGAAATGCACCCTGCTGATGCTGCAGATATTATTGAGCACCTTAGCGAAGGGGATAGAGAAAGTTTAATTAAATTAAATAATTTCAATATTGATCCAGAGGTTTTTGTTGAATTAAATGAGTCTATTCAATCAGAAATTATTACCTATCTATCTTCAGAGTCTATAGTAAGTATTCTAAAAGGTTTAGAGTCAGACGATGCTATATCTATATTGGAAAATGTTCCTGAAGAGGATAAAAATGCAATCCTTAGTTCTTTACCCCCTAAAGATAGATTTGCTCTACTAGAAAGCTTAAGCTATCCAGAGGATACTGCTGCTAGACTTATGCAGCGTGAATTTACAGCTATACCAAGTAATTGGTCTGTAGGTCAAACAATTGACTATTTAAGAGAAAACAAAGATTTACCAGAAGAGTTTTTAGAAATTTTTATTGTTAATGAAGATTTCAAACCAATAGGAACTGTTCCTTCCTCTAGAGTTTTAACAACACCTCGAGATACTAAAATGGCTACAATTATGTCAGAATCTCAATTATTAATTCCTGTAGAAATGGATAAAGAGGAAGTTGCTAACTTATTTGAAAATTATAATTTGAATTCAGCCGCTGTTGTAGACAAAAACAATAAATTAGTTGGTATGATTATGAACGACGACGTTTTAACAGTCTTGAAAGAGGAAGCTGAGGAAGATGCTTTAAGATTAGCAGGGGTAGGAGATGAAGAAATTACTGATGGAGTTGTAAAAAAAACAAAGAGAAGATTCAATTGGCTTTTACTTAATTTATTTACTGCCTTTCTAGCAACATGGTGTATTAGTTTATTTGGAGCAACCATTGAACAAATGGTAGTATTAGCTTTCTTAATGCCTATTGTAGCTTCAATGGGAGGAAATGCTGGAATGCAAACACTTGCAGTTACAGTAAGAACTATAGCTACAAATGATTTAACTCAAAATAATTTTTCATCCAATGTATTTAAAGAATTTTCTATTGGTATTTTAAATGGAATTATATTTGCAGCTATAAGTGCTTTTATAGTTCAGATATGGTTTCAAGATAGTATCCTTTCAATGATTATAGCGATATCAATGGTACTAACAATGATCATTGCAGGATTATTTGGTATATTGGTTCCTTTTACATTAAAAAAAATGAATATCGATCCTGCTATTGCTTCAAGCGTCTTTGTTACAACAATTACAGACGTAATTGGGTTTGTTTCTTTTTTAGGTGTTGGAGCTTATTTTTTATAAAATTAAACGTTATCAATCAATCTGACATTATTTAAATAGTAAGCTATGAACAACCTTGAGTTATTAGTTGTTTTTGAGGGTTTAAGGTTTTTTATGTTTCTTAACTCTAGGTAATCAATTTTAATTTTATATTTATTTTTTAATTCTTTTTTTTGAGATATTAAAAAGTTTAAAATATTATTCTTGTTTTTAATATTTCTTTTTATATTTACTAATTTTTTATAAATATTTGCTGCAACGTTTAAATTATATTTATTCAAAAGAAAATTCCTTGAGGAAAGTGCCACTCCATTCTTATCACGTATTGTTTTACAGGGTATTACTTTGGTTTTATATTTTCTTTCCAATAGTTTTTTAACCAAATATAATTGTTGAAAATCTTTTTCTCCCATAAATATTTTCTGAGGATTTATAATTTCGGTTAGTTTATACATCACATCTAAAACTCCTTCAAAATGACCTTTTCTAAATTTAGCACACAAAATCTTATCTTTCTTGGATAGTTTAATTTTAGATTTATTTTTATTTTCATATATGTCGTTAAATTTAGGCAGATAAACAAAATCAATTTTTTTGCTTTTTTTTAAAATATTTAAATCCTTTTTAATATTTTGCGGATAGGACTTTAAATCTTTTTTGTTATTAAATTGTTTCGGATTAACAAAAATACTTACGATTGTTTTTTTACAAAGTTTATTTGATTTATTTATTAGTGATAAATGACCTTTATGTATTCCGCCCATAGTAGGAACAAAACCGAGGTCATTAAATGGCCTTAATGATTCTAATAATGATCTATTGTTTAATAAAACTTTCATTTGTATTAAAATATTTAATAAGTAAAACATTTAAATGATTAAACAAGCAATTATTCCTTTGGCAGGACTTGGAACTAGGTTATTGCCTTTAACAAGCGTCTTTCCTAAAGAACTTTTACCTATCAATGGAAGACCTGGAATTGAATATATTCTTGATGAGTGTTTTGAGGCAGGTATTAAAGAGGTTATCTTTATTATTTCCACTAAAAAATTAATGATTAAAAAATATTTTTATAGCGATCAATTTTACAAAAAAATAATTAAAAAAAAACAAGACCCTAGAATAATCAATGAGTATAACAAGATACTTAAATTTAAAAATAAAATTAAATTTGTATTTCAAAATATACCAAAAGGCACAGGAGATGCTGTTCTTAAAACTCAAAAGTATATTAAAAATAAATATTTCTTAATGTTACTACCAGATGATTTAATAATTAAAAAAAATTGTTCTAAAGCAATGATTAAAGTTCATAAAAAATACAAGTCCTCGGTTATGGCTTCTATGAGGGTAAAAAAAAATAATGTTACACGATGGGGTATATATAAAATTAATAAGAAATTAAATAAAAGAAACTTTTTTATTGGAGGTGTTATAGAAAAACCTACTGTTAGAAATGCTCCGTCCAATAATGCTGTTATAGGAAGATATATTTTGCCTCGATCAATTTTTACTAAAATTAAATCTTTAAAACCTAAAAGAGGTAAAGAAATACATATAACTGATGCTATCCAGTTATTAATTAATGATAAAGAAAAATTTATAGCCCATAATTTTGAAGGTAAATATTTAGACTGTGGAACAATGAATGGTTACATAAACTCATCTATGGAAATAGGTAAATTATGAAACTATGTATGATTGGAACAGGTTATGTTGGTTTAGTAAGCGGAGTATGCTTTTCTGACTTAGGAAACATAGTTTATTGTGTTGATAAAGATATTAATAAAATCAATTCTTTAAATAAAGGATTAGTCCCAATATACGAACCTGGGCTAGAGGAAATCTTAAAAAAAAATCACAAGCAAAAAAGATTATTTTTTACATCTAACTTAAAAAAAGCAGTTCAAAATTCAGATATAATTTTTATTTGTGTTGGTACTCCTACAAAAAAAAATAGTAACTCTGCAGATTTAAAATATGTTTTCAATGTTGCAAATGAGCTCAAAAAATTAATATCTAAATATAAAATTATTGTTACAAAATCAACTGTTCCTGTAACTACAGGAGATAAAATTGAAAAAATTTTAAACAATTTAAGAAAAAAAAAATTAATTGATGTAGTTTCAAATCCTGAATTTTTGAGAGAAGGTGAGGCTATAAGAGACTTTACTTATCCAGATCGTGTTATAATTGGTACAGAAAGTAAAAAAGCAAATAAGATACTTAAATCTCTATATATGCCAATAATAAAAAAAAGCAGCAGATACATTAATACATCAAGAAGAGGTGCTGAATTAATTAAATATGCTTCAAATTCATTTCTAGCAACTAAAATTTCATTCATAAATGAGTTAGCAAACTTGTGTGAAAAAACAGGTGTAGATATTAAAGATGTATCCTTAGGTATGGGTTTAGACCAGCGTATTGGTGGTAGATTTCTAAGGGCTGGACCAGCCTATGGTGGATCTTGTTTTCCTAAAGATACCCGTGCTCTAATTGATATTGGAAATAAATTTAAAACTGATTTAACAATTGTAAAAAGTGTAGTTTCATCAAATGATTCAAGAAAAACCTTACTTTTAGAGAGAGTAAAATCAATTTTGAACAACAAGTTAAAAAATAAAAAAATTGCTGTTCTAGGTGTGACTTTTAAACCAAATACAGATGATATGCGTGAAGCATCAAGCGTTCCTATAATTAACTATTTAAATAAAAAAAATAGTAAAATAAGTTATTATGATCCTTCAGGTGAGAAAATTGAATTCAAAAATTTAAAAAATGTTAAATTTTCAAAAAGTATCACATCAGCGTGTTTTAATGCAGATTTAGTCATTTTGCATACAGAATGGAATGATTTTAAATTACTTAATTTTAAAAAATTAGTTAAAAAAACCAATTTTAAAATATTTGATATGCGTAATATATATTCTCCTTTAAAGATGAAGAAATTAAATATTAAATATTTTAGTATTGGAAGATAATTAATTTAATTCAAATATTGCATCAACTTCAACAGATACACCCAATGGTAAACTATTTGTGCTAACAGCTGCTCTCGTATGCATTCCTGCTTCACCAAAAACAGAAGCAATTAAATCTGATGCACCATTAATCACTTTTGGTTGATCAGTAAAGTTATCAGTTGAATTAACAAAACCTGTTAATTTTACGCACGATTTAATTTTAGAAAGATCTCCATTACAAGCTACTTTTGCTTGAGATATAATACTTAAACCACATCTTTCAGCTGCTTTGTAACCATCATCTACAGATAGATCTTTTCCAACTTTTCCTTTTATTAATTCACCATTTTCTGAAATAGAAATTTGTCCCGAAATATAAAGTAAATTACCAACAATTTTTGTTGCAACATAAGAACCAACGGGTGGTTTTGCTTCCGGAAGGTTAATTTTTAATTCTTTAATTTTATTTTCAAAATTCATATTTATTTTTTCTTTTTTTTTGTTTTTTTATTTTTATCGTATTCTCTTCTTTTCTCAATTAGAATAAGAGCCTCTTCCATTGTTAGATCTGCAGGGTCTTTTTCCTCTGGTATTGTTGCATTTAGAGATTTATATTTAATGTATGGACCATATTGACCTTTCATGATTCTTACTGGTTTTTTGTCCTCTGGATGCTCTCCTAAGTCTTTTATTATTGAAGAAGACATTCTCCCAGGTTTTGCTTCAGCTATTAATATAATAGCTCTATTTAAACCAATGGAAAAAATTTCTTCTACATTTTCTAATCTAGCTGATTTATTTTCACATTTTAAATACGGTCCAAATCTACCAGTGTTCAAAGTGATTTCTTTTTGATTCTCTGGGTTAACACCTAATGATTTAGGAAGCGAACATAGAAATTTTGCTTTATCTATGTTAATACTTTCTAAATCAATTCCTTTTGGTATAGATACATTTTTCAATAGTTCATTTACCTCAGGTTTCTTTTTCTTCGTTTTTTTTCTTTTTTTAGGTTTTTCTTCTTCAATATTCTCTTCAAGAACTTTTTCATACTGAAGATAAGGGCCAAATCTCCCATTTTTTAAAAAAATATCATTTCCATTTTCGTGTTTACCTAGAAATTTTGGTTCTGCTAGCTGTGACTGAGCTGCTGCTTTAGCTTTTGATAATGGTCTTGTGAATTTACATTCAGGATAGTTTGAACACCCAATAAACGCGCCTCCTCTAAAACTATTTTTTAAACTTAGGGAACCTGTTTCGCATAATTGGCATTTTCTAACAATATTTCCTTCCTTATCGGTATCAAATATCAATGCACCTAAACTTTCATTTAAAAGATCTAAAACTTCTCTGGTTCTTTTTTCTTTTACCTCTGAAACATTGCTATTAAAATCTTTCCAAAACATCTCTAGAACTTTTAACCAACTTTCCTTTCCAGAAGTTATTTCATCTAGTTGATCCTCTAGCCCAGCTGTAAAGTTATAATCCACATACTTAGAAAATAGTTTTTCCAAAAATGCAGAAATTAATTTTCCCCTGTCAGTTGGAAAAAATCTTTTATTAACTATTTCTGCATAGCCTCTATTTGCTATTGTTGAAATTATACTTGCATAAGTAGAAGGTCTGCCAATACCTAGCTCCTCTAATTTTTTAACAAGGCTTGCCTCTGAATAACGTGGGGGAGGTTGCGTGAAATGCTGTTCATCAATAAGAGCTTCTATATTTATTAGTCCTTTTGACATCTCAGGTAAAATTTGTTCATCATCATCTTTACTTTGATTTGAATAAACTTTTAAAAATCCATCAAATTTCAAAACTGATCCACTTGATTTACATATCGTTTTACTATCATCAGATTCAATCGTTATTGTATTTCTATCAAATTTTGCTGTTTCCATTTGAGAGGATAGAGCTCTAGACCAAATTAAAGAATATAATTTTTGCTGGTCAGAACTTAAATATTTTTTAACAGAATCTGGATTCCTATTAATATCAGTCGGTCTTATAGCTTCATGGGCTTCTTGAGCATTTTTTGCTTTTTTCCCCGAGTAATTATTTGGACTTTCTGGTAAGTATTCGTTTCCATATTCTTTTTTAATAAAATTTCTAAAAACAGAGACAGCATCAGCTGACAAATTGGTTCCATCCGTTCTCATGTAAGTAATTAACCCAACTGTATCTCCCTCAATTTCTATTCCTTGATAAAGTTTTTGTGCTATTTGCATTGTTCTTGATGCACCAAAACCTAATCTACTAGAAGCAACTTGTTGAAGTGTTGAAGTAGTAAATGGTCCTGAGGGATTTCTGCTAACAACTTTTGAGGAAATATCAGTTATGTTAAATTTTTTTGTCTTAATATTGGATATTGCCTTTTCAATTTCCTCTTTATTTTTAAATGAGAATTTTTCAATTTTTTCTCCATCAAGTTGAGAAATACTTGCTGTAATTTTGTTTTTGTTTTTATCTTGAAAATTAATACTTAAAGTCCAAAATTCTTCTGGTTTGAATAATTCAATTTCATGTTCTCTTTCAGTAATTAATTTCAGTGCAACAGATTGAACTCTACCTGCTGATTTTGAACCAGGTAATTTAGTCCATAGTATTGGTGATATATTAAATCCTACCAAATAATCTAATGCTCTTCTAGCCATGTATGCATCGACTAATAAGGGTTCTATCTGTCTTGGATTTTCAATGCCATGTGTGACTGCTTTTTTGGTTATTTCATTAAATACAACACGTTCAATTTCTTTGTCTTTTAAAAGTTTTTTTTCATCTAAATATTCTTTTACATGCCATGCTATTGCTTCACCTTCACGATCTGGATCTGTAGCAAGAATTATTTTTGAAGAATCTTTCGCAGCATCAGCAATTTCTTTTAAATATTTTTTTGAAAAGCTATCAACTTCCCATTCCATTTTAAAATTTTGATCTGGATCAACAGATCCATTTTTTGAAGGAAGATCTCTAATATGACCATAGCTTGCTAAAACTGTATAGTTATCACCTAAATATTTATTAATTGTTTTCGCTTTAGCAGGGCTTTCAACTATGACTAGATTCATAAAATAACAAACTACTCAAAAGAGTTTGATAGTCAAATTAATAAATTTTTGTCTTAGTTTCTTCTTTATTTTTCAAGCGTTTAATATTTTCTCTGTGGGTAAAAAATATTAAAATAAACATTATTACGAAAAAAAATACGTTTTCTGAACCATCAATAATTAAAATATAAAAAGGTATAGAAAGTGATCCTATCAATGAAGCTATAGATGAATATTTAGAAATAAAAAAAATTATTAACCAACAAACACCAAAGACTAAACCAAAACTAATGTTTAAAGAAAAAAGTATCCCAACATATGTCGCTACACCTTTGCCACCTTTAAATTTTAACCATGCAGGAAATACATGACCTATAAAAGCACATAAAGCTGATATATATACTGCATCAGGGAAATTAATTTTTACATATAAAACAGGTATTACCGCTTTTAACACATCAAGTATTAGTGTTGAATAACCAATTAATTTGTTACCAGTTCTTAAAGCATTTGTTGCGCCAATATTCCCAGAACCAATTTCTCTAATATCTTTTTTTAGAAAAACTTTAGTTAAAATTAGTCCAAAAGGAATTGATCCCATTAGGTATGAAATTATACCTATAATAAAAAGTTCCATTTTTTATATTTTAAATAATTCTACACCTTTTACAAATGTATTGGTTACTTTTCCTTGAAGTTTCTTATCTTCAATTGAGGTATTTTTAGATTTAGAGATTAAATTT
Organism: uncultured Pelagibacteraceae bacterium; assembly: GCA_902624015.1. Classification (GTDB taxonomy): domain Bacteria; phylum Pseudomonadota; class Alphaproteobacteria; order Pelagibacterales; family Pelagibacteraceae; genus Pelagibacter. The sequence goes on from CACNVV010000004.1 coordinate 14,795, forward strand.
TCTTTTTTTACAATCCATGGTTTATTGATATCTACTATACAAAAATCTGCATCATTACCAATAGACAGGTTTCCTTTATTTATATTTAATATTTTTGCTGGGTTAGAGGTTAAAGCTTGAATTATAGTTTCAAGTTTTACAGATCCATTGTGAAATAATTCTAAACTTAAGGATAACAATGTTTCAATACCAGATGCACCAGTTGCAGCTTGTGCAAAAGTTAATCTTTTAGATTCTTCATCTTCAGGTTTATGGTCAGAAACAATTACATCAATAGTTTTATCTTTTAATCCTTGAACTAAAGCTTCTCGATCTTCTTCTCTTCTCAGTGGAGGTGATAATTTTAAAAATGTTCTAAAATCTCCAATATCATTTTCATTTAATGAAAGATTATTTATTGATACACCGCAAGTAAATTTAACATTTTGTTTACGCTCCTTAATTATATCTACAGATTTTCCTGCTGATAGTTGAGATATATGATATCGACATTTAGTTTTTTCTAAGAGAGTAAGATCTCTTTCAATGATAATTCTTTCAGCAATATCTGGTATGCTTGATAAGCCTAGTTTTGTTGCAATAATACCAGAATTAATCATGCCATTTTTAGCTAACTCGTAATCTTCAGCATGTTGCATTATAAGACATCCTAAATCTTTAGCTGAATTCATAATTCTAGACATAAGTCTAGTATTTTGAATTGTTTTTACTCCGTCAGTAAATGCAATAATTCCTTTTTTAGCTAGCAACCCGAATTCAGTCATATTGGTGCCATCAGTGTTTTGAGTTAATGAAGCGCAAGGAAAGATATTTATTTTAGACTTATCACGTCCTCTTCTTTTTAAAAAATCTACAATAGATACATTGTCTATAATTGGATCTGTATTAGGCATGGTTACAACAGAAGTTACACCACCAGACAATGCAGCATTACTCAAAGTTCTAAAATTTTCTTTATATTCATATCCTGGCTCGCCTACAAACACTCTCATATCCACTATACCAGGAAATATATATTTACCCTTTAAGTCAGTAGGTTTTTCTCTAGTTGGTAAATTGTTTGTATTTACTTTTTTTCCTATTGCTTCTATCTTTCCGTCTTCTCCTATAATTAATCCACCATTTTCGTTTAAGGAATTATGAGGATCTATAATGTTCGCATTTATAAAGTATTGTTTTTTCATTTATTCACAAAATATTTTTAAACATGCCATTCTTACAGCAACACCTAATTCAACTTGCTCTTTAATTACACTCTTGTTTATGTCGTCAGCTAATCTTGTATCAATTTCAATTCCTCTATTCATTGGACCAGGATGCATAATTAAAGCATCTGACTTTGCATGATCAAGTTTATCTGGCGTTAACCCATAATATTCATAGTATTCTCTATTCGATGAAAGATATGAACTGGTCATTCTTTCATTTTGTAATCTAAGCATCATCACAATATCACAATCTTTGAGACCTTTTTTCATATCAGTAAAAGTGTTAACACCAAACTTTTCAATTTCTTTTGGCATAAGATTAGATGGAGCAACTATATTAACCTCAGCTCCTAACATAGTAAGAAGATAAATATTTGATCTAGCTACTCTTGAATGAAGTATATCTCCGCAAATTGCTATTTTTAATCCTTGAATTTTTTTTTTTCGATTTCTAATTGTTAATGCATCTAATAATGCTTGAGTAGGGTGCTCACGTCTACCATCGCCAGCGTTTAGAACGACACAATTAACTTTTTGAGATAATAGATTACAAGCACCGGAGTCTTGATGTCTGATTACAATTATATCAGGATGCATTGCATTTAAGGTCATGGCCGTATCAATCAAAGTTTCACCTTTTTTAATGGCTGAGTTACCCATATTCATTGACATGACGTCTGCACCAAGTCTTTTTCCAGCAAGTTCAAATGAGCTTTGTGTTCTAGTTGATGGCTCAAAAAATAAGTTTATTTGTGTTTTGCCTCTTAACACATCGATTTTTTTATTTTTACTCTGGTTTAATTTTATGAAAGCTTCTGACTCATCCAGGATATAATTAATATCATTAACTGATAAATCCTGGATACCTAACAGATGTTTTTGTGAGATTTTAATAGCTTTATTGGTTTTAATTGCCATTAAAATTAACTCTATAGCTATAAAGCCCCTAAATGGCAAGGATTAATTATTTAAATAATCTATAGCTCCTTGAAGAATAAATGCAGCTGCGTTTTGATCTATGTTTTTTTCACGCTTAGAAACATTAATATCAAGCTGGCTGGATAGGTTAAATGCACCAACGGTTGAAAGTCTTTCATCCCAAAGACAAACATCTACATCTATATTTGTGTCTATATTTTTAGACACATCATTTACTGATTGAGCAGAAGGACCTAACGTACCATCCATGTTAATTGGATATCCGATGATAATTCCTTTAATATTGTTTTCCTCTATTATTTTTTTTAATTCATTGATTAGATCATCATTATTGGTTTTATTGATCGTTTTAAAGGGTGTGGCTATTGACTGTTTTTCATCACAAATTGATACACCGATTCTTTTTGAACCAAGATCTAAACCAATTAATCTAGAGGTTTCAGACTGTTTTTTTTTGAATTCTTCAATAGTGATCATATTGTATATTTTAAACTTAAGTGATAGTTTGCGACATATTTAAATACCATATGAGCATCGATCTTAAAACAATAAAGCACATATCTAAACTATCAAGAATTTCTGTAGATGAGAAAAAAGCAGAGAAACTTGCAGAAGATTTAAATTCAATTTTCGATTTTATTGAAAAACTTAACGAATTAAAAACTGACAATGTTGAACCATTAACTTCTGTTGCTGAAACAACTCTAAAACTTAGATCAGATGAAGTAAAAAGTAAAAACTTAAGAGATCAAGTAATAAAAAATTCTCCTAAGGAAAATGAAGATTATTTTGTAGTACCAAAGGTAATTGAATAATGTCAGATATAACTAAACAATCATTATCTGAGTTAGTAGAAAATATAAAAGGTAAAAAACTTTCCTCAAGTGAAGTTACTAAAGCATTTGTTGAAAGATCAGAAAAATCAAAAGAATTGAATGCATATATAACTGAAGATTATGCAAATGCTTTAAATAAAGCAAAAAAATTTGATGAAAAACCTAATCTTGATCTAAAATTACCTGGCATTCCAATGGCAGTTAAAGATTTATTTTGTACAAGAGATTTGAGAACTACGGCAGGTAGTAAGATTTTAAATAACTTTGTTCCAACATACGAGTCAACAGTCACACAAAATATTTGGAATGAAGGAGCCATCCTAATGGGCAAATTAAATTGTGATGAATTTGCAATGGGTTCATCTAATGAAACTAGTTTTTTTGGTAATGTACAAAACCCAATTGATAAAAATTTAGTTCCAGGAGGATCCTCTGGTGGATCGTCTTCTGCTGTAGCAGCTCAATTAACACCAATAACTATTGGAACAGATACAGGTGGATCTATAAGACAGCCTGCTTCATTTACTGGAACTGTCGGATTAAAACCTACTTATGGTAGTTGCTCTCGTTATGGAATTGTAGCATTTGCATCATCCCTAGATCAAGCTGGTCCAATGGCACAAAATGTTAAAGATTGTGCATTGTTACAGGAAGTTATTAGCACTTATGATGAAAAAGATTCTACTTCAATAGATTTTAAAAGAAACGAGTACAGCAAAGAATTAACAAAAGATATTAAAGGTAAAAAAATAGGAATACCCAAAGAATATAGAGTAGATGGCATGCCTAAGGAAATAGAGGATCTTTGGAAGAAAGGTATTGAATATGCAAAAGATTGTGGTGCTGAGATTATCGATATATCTCTACCTCATACTAATTATGCACTACCAACTTATTACATAGTAGCACCAGCAGAGGCCTCATCTAATTTGGCTAGATACGACGGTGTTAAATACGGTTTTAGAGTTGAAGGAGAAAATCTTATTGACATGTATGAAAAAACTAGATCTGAAGGATTTGGTGCTGAAGTTCAAAGAAGAATAATGATTGGAACTTATGTTTTATCTTCAGGATATTATGATGCTTATTATCTTAAAGCACAAAAAGTAAGAAAACTTATCAAAAATGATTTTGATGATGCTTATAAAAAAGTTGATGCAATACTAACCCCATCTACTCCAAGTTCTGCGTTTAAAATTGGTGAAAAAACAAATGATCCGGTTTCAATGTATTTAAATGATATTTTTACTGTTCCTGTAAATTTAGCAGGTTTACCTGGAATTTCTATACCCGCAGGCCATGATGCTAAAGGATATCCATTAGGATTACAGATAATTGGTAAAGCTTTTAATGAACAAAATATTTTAAACATTGCACATGCTATGGAAGAAAAAATTAATTTTAAAAACAATATTAATGATTGGTGGATTAAGTGAGTAAGAACAAATCTGAATATCTAATTAATAGAAATGATAATCAATATGAAGTTGTCATTGGTTTAGAAGTTCATGCACAAGTTACATCGGAGTCAAAACTATTCTCAACATCAGCGACTAAATTTGGAGCAGAGCCAAATACTCAAGTAAGTTTAGTTGATGCAGCATTTCCAGGAATGTTACCGGTAATAAACGAGTATTGTGTAAAACAAGCTATTAAAACAGGAATTGGTTTAAAAGCTAAAATCAATAAGAGATCTGTATTTGATAGAAAAAATTATTTTTATGCTGACTTACCCCAGGGATATCAAATCTCACAATTCAAAGATCCAATTGTAGGTGAGGGTAAAGTAATACTTGATATGCAAGACGGTCAAAAAGAAGTAGGTATAGAAAGATTACACTTGGAGCAAGATGCAGGTAAAAGCATTCATGATTTAGATCCTAAAAATACTTTTGTAGATTTAAATAGATCAGGTGTGGCTTTAATGGAAATTGTAAGTAAACCCGACCTAAGATCCCCAGATGAAGTAAATGCATATATTAAAAAATTAAGATCTATAATGAGATATTTAGGTACCTGTGATGGAAACATGCAGGAAGGATCTTTAAGAGCCGATGTAAATGTATCTGTTAGAAAAAAAGGTTCAAAAGAGTTTGGAACCCGATGTGAGATTAAAAATGTTAACTCAATAAAATTCATGCAGATGGCAATCGAATATGAAGCTAATAGACAAGTTGATTTAATTGAGGATGGTCAAACGATTGATCAAGAAACAAGACTTTTTGATACTAAAAAGAATGAAACTAGATCAATGAGATCAAAAGAAGATGCTCATGATTATAGATATTTTCCAGATCCAGACTTATTGCCACTAGAAGTTTCAGATGATTTTATTGAAAACTTAAAATCAGAAATTCCAGAGCTACCAGATGAAAAGAAAAAAAGATTTATAGAAAAATTCAAACTATCACCTTACGAAGCAAACATTTTAGTTTCTGATATTGAAACATCAAATTACTTTGAAAATGTAATTAAGAAGTCTGACGTAAAACTTGCAACAAATTGGATAATTGGTGAATTATTTGCAGCCTTAAATGAAAAAAATTTAGAAATAACTGAAAGCCCTATAAGTGCAGGCAACTTATCAAAATTAATTAATTTAATTAAAGACGGAACAATTTCTGGAAAAATTGCAAAAACAGTTTTTGAACAAATGATGGAAGGTGACAAAGATCCTAAAAAAATTGTTGAAGAAAAAGGTTTAAAACAAGAAAGCGATCCAAAAGCACTCGAGGCGCTTATAGACAAGGTTATTGATGATAACAGGGATAAAGCTACTGAATATAAATCAGGTAAAGTTAAATTATTTGGTTTCTTTGTGGGTCAAGTAATGAAAGTTTCTGGTGGAAAAGCAAATCCTCAATTAGTTAATGAGATTTTAAAGAAAAAACTTTAGAATTTATGGGTTCAGACCTAAATATAACTAAAGAACTCCAAGAGTATATTTTAAGTCATGGATTTAATTTACATCCAGTCCAAAAAGAAATAATTGATTACAACACTTCTCTTGGTGATATCAAAAGAATGCAAATCTCAATTTCACAAAGTCAATTTCTGCATTTAATTATAAAAATTTCAAATATCAAAAAAATTTTAGAGATAGGTACATTTACAGGATTAAGTACGTTATCTATGGCTTTGGCATTATCAGATGACGGTGAAATAATTGCTTTAGATAAAAATGAAGAAACTAATAAAGTTGCAATAGATTTTTTTAAAAAAGCTAATCAAGATCATAAAATAAAAACATTAATTAAACCTGCTTTAGAAAGTTTAGATGAAATTAAAAATGAAAAATTTGATTTAGTTTTTATTGATGCTGATAAAATGAATTATATTGAATACTATGAACGTTCACTAGAATTATTAAACACAAGTGGTCTAATAATCATTGATAATGTTTTATGGTATGGAGAAGTTGTTAATGAAAACAATACTGATAAATTTACTAAAAATATTAAAGAATTTAATGATCATATCTCAAAGGATACAAGGGTAGAAAAATTAATAATTCCTCTTGGAGATGGAATGACTGTTTGTAGAAAATTATAATGTTCGAAGTATTTGGTTTTTATAAATTTGTTAAAATTTCTTATTTGAAGAAAAATCAAAAAGTTTTATTTGAAACTTTAAAAAAGAAAAACATTAAAGGTACGATAATTATCTCTAAAGAAGGGGTAAACGGAACTATTTCTGGTAAAGCTGAAGACATTAAATTCACAATTAACAATTTAAAACGAACTCTTAAATTTAAAGAATTTAACAGCAGTAATGTCTCTAAAAGCTCATTCCAACCATTTCATAAACCTAAAGTGAAAATCAAAAACGAGGTTGTTCCTATGAACTTAATTTTAAATAAAAGAATAAAGAAAAAAGATAGCCATGTAGATCCAATCAAATGGAATAAGCTCCTTAAAGAAAAGGATACTGTTCTTATAGATGCTAGAAAACCATTTGAATACGATGTTGGAACTTTTAAGGGAGCAATTAATCCTGATGTTGATAACTTTAGAGATTTTCCAAAGTATCTAAAAAAATTAAAAAAAAATCAACCTATAGCAATGTTTTGTACTGGTGGAATTCGTTGTGAAAAGGCATCTGTATATTTAGAGAAAAAAGGTTTTAATAACATTTATCAGTTAAATGGTGGAATTTTAAATTATCTTAAAAAAACAAATAAGAAAAAAAGTTTATGGAAAGGTGAATGCTTTGTTTTTGATAACAGGATTAGTTTAAAACATGGTCTAAAAGTTGGTTCTTATTCAATGTGTAGCGGTTGTAGGAAGCCTGTATCTCGTAAGGATAAAAAATCAAAAAAATATGAAGAGGGTGTTTCATGTCCAAATTGTCACGACAATCTAACAGATCATCAAAAATCAAGATTTAGGATGAGGCAAAAACAAATTAATCTTGCTAAAGAAGCAGGAAAAAGACATATCTTCCAAAAAGAGTATTAACAAATCTTAAATTAATGAATTTATTAAAAGATGAAGTTTCGTTGTTAGTAAGAAAACTTGCAGTACCAGCAAGTGTAGGAACCTTATTCCAAACACTTTATACAATCGTAGATACTTTTTATGCTGGAAAAATATCGCCAGAAGCCTTATCTGCTTTAAGCAAGTCTTTTCCGATATATTTTTTGATTATTGCGACATCCATTGGAGTAACCGTAGCAGGAACATCATTGATTGGCAGTAGTATTGGTGAAAAAAACGAAAAAAATGTTTTAAGTTATTTTGGAAATGTAATCATTTATTCGATTATAATCTCGATAGTTGTTTCTATTTTAGGATTTGCTTTTGGTGAAAAGATATTCTTATTAATGAATTCCTCTCAAAAAGTAACAATTCTTGGACTCGAATATATAAATGTAATTTTTTTAGGGACGATATTATTTATTTTAGTAGTAGCATTAAATTCATTCTTACACGCAGAAGGAGATACTAAAACTTACAGAAATGTTCTAATATTTTCTTTTTTCTTAAACATTATTTTAAATCCAATTTTTATATTTGGTTTTTTATTTATACCACCATTAGGAATAACTGGTATTGGGATAGCAACTTTAATTGCTCAATTTATGTCTTTGTTGGTTATTTTGATAAAAATATTAAATAATCAAAGAATTAAACAAATAACTTTAGACCATTTCAGAGCTAAATTTTTTTTCTTAAAAAATATTTTTTTTCAATCAATGCCAATTACAATTGCCATATTAGGGTATTCTATTGCTGCAACAATTGTTTTTACATATGTTGGGTTATTTGGTGAATATGCTGTAGCAGGGTATGGATCCGCCACAAGAATTGAGCAAGTAGTTTTGTTACCAATATTAGGAATTAATACAGCAATAATTTCTATAATTGCACAAAATATTGGTGCAAAATATTACGATAGAGTGGAGCAATCCTATTTTACTTCAATAAAATACGGTCTAATTATAATGTTAATCGCAGGTGTAGTTATTTTTATAAGTGCTGACATTGTTCCTAAATTCTTTTCTTCAAACCCAGAGGTAATTATGCATGGCTCGATGTACCTTAAGATTTCAGCATTTATTTTACCTGCTTATCCAATATTCTTCTTATCAAATGGATTCTTTATGGCTTTAAAAAAATCTGAAAAAGCCATGGTTAATAATATTGCCAGAAATGTTATAGTACCAGTTTTATCCTTTTACATTGCAAAGTATTTAAATGCAGATTTTAAAACTTTTTTTTATATTTGGGCTATCTTTCAATGGTTGATATCATTGATGTTACTTTTTTATGTCAAATATTATATTAAACATAAATTAGCTAATATTTAATATTTTTTAAGTATGTTTTTTACAAAAAGAAAAGCGATAATTTTAATTATAATTTGTTCGATTTTTTTTATTCTCACATATAACGATGTTAGGTCTGAAGAGATTAAAGAAATTTCTGGAAATGCTCAAATTATTGATGGTGATACAATAAAAATAAATTCAAAAAAGATAAGATTATACGGAATTGATGCACCTGAATTTAAGCAAATGTGTAAAAAACCATATCTAACAATAATTTTTTTTACTTTTACTAAAGATTATCCATGTGGAAAAATTTCAACTCAAAAATTACAAAAAAAAATAAATAACAAAGTAATAACTTGTAAAATTTTGGATGTTGATAGATACAAAAGATTTATTGGAGAATGTTATAAAAGAAATTTAAACTTGAATTCTTGGCTAGTTTCAAACGGTTATGCAGTAGCATATAGAAAATACTCAAAAAAATATATATCAAACGAAATTTATGCTAAAAATGAAAAAAAAGGCCTTTGGCAAGGTAAATTTGAAATGCCATGGGACTTTAGAAGAAAAAAATAAGTTTATAATCTTGATGCACAGTCTTCAATCCAAGAACAAAGATGTTCAGCAAAAGATCTTCTAACAAACAGATTTAAAATATTTTCATCTTTATGGTGCAGAATTACATCTACATGATTTAAAACAGTCTGAGTTGTTGATCCTTTTTTTTCTTTAAATTCATTAAAATTAAAGGGAGATCCTGCTGAAAAGATTTCATAGACATTTTCACCTTTAAGTTCTAATTGAACAAATTGATCTGTTACATCTATAACAGCACCTAAATTTGTTTTTGAAATACTATTAAATAACATTTCATATATATCGGATTTGTTAGTGTCTTTACTTGCCAGCTCATTTGAGATTATCATCCATTCGTCTGGACTTAGCCATATTGCTGTTAATTTATCACTCGTTGTTGAAGTGTTTGCTTCTGTAGGTAAGATCATATTAAGATTTTTACCAACATTTGTTAAAAATTCTCTTTTTTTACCTCTCAAATTAATTTTTATTACTGGAGAGATTTCCTTTACAGAAATACTTTCTTGCTTAATTTCATTTGTAATAACTGAATTATAGTTAAGCATTTAACCTCTCATTTTTCTCATCATAAAATACTGGATTTGCAACCGTGACATTAATATTTTTATTTTCCATGGGCACAAAAAGTTTTTTTCCCATCATATCTTTTCCACCTCTAACTACTGCAAGTGCTATTGATTTCTTTAGGTTTGGACTGAAATAACTTGAAGTTACATGTCCAAGCATTTCTACTGGACTTTGATTTAACTCAGAAACTATTTGTGCTCCTTCTTCTAAAACAATATTTGGATCATCAGTTAATAAACCTACTAATTGCTTTCTATCTTCTCTCATTGTATCAGATCTATAAAGAGATCTTTTTCCTATGAAATCGTATTTCTTCTTGCTTACTATCCAATCCATTTGAAGATCGATAGGGGTCATTGTTCCATCAGTATCTTGACCTACAATGATGAAACCTTTTTCTGCTCTTAATAAGTGCATTGTTTCAGTTCCATAAGGCGTAATGTTAAACTCTTGACCTGCCTCTATACACTTTTCCCATAAATCTTTTCCATAACTTGCTTGAACATTTATTTCGTAGCTGTGTTCTCCAGTAAAACTAATTCGCATTATTCTGCATTGAATATTGCCAATTTTCGATTCTTTGAATGACATGTGCGGAAAGTTTTCATCTGATAAATCTAAATCAGGAATTATTTTTTTAAGAATTTTTTTACTATTAGGTCCGCATAAACTCGCTGTAGCATAATGATCTGTTACAGAGGTTAAATAAACATCAAGCTCAGGCCATTCTGTTTGAAGATAGTCTTCAAGTTTACCTAAAACATTTGCTGCTCCACCAGTTGTTGTAGTCATGATATAATGATTTTCACCTAATCTTGTTGTAACTCCATCATCATAAACCATACCATCCTCATTTAGCATTAGTCCATATCTACATTTCCCTATAGCTAATTTTGACCAAGCATTTGTATAAACTCTATTTAAGAATTCAGAAGCATCACTTCCTTGAATATCAATTTTACCAAGAGTAGAGGCATCCAGTATACCAGCACTTTCTCTAGCAGCTTTACTTTCTCTTTGAACTGCTTGATGCATAGTTTCTCCGTTAATAGGGTAGTACCATGCTCTCTTCCATTGTCCGACGTTTTCAAATTCAGCTTTATTTTCAACATGCCAATCATTCATTGGCGTTCTTCTAAAAATATCAAAAAACTTTCCTATATTTCGACCTACAATAGTTCCAAATGTTAATGGTGTGTAAGGAGGTCTAAATGTAGTAGTTCCTAATTCTCCCATTTTAACGCCGGCTGTATCTGCAATTATTCCTAATGCATGCATATTTCCTAGTTTACCTTGATCAGTTCCCATACCGGTAGTCGTATATCTTTTAACATGCTCAATTGATCTAAAACCTTCTCTTAATGCTAATTTTATATCTTTAGCCGTTGCATCGTTTTGATAATCTACAAATGGTTTGGTTTTGCCTAAAGGTTTATCGGAAGGTAGTAACCAAATATTTCTTTTTGAATTTTCCTGATCAATCTCAACTTTAATACTATCTAAATCTGTTTCATTAATATTAAGAGTATCTTTAAGCTTTTGATTTAGATTTTTAATGATTTCATCAATTTTAAAATCTCCACCACAAGATCCTACACTTATTTGTTCAGATGTATTCTGATTTGGTAAGAAAACTTTTTTTTCTTCATCAAATTTAAGTTTGCTTCCTGATTGTGTATATAAATGTACAGCAGGTGTCCAGCCACCAGCAACTCCTAAGCAATCACACGAAATAGATATTTTACTTCCAGTAACTGAAGTACCATCATTAGATAGTTTCATTATTGAAATACTATTAAGTCTTTTATATCCAGTTGTATCAACAATTGAGTGTGACCAGTAAATTTTAATACCTGCTTCTTTTACTTTTTTAACAATTTTACTTTCGGATTGCTCTCTAATATCAATTATTGCTTCAACATTGATACCCTTGTTGTATAGTGAAATAGCACTTTCATATGCACTATCATTATTAGTAAAAAAGACATTTTTACTACCACACGCAACACCATAAAATTCACTGTATTTTTTTATTGCAGATGAAAGCATTATTCCTGGTCTATCATTATTATTAAATATCAAAGGTCTTTCTAATGCACCTGTAGCTAAAATAACTTTCTTAGCTCTAATTTTAAGAAGTCTTTGTCTAATTTTATTTGTTTTATCTTTTGCCTCTAAATGATCAGTTAGATTTTCTCTTGCCAAAAGATAATTATATTGATGATAAGCAGCTACACTTGTTCTAGTTTTTATTTCAAGATTTTTGATATTTTTAAGTTCCTCTATTTCTTTTTTTAACCATTCAGAAGGAGTCTTATTATTAATTTTATTAAATTCATTGTTTTCATAAACAGTTGAGCCACCAAGTTCATTTTTTTCTTCAACTAACAATGTTTTAAAATTATTTTTAGCTGCATTTTTTGCTGCTAATACTCCAGATATACCTGCACCTACAACCAATACATCACAATGAATATTTCGGTGATCATAAATGTCAGGGTCACTTGATGTTGGTGATTTTCCTAAACCGGCTGAGTGTCGTATGAAAAATTCATATTTCTTCCAGAAACTTGCAGGCCACATAAAGGTTTTGTAATAAAAGCCTGCTGGAAAAAAAGGGGAGAGAAAATTGTTTATTCCACCAATATCAAATTCTACACTTGGCCAACAATTTTGACTGGATGCCTCTAAACCCTCATAAATCTCGACTTCTGTTGCTCTAACATTAGGTTCTGTTCTGTTTGTACCAGGATTTACTTGAACTATAGCATTTGGTTCTTCAGAACCAGATGTCATAATTCCTCTTGGTCTATGATATTTAAAACTTCTTCCAACTAAATGAACATTGTTTGCAAGTAATGCTGATGCTAAAGTATCGCCTTTAAATCCATGGTAAGTTTTGCCATTAAATTTAAAGGAAATTCTATTAGTTTCATCAATGTACTCACTGGATTTTACTCTTAAGTTTTTATTCATTTTATTGAGCAGGTGGTTTTTCACCCATTTTGTAAATTGCTTTTATTTCGTCGTTAGAAGTATCTCTAACCATATTAAACCATTTACGACAACCATGTGCATGGTTCCATCTTTCAAATTGAACACCTTTAATATTTTTTCTCATAAATAAATATTCTGCCCACTCATCATCACTTAATTCTGTTGGTTGCTTAGGTCTCTCGATATGAGCTTCACCACCAGCCTTAAATTCTTGCTGATCTCGTTCTCCACAGTATGGACAGTTAATTAAAAACATTAATGAGCAACCGCTGCAGCCCCATGTTCATCAACAAGGTCTCCGCTTACAAATCTATTTAAATTAAATGCAGCATTAAGTTTGTGTGGTTCATCATTTGCGATAGTATGTGCAAACAAATCTCCAGATCCAGGAGTTGCTTTAAATCCTCCAGTACCCCAACCACAATTAAAGTATAATCCTTTAATTGAAGTTTTACTTAAAATTGGACTAGCGTCAGGACAAATATCTACTATTCCTCCCCATTGTCTTAACATTCTCATTCTACTGAAAATTGGATATAATTCTAATATAGCGTTTAATGTTCCTTCAACTATTTGATGACTTCCTTTTTGAGTATAAGAAACATAATCATCTGTTCCAGCACCAATGACCAATTCTCCTTTGTCAGATTGACTGACATAAGCATGCACTGCGTTAGACATTACAACCGTATCAATAATTGGTTTCACAGGTTCAGAAACTAAAGCCTGCAAAGGTTTACTTTCAAGTGGAAGTTTTAGACCCGCCATATTAGCTATTACACTAGAATGACCAGCTGCAACTACACCAACTTTCTTAGTTTTTATAAATCCTTTTGTTGTTTCTATTCCTTCAACACTATCTCCATTTCTTTTTATTCCTTTAACTTCACAATTTTGAATAATATCAACACCCATTGCATCAGCTCCTCTAGCATATCCCCAAGCAACTGCATCGTGTCTTGCTGTACCAGCTCTACGTTGTAAAGTTCCTCCTAAAACAGGGTATCTAATATCTGGTGATGTATTTATAATTGGACAAAATTTTTTAACTTCTTCTGTGCTCAAGTAGACTGCGTCAATTCCATTTAGTCTATTAGCATGTGTTCGTCTTTTTAAATCTCTAACATCTTGTAAATTATGTGCGAGATTCATTACACCTCTCTGACTAAACATTACATTATAGTTTAGTTCTTGAGATAAACCTTCCCAAATTTTTAATGCATGATCATATAATCCTGCACTGGCGTCCCATAAATAATTTGATCTAATAATTGTAGTATTCCGTCCAGTATTTCCTCCACCAATCCAACCTTTCTCGACTACAGCAATATTATTCATATTGTGTTTTTTTGCTAAATAGTAGGCTGTTGATAATCCATGGCCACCACCACCAACAATAACTGCATCGTACTCTTTTTTAGGAGCGGGATCTTTCCACGCCTTTTGCCAATTTTCATGATATGAAAGAGCATTTTTGATTAGTGAAAATACTGAGTACTTATTTCTCATAATAATTGAATAATTACTTTATATATATTGAATTTTCAATACAATCGCTTAATACACAATGTCATACGGAAGAGTGGGTGAGAGGCTGAAACCAGTCGTTTGCTAAATGACCGTGCGAGGAAACTTGTACCGAGGGTTCGAATCCCTCCTCTTCCGCCACTAAAATAGAGGCTGATCTTTAAAAAAGTTTTTCATAGGTACAGGTCGTTGTTCCAAAATATATCTATAGACATTATAATTTTCCATTACACGCTGTACGTAATTTCTTGTTTCTCTAAATTTTATTAATTCAACCCAATCAACATAATCAACTTGTTTTTTTTGTGGATCTTTATTTATTTTTTTCCAATATTTAACTCTGTTGGGTCCAGCATTATACGCAGCGACTGCAAAAGGGTAGGCACCATCATATTGTAGAATTAAACCTGCAATATAATGTGAGCCTAAATTAATATTGTATTCTGGATCAGTGGTTAATCTTGATTTTGAATAAGGAAGTTTGGCTTGTTTTGAAACTAATTTTGCTGTGTAGGGCATCAATTGCATTAATCCTTTTGCCCCAGCATGACTATTAGCTTCTAAATCAAATTCACTTTCTTGCCTAATAATAGATAAGATCAAAGCACTTTCTGGAATTTTTCTTTTATTAATATATTTAGGAGTGCTAATTATTGGGTAATTGTATTTATTATGAAATCTTTTTTGATAAGACGCAATTTTTGAAACCTGAATAGCAAAGTCATATCTATTTATACTTGTAGCTAATTCTGCAGCTAAAACCTCACTACCTTTTGCTATATTATCATTAGCTAAATGTCTTAAAATATGTTTTGTATATTTATCTTTCTTCAATTCATCTAGAAGATAAGAAATTTTCACAAGCTCTTTATTAAAAAATTGAATTCTATATTTTGGATCAATTTCCATATCTTTTTCTAACTCAAATTTTCCATTTGGATTTAATTTTAAAAAAGCTAGCTGACCATAGTAAGTAGTAAGATATTTTGTGGCTTCTCTATACCAATTATTTGATTGCTCTCTTTCACCTATTTTTTCATATGCTCTTCCAAGCCAATAGGCACCTCTAGACAAACTTATTGGATAACTAACATTTTCATAAAAATTTTTAAAATGATCTTTAGCTGTTAATGGATCATTTAAAAAACTTAAAGCTATCCATCCACTCATCCATTCTGCAGCAGCATATTCAGACCCTTCAGTCATTCCATGATTGCTTGAAATTTTATATGAAATTTCATATTTCTTTTTATAAAGCAATGCTCTTGAGATAATTTCTCTTTCTTTCCACCATTTGTCAGGCCTAACTAAATACTCTTTATCATTTCTTATTTTCAATAAGATTTCTGTTGAAGAATCTACACGTCCTTTTTTTCTTCTCCATTTCAATCGATCGTAGTTTAACCCAGCATCATTCTTAAATTTTTGAGGAACATTTGCTATGGCTTGGTCAACTCCATAACCTTTACTCATTAAAAGGTGTCTTGCATTATATAAAAGTTCGTAATCTTTTGGCAGATACCTTATTAATCTTTGTAAATCCCAACGATCACCGTTCCAAGCTAAATAATCAGCTCGTTTAATATAGTCATCTGCATTTAAATATTTTTTATATTTTTTTCTAAAATATTTTAATTCATTTTTGGATAAATCTGCTGTGACCCAACCTTCTTTAATCAGTTTTGTACCTTTATTTTTGTCTCCAATTAAAATATGACTTTCTCCAAGTATCATTTTTCCATAACCACTTAATGGATCATTTTCTCCAAACCATTTTATTATTTTTTTAGGTGAAACACTTTCTGTGGATAGTTTATGCTCAGCAAGATATTTAACTCTGCTTATTCTAGGGTAATCTGAATTTTTATTTAAAAAAACTTGATAATCGTAAAAGGACGCCTGGTTACCTGATGTTAAAAGATGTCTCCATTGTATAAAATTATAAATAGAGTTGTCTTTTGCTTTTTTTGCAATTTTAAGAGCAGACGACCATTTACTTTTCTGCATTTCTGAAATAGCTTTTTTAGCCAACCCAAAGTCCTTTTTGCTATAATATCTTGAAATCTTGATATTCTTAGCTGTGCTAGCGCCAGCAATAGTTGGTTTTTTCTTTGGTATTTTAAAACTTAATTTTTTTTCTTTTAAAACCAACTCTTTTTTAACAATCACTTCTTCGATTTTAATTTCTTTGGTTTTCGTGGGCTTCTTTAATGGCTTGACGATATTTATTGATATTTTCTTTTGAATTTCTTCTTTACTTAAAACAGGTTTTTTTAAAGGTACAACTGAATTTATTTCAGCAAAGAGATTATTTGAAAATATTAATAGTGATACTGTGAAACATAAAAATAATATTTTTTTGAGCATAATCTTTTAGTATATGAATCTTTAAACTATGTTATAAGTATTTATGTTCAAAGGATCAAATGTTGCTTTAATTACACCATTTAAAAATAATGGTCTAGATGAGGAAGCATATATAAAATTAATCCATTTCCACATCGATAATGGTACTAATGGACTTGTGCCAGCTGGTACAACAGGTGAATCCCCTACGTTAAGCCATGATGAGCATCAAAGAGTAATAGATTTATGTATAAAAGAAAGTAATGGAAAAATTCCAGTTATTGCTGGTACGGGTTCCAACTCAACTGAGGAGGCTATTTCTTTAACCACTCATGCAGAAAAAGCAGGAGCTAATGGCGCTTTGATAGTTACACCTTACTACAATAAACCAACTCAAGAAGGCTTGTATCAACATTATAAAGCAATTAATGACAAGTGTGGCATTCCAATTATAATTTATAATATTCCTGGTAGATCTGTGATTGATATGTCAGTGGACACAATGGCTAGGCTCTATGAATTAAAAAATATAGTTGGTGTTAAAGATGCAACAGGTGATTTAGATAGAGTTAATCAGACACTTGAAAAAATGGGTAAAGATTTTATTCAATTAACAGGTAATGATGATAACGCATTTGAATTTAATAAACGTGGCGGGGTAGGTACTATTAGTGTAACAGCTAATATTGCACCTAAACTTTGTTCAGATTTTCAAAAATTCTCTAAATCAGACACCGATAACGAAATGAAAGAAGCAGAAAGATTAGATAAAATATTACAACCAGTTCATCACTCAATGTTTATTGAGAGCAATCCTAGTCCTGTAAAATATGCAGCAAAACTTTTAGGACTTTGTGATGACAATGTAAGACTACCACTTGTAAAAGTAACAGACTCAACAAAAGAAATTGTAAAAAAAGCTCTTCAGTCTGCTAAGTTAATTTAATGAACAAAAAAACCAATCCTGGTTTAAAAATCATTTGTTTAAATAGAAAAGCTAGTTTTAACTATTTTTTTGAAGATCTTTTTGAAGCTGGAATTATTTTAAAGGGATCAGAGATTAAATCAGTAAGAGAGGGCAAGGTTAATATCGCTGAGTCTTATGCTGTTGAAAAGGGCGGTGAAATTGTCTTAATTAATTCACATATATCTCCATACAAACAAGCCAGTTATTCTAATCATAATCCAACGGATGATAGAAAATTGCTTTTAAATAAAAAAGAAATAAATAAATTAATAGGCAAAATGCAAAGAGATAGTTTCACATTAGTTCCAACAAAAATGTATTTTAAAAAAGGAAAGGCTAAAATAGAACTAGCTGTTGCAAAAGGGAAAAAGCAATATGATAAAAGAGCAACTAAAAAAAGTAGAGATTGGAACCGTGAAAAGGCAAGATATATTAGAAAATCAAGCTAAAATTGTTTTTTTAGGAATAGGTTCAAATTTAGGTATAAGAAAAAGAAATATAGAAAAAGCAAAATTTTTATTAGCAAAACATGACTTAGATGTTCTTTCGGTATCTAGTTATTATGAAACCCCTTCCTGGCCTGACCCACGAAAACCTAAGTTCTTGAATATAATTTTAAAATTAAAATGTTATTACAGTCCTCTAGAATTATTAAAAATTTGTAAATTTATAGAAAATCAATTAGGTAGAAAAAGAGCGAAAAAAAATGCTCCTCGTACATGTGATTTAGATATAATCGATTTTAATAATTTGGTATCAAAAAAAAACTCTAAGATTAATTTACCTCATAAAATGATGCACAAAAGAAACTTTGTACTATTTCCATTATTTGAGATTCAAAAGAATTGGATCCATCCAGATAAACAAATTGATGTTAAAACCTTGATTTCTCTGCTTCCTGATAGAGACATTAGATCTATTAAACAAATTTGATTTAATGGTATAATATCTAT
This sequence comes from uncultured Pelagibacteraceae bacterium, assembly GCA_902624015.1. GTDB lineage: Bacteria > Pseudomonadota > Alphaproteobacteria > Pelagibacterales > Pelagibacteraceae > Pelagibacter. Next base: position 33,505 of record CACNVV010000004.1, read on the forward strand.
TATGCTTAATTCAAATGAACTTATAAATAAAGTTAAGGATTACAATAAATTTCTTAATCCTGAAAAATTGGATAAAGCATATAATTTTGCTGTTAAAGCACATAAGAGTCAAAAAAGAGCTTCGGGTGATCCTTATTCTGTTCATCCAATTGAGGTTGCAAATATTTTAACTGAATTAAAATTAGATAGCGCTACAATTACAACTGGTCTATTGCATGACACTATAGAAGATACTTTTGCAACTTATGAAACTATCAAACAAGAATTTGGAGATGAGGTTGCTGATTTAGTGGATGGTGTAACAAAAATTTCAGTATTTGAAAATTCAGCTGGAGCTAATTCTAAAGTTGAGAATTTCAGAAAATTAATTTTAGCAACATCAAAAGACATCAGAGTTCTGCTAGTGAAAATTGCTGATCGACTACATAATATGAGGACTATTAAAGCAATTACAAAAGAAGAAAAAAGAAAAAGGATAGCTCAAGAAACTATGGAAATTTATGCTCCATTAGCTGATAGAATGGGAATGCATAGGATAAGAGACGAACTTGAGGATTTATCTTTTGAAATTTTAAATAATGATGCAAGAAAATTAATAAAAAAAAGACTTGATGAAATAAAATTGGATAGAAAAGATTTATTTGAAGTACAATCTTTTGAGTTAAGTGAAATATTGAATGATAATGAGATTAATGCTGAGATTCATGGAAGAGAAAAAACACCTTTTTCAATTTGGAGAAAAGTCCAAAAAAAAAGAGTCTCCCTTGAGCAAATAACAGACATTATTGGATTTAGGATAATTTTAAAAAACGTAGATGATTGTTACAAAACTCTTGGGATTTTTCATAAAAAATGGAATTGTATACCGGGAAAATTTAAAGATTATATCTCATCTCCAAAAATCAATGGTTATAAATCTATTCATACTTCTGTAATTGGTTCAAATAAAAAACCAATAGAAATTCAAATTAGAACACATGAAATGCACGAATTTGCAGAAAGAGGTGTTGCATCTCATTGGCAGTATAAATCTTCTGAAAAATTCAATTCTTTAAGTTGGAAGGAGTATGATTGGTTAAAAGATCTTGTTGAGATTATAGAAAAAAATGAAAACCCTGAAGATTCATACGAGTATACAAAACTACAAATGTTTCAAGAAAATGTATTTTGTTTTACACCAAAAGGTTCAGTTATAAAATTACCTAAAGACGCAACAGCTATAGATTTTGCATATGCTGTTCATACTAAAATTGGTAATTCAGCAGTCGCTTGTGAAATTAATGGAAACAAAAGTGAATTACAAACTATTTTAAGAAATGGAGATCGAGTAAATATTATAACATCTAAAAATAATTCACCTTCACTTCACTGGATACCAACAACTAAAACAGGTAAAGCAAGGGCAGCAATAAGAAGATATTGGCATGACAAAGGAGAGCAAAAAGAGGAAAAAACAAAAAAATATAACACTACTTTATGGATGTCATTACCTGATAAGCCAGGTCAATTAGGAGATATAAGCTCACTCATTGGAAGTCATAAATTAAATATATCGAGCTTAGAAATGGTTGGCAAAAATCCTAATTATATTAATTTTAAATTTAAATTAATTATTAGAAATCTTAAGAATTTTACTAATTTTATTGCAGAGCTAAAACAAAAGAGTATAAAATTTAAGATAATTAGACACGAAGAAAAAAGAAATGCTTTCACACAAAAAATCCTTAAATACTTTAAAAAAAACTAATGCATTATTAGAAGGTCACTTTGTTCTATCTTCAGGTCTACATTCTTCAAAATATATTCAGTGCGCAAAACTTTTAAGTTTCCCTAATTTAGCTGATAAAATTTGTAAATCTTTAGCGAATAAAATTAAAAAAAAATTTAAAAAAATTGATTTAATACTAGCTCCTGCGATGGGAGGAGTAATAATTGGATATGAAATTGGAAAATTGCTAAAAAAAGAAACAATTTTTTGTGAAAGAGTAAATGGTAAATTTGCTCTCAGAAGAGGATTTAATATTAAAAAAGGTGCAAGAGTATTAATTATAGAAGATGTAATCACTACAGGAAAATCAAGTTTAGAGTGTGTAAAGTTAATTAAAAAATCAAAAGCAAAATTAATTGGATTTGCATCTATTATAGATCGATCAACTAAACAATCTTTAAAAATAAAAACTGGAATAACATCTCATTTAAAAATTGATGTTCCAACTTATAAAGCAAATAAATTACCACCAGAACTTAGATCTATACCAATAACAACTCCAGGAAGCAGATTTATTAAGTGAAAAGGTTAGGTGTAAATATAGATCATATCGCAACTTTACGAAACGCTCGTGGAGAGAAGCATCCAGACCCACTATACGCAGCTAAAAAAGTTATTAGTTATGGAGCCGATTCTGTAACAATTCATTTAAGAGAAGATAGAAGACATATAAATGATATTGATGCAAAAAAAATCTGTGGTTTAAGAAATGTACCTGTAAACCTTGAAATTTCTATGAACGAAGAAATTGTTAATAAAGCACTTAAGATAAAACCAAATTTTATCTGTTTAGTTCCAGAAAATAGAAAAGAAATTACTACCGAGGGAGGTTTAAATATAAAAAACAATCTTAATAAGTTAGAGAAAATAATTAAAAAATTTAAAAAAGCAAAGATAAGAACAAGTTTATTCATTAACCCTTCACCAAATGACATTAGACTTGCTAAAAAATTAAATGCTGATTGTATTGAAATACACACTGGAAAACTAGCAAACCTGGTTAAATCAAAAAAAAATTCCTCTAGTGAATTAAATAGAATTAAAAAAAGTGCAAAATTAGCATCAAGTTTAAATATAGAGGTTCATGCTGGTCATGGTTTAGACTATAAAACCACCAAAATGTTAACAAAAATAATAGATATTGAGGAGTATAATATTGGACATTTTATAATTGGGGAGTCAATATTTGATGGACTTTCAAAAGTAATTAAAAACATAAAAAAAATTATAAAAAGATAAATGAAAATTCTTGGTATTGGCGTTGATATTGTTGAAAATAAAAGAATTCAAAAATCGATTAAAAATCCTTTATTTAAAAAAAGAATTTATTCATTTAAAGAATTGAAACATTCTAATGCTGTAAACAATAAAGTAGCTTTTTTTTCGAAGAGATTTGCTGCAAAAGAAGCATTTTCTAAAGCTCTTGGCACAGGTTTTCGTATGAATTTAAATTTTAAAGATATAGAAGTTGTTAATGACAAAAAGGGAAAGCCTTATTACGTTAAAAATAAAAAAATTACAAAAATCATTCAAAAGAACTTTAAAATCAAAAAATTTAAATGTTTTTTGTCAATTTCCGATGAAAAAAATTATTCAACAGCATTTGCAATTATTCAAACATCATGAAATTAGATAAAAATTTTTTTTCAGAAAATGTAAAAACCTTAATTTATGCATTAATAATTGCAGTTATAATTAGATCACTTTTAGTACAACCATTTTATATTCCATCATCATCCATGGAACCTACTTTATTAGTCGGTGATAGGTTGTTTGTAACAAAATATACCTATGGATATAGCAAACACTCATTTCCTTTTAGTCCTCCAATATTAAACAAAAGAATTATGTTTAGCAGCCCCGAAAGAGGTGATGTAATTGTATTTAAAACACCAGCAGATAATCGAACAGATTACATTAAAAGATTAATTGGTTTACCTGGTGATAAAATTCAGTTTATAGAATCTAATTTATATTTAAATAATTCTGAAATTCTTAAATCTAAAATTAACAACAAAACTAAAATTTTTTGTGGCGATAAAAGTATTGATGTTTATAGATTTGAAGAAAAACTTTCAAATGGTAAAAAATTTCATACTGTTTATCTAAAAGATTATACCTATCAAAATTCTGATGTGTTTACTGTACCAAAAGATCATTATTTCTTCTTAGGGGACAACAGGGATTGTTCTAAAGATAGCAGGTATTTAACAAGTGTAGGATATGTGCATAAAGATAATTTAGTAGGAAAAGCTCAAATTATATTTTTTTCTTCTGATAAAAAAATAGGAAGTTTTATTGAATTTTGGAAATGGCATAAGTCAATAAGATTTAATAGAACATTTAATAAAATTAATTAATGAAAATTAACTATCAAAGTTTAGAAAAAAAAATTGATTTAAAATTTAAAAATAAAGATCTACTTATTCAAGCCCTCACACATAAAAGCTTTAATCCAAATGAAAATAATGAAAAGATAGAGTTTCTGGGTGATAGAGTTCTTGGCTTGGTGATAGCAAAAAAACTTTTAGAAATTTATCCTGAGGAAAAAGAAGGTATTCTTGATAAAAAATTTGCATCGCTAGTGAATAAAAAAACTTGTTTGGATATAGCAAAAAAAATTAATTTAGCTAGTTATGTTAAAACATTTAACCCCAACAATAAAAAAATAAAAATTGAGGACAAAATTATATCTGATAGCTGTGAGGCATTAATTGGTGCCATATATCTTGATAAAGGTTTTACAATTGTTGAAAGAATAATTTTAAATTTGTGGCAAAATCATATTAAAAAAAGTGTGGTTACCGAAATAGATGCGAAAACAAAGTTACAGGAACTAACTTTAAAAAATTTTAAAAAATTACCTACTTATAAACTAATTTCAAATACAGGTCCAAGACACAAACCTATATTCAAAGTTGGAGTAAAATTGCCCAATACAAAATATTTCATAGCTAATGGAAAATCAAAGAAAGAAGCTGAACAAAATGCAGCTATAGAATGTTTAAAAAATACAAATAAAAAATGAATTGGTCAGACGAAGGATTTTTAATAAGCAAAAATAGATATAATGAAAATTCATTAATTGCAGAATTATTTACAAAAAACAAAGGAAAAATATCTGGAATTATATTTGGTGGTACTTCAAAAAAAATTAAAAATTATCTTCAGCTTGGTAATAAACTCCATGTTAATTACAATTCTAAGAATGAAAACAGAATAGGTTATTTTAAAATTGAAATTTTAAATGCCTATACCCCATTATATTTTGATCATAAGCAAAAATTATCCTGTATTACATCTGCTATGAATTTGATTAAAATATTGACAGCAGAGTCTCAATCTAACGATAAAGTTTATTTTATAATTCAAAATTTATTTTTAATTTTAAAAGAGAAAGATTGGATAAAAAAATATATATTTTGGGAATTGGAGTTACTTAAAATATTAGGATATGACTTGGCACTTGAAAATTTAGTTGAAAAAGATTTAGAAGGTAACAAAACTGTATATTACGCAAGTTCTTTAAACGAAAAAAAATATGTACCTAATTTTTTGATTGAAAAAGATATAGAAGTTAATGATCTTGACACTTTATTGAACGGTTTGAAACTAGTAGGCGATTATTTGGATAAAACTATATTAAGACCAAATAATTTAAATTTTCCGAATAGCAGGTTGTTATTCTTAAATACATTAAAATAATTATTTTATTATTTTATCAATTCTATCAGCGTAATAACTTACTATAGCATTGGCACCAGCTCTCTTAAAAGCAACTAAGCTTTCATATACAGCATCTTTATTAATTATTTTTTTCATTATAGCTGTTTCAATTAAGCTGTATTCACCTGATACTTGATAGGCAAATACAGGCAATTTAAATTTTTCTTTAATTGATCTTATTATGTCTAAGTAGGGCATACCTGGTTTAACCATTACCATATCAGCACCTTCTTTAATATCTAATGCAACTTCTCTTAAAGCTTCATCAGAATTTCTATAATCCATCTGATAAGTTTTTTTGTCACCTTTTAAAGAACCTTTAGATCCGACTGCATCTCTAAAAGGTCCATAAAAGCTTGAAGCATATTTTGCAGCGTAAGATAATATTTGAACGTTTTGGAATTTATTTTTATCTAAAGCTTTTCTTATTTTTCCAATTCTGCCATCCATCATGTCTGAAGGAGACAGTACATCACAACCCATCTCAGCTTGTAGTAATGACTGATTGATCAAAACCTCAATTGTTTCGTCATTTAATATAGTTTTAGATTTAATCAAACCATCATGACCATGTGATGTATAAGGATCTAAAGCAACATCACACATTATACCGATTTGGTTTTTGTATCTTTTTTTGACTTCTTGTATAGCTTTACAGACTAAATTATTTTCATTAAGTGATTCTGTTCCCAATTCATCTTTTTTTGATTTTTGTGTCTTTGGGAAAAGAGCTACCATTGGTATTCCTAATTTTATTGCTTTATCCACAATTTGGCTCAATCGATTAATTGTATACCTGTAAACGCCAGGCATTGATGAAATCTCTTGTCGTTTATTTGACCCTTCAATTAAAAAAATAGGGAGTATAAAGTCATTTGGACTTAAGGTATTTTCTTGAATCAATCTTCTTGACCAAGGATCTTTTCTGCTTCTTCTGAGTCTAAGACTAGGATATTTACCAATAATCATGTTTTAATTTACTTTTAAATTGCGACAAATGTAATATACACATATACAAAAAAAAGAGTAGAAAGCAATCACGATGGCGACAGAAAACTCAAAAGTTGTAGACTTAAATATCAAAAAAGAAGATAGGATTTTAGATTTTAGTGATTTCCAGAAACAAGAAATTAAGTTTGATATAGAGAAATTACAAGAAGCATATCGCCAAATAGTTAAGATTAAAAAATTTGAAGATGCAGGTGTTACGCACTTTGGTGCTATATCTCTAACTCAAATACCTGGTGATCCAGATTCAATAAAAGGTAATAAAGCTCGTGGAGTATATTGGACTAAACCTGACAAATCAGGAAAAGAAGTTTCTAGAGACGAAATGATTGATGAAGCATCTTACTCAGAATTTATTAAAGACTATGAGAACACATATTTTAAAGAGGTTTATGATGTCCTTTCAAAAAAATATAAACTTGGAAGAGTTAGAATTCTTTTAAAAGAGCCAAGATCAACTTTAAGTTGGCATAGAGATCCTGAACCAAGATTACATATACCTATCATAACAAACCCTGGTTGTTTAATGGTAATTGATAATGTTGCAAAACATATGCCTGCTGATGGTTCAGTTTGGGTTACAAACAATACTAAGTATCACAATGCATTTAATGGTGGAGAAGAGAATAGAATACATTTAGTTGCTTGTGTCTTAGATTACAAATTTAATTAATTTGAAAAAAATATTTATTTCATCAGATCACGCTGGATTTAAATTAAAAGAAACTATCAAAGATTATTTAAGTAATAAAAAAGTAAAATTTGAGGATCTTGGTCCCAAAGATGATAGCAGCGTTGATTATCCTGACTATGCTCATAAGGTTGCTAGAAAAGTCAAATCAAGCAAGAGTAATGTTGGCATTTTAGTGTGTGGATCTGGGACTGGTATGAATATTGCGGCAAATAAGCATAAAAATATTCGTGCTGCACAATGTTTTAATCTAAAATCAACGAAATTATCCAGATTGCATAACGATGCAAACATCATTACATTAGGGTCAAGGTTGATAACTAAAAAAAATGCTTTGAAATTTATAAGTGTTTTTTTAAATACAAAATTTGATGGTGGTAGACACTTGAGAAGGGTTAAGAAAATATAATTATGTCGAGCGAAAAAAGTTATTTAAACGATAGTTATAAAAGTTTTTTTGAGGATAGTTTATCTGTAAAAGATCCAGAGCTTTATAAAGCTATTAAAGATGAATTAATCAGACAACAACAACATATTGAACTAATTGCGTCTGAAAATATAGTATCTCAAGCAGTATTAGAGGCGCAAGGATCTGTTTTAACTAATAAATATGCCGAAGGTTATCCTGGTAAAAGATATTATAATGGTTGCGAGCATGTTGATATAGCAGAAAACCTTGCCATTGAAAGATTAAAAAAATTATTTAATTGTAAATTTGCAAATGCTCAACCACACTCAGGTGCTCAAGCCAATGGAGCAGTTTTTTTAGCCCTGTTAAGTCCAGGTGATACGTTCATGGGTATGAGTTTAAATTCAGGTGGTCATATTACTCATGGATTAAAAATTTCAATGTCTGGTAAGTGGTTTAACGCTATAGGTTATGATGTAGATAAAGAATCTGAGTTGATAGATTATGATAATGTTGAAAAACTTGCATTAGAACATAAACCAAAACTAATCATTGCAGGTGGGAGTGCTTATTCTAGAGTGATTGACTTTAAAAGATTTAGAGAGATTGCAGATAAAGTTGGAGCATACTTGATGGTTGATATGGCTCATTTCTCAGGATTAGTTGCTGGTAAAGGATATCCTAATCCTTGTGATTATGCTCATGTTGTTACTTCAACAACCCATAAGGTTTTTAGAAGTGCAAGAGGAGGAATAATTTTAACTAATCACGAAGAACTTGCTAAAAAATTTAATACAGCAGTTTTTCCTGGTTACCAAGGCGGACCTTTAATGCATATTATTGCTGCAAAAGCAGCTGGTTTTCTTGAAGCACTACAACCAGAATTTCAAGATTACATTAAATCTGTTTTAGCAAACGCAAAAATGTTAGCGGAAACTTTAAAAAATAATGGATTTAAAATTTATTCAGATGGAACAGATACACATTTGATGTTGGTTGATTTGAGACCTTACAATGTAAAAGGAAATCTTGCGGCAGAGAGTTTGTCTAGAGCAAACATTACATGTAATAAAAATGGTATTCCATTTGATACAGAAAAACCTATGATTACATCTGGAATAAGATTAGGAACTCAAGCGGCCACAACTCGTGGATTTGGTTTAAATGAGTTTAAAACAGTAGGTGAATTAATAACGAAAACTTTAAAGGGTTTATCTGAAAACCCAACAGATAACAGTAAAATAGAAAACGAAGTAAAAAATGAAGTTATTTCTTTAACTTCTTCATTTCCGATATATAAGAACCTTTAGCAAATGATTTGTCCGTGCGAAAAAAAAGGTGATACATCTGTAGTAGACTCACGTCCAACTGAAGATGGTACCGCAATAAGAAGAAGAAGATTGTGTATATGTGGTGAAAGATTTACTACATTTGAGAGAATTCAATTTAGAGAATTGATGGTTGTTAAAAAAAATGGAAGAAAATCATCATTTGATCGTGATAAATTATCTAAATCTATATACATAGCTCTAAAAAAAAGACCAATAGATACGGCTACAATAGAAAAATTCATTAGTAACATTTCAAGATCTCTTGAAGAACTCGGACAAGGAGAGATATCAACAAACACAATTGGGACAATGGTTATGGATGGATTAAAAGATTTAGACCCAGTTGGATATGTAAGATTTGCATCAGTATATAGAAACTTTAGAGAAGAAAAAGATTTTGTACAATTCGTGGACAAGCTTGATGTCTACAAGAAAAGATAAATTTTCATCAAAAGATAAATTTTATATGGAATTGGCCTTGGACTTGGCTAAATCTCGTCATGGACTTACCGGATCAAATCCTTCTGTAGGTTGTGTTATTGTCAAAAATGATAAAATTATTTCTATAGGACAAACTTCGTATAATGGAAGACCACACGCTGAATTTAATGCGATTAAAAATAGTTTTGAAGAATTAGAAGGCTCAAAAATGTATGTTACTTTAGAGCCATGTTGTCATCATGGATTAACACCACCATGTACTGACGCAATAATAAAATCAAAAATTTCAGAGGTTATATATGCTATTACTGACATAGATAAAAGAGTGAGAAATAAAAGCTTTAAAATTTTAAAATCAAAAAAAATAATTGTAAAAAAAGGTTTATTAAAAAGCAAAATTGAAAGTTTTTATTTACCTTATTTTTTTAATAGAAAGAAAAAATTACCCTTTGTTACTGGCAAAATAGCTATTTCAAAAAACAATATTATTTATAGCAAGAACCACAAAAAGATTACAAATTCTTATTCAGATCAGTTTACACATATGTTGAGATATCAAAATGATAGTTTGATGATTACTCACAAAACATTAAACAAAGATAATCCAAAATTAAATTGTCGTTTGAAGGGATTTGAAAAATTTTCACCAAAAAGAATTATTTTAGACAACGAGCTAAATTCTAAAATAAACAGTTTTATAATTAAATCCTCTAACAACAAAAATACTTTAATATTTTATAATAAAGCTGATAAATCAAAAATTATAAAATTTAAAAGTAAAGGAGTTCATCTAATAAAATCAAAAATTGATAGAAATAATGAATTTGACTTTAAAGTAATTTTGAAAAAATTATATAATTTTGGATGCAGGAATTTGCTTATTGAAGGAGGAGATAAATTAACAAATTCATTGATTAAGAATAAAATTTTTAATAAATTTTATTTGTATAAAAGTCCAAAAAACCTATCTAAAAACTTCGAATATTTGAAATTTAGTAGTCAAAATATATTAAATCAAAAATATAAAACAAAAATTAATCTAAATCTCAATTTACGAAAAGATCGAATAACACTATATAGTTAGATAAAATGTTTAATGGAATAATTTATAACCAGGGTATTATAACTAAAATTATTAAAAGACCTAAAGGTCTTAACATTTTTGTAAAAAGTAATATTAAAGTATCCAATAAAGACGTGGGTTTATCTGTTGCCTGCGATGGTGTCTGCCTAACTTTAATTTCATATAAATCTAAAATTATGGAATTTTATCTTTCAAAAGAAACGATAATTCGATCAAAATTCAAATTTTTAAAAATAAAAGATAAAATAAATTTAGAATTACCATTAAAATATGGGACAAAAATTTCAGGACATATTTGTCAAGGACATGTTGATACTGTTGGCAAAGTATTAAGTATTAAAAAAATAGATAAATCATTTCTTTTTGACTTTGATTTACCTAAAAAAGAAAGAAAACATTTAATAGAAAAAGCTTCCATTTGTGTGAATGGTATTTCTCTTACAATTTCAAAAGTAACTAAAAAAGGTTTCCAAATTTGGATTATCCCTCACACTTACAAAGAGACGAATTTATCAACTTTAAAAAAATCTAGTTTAGTTAATATAGAAATAGATATTTTGTCTAAATACGTTAGGAATTATTTTAATGATAAAAAATAATTTTGCGTCAATAGAGTCAATTATAAGCGTAGCCAAAAAAGGTGGTATGTTTATTTTAGTAGATGATGAAAAAAGAGAAAATGAAGGAGATTTAGTTATTTCAACATCAGACACAAATTCAAAGAACATTAACTTCATGGCAAAATACGGACGAGGCTTAATTTGTTTAGCCCTTGATTCACTTCAAGCAAAAAGATTAAATTTATCTTTAATGTCTCCAGTAAATCAATCAAGAAACAAGACGGCATTTACAATTTCTATTGAAGCAAAAAAAGGTATAACAACAGGCATATCTGCTAAAGATAGAGCGAAAACAATCAAAATTGCTTCAAAAAAAAATGTAAATAAAAATGAGATTGTTTCACCTGGTCACGTGTTTCCAATTATAGCGAAAGATGGTGGAGTGCTTGTTAGAGCAGGGCACACTGAAGCCTCAGTTGATATATCTAAATTAGCAAAAAAAAATAACTCTGCAGTAATTTGTGAAATTATGAATGAAGACGGAACAATGGCCAAAGGTCAGGATTTATTTAATTTTGCAAAAAAACATAAATTAAAAATTGGAAAAATAGAAGATCTGATCGCATATAGACTAAAAAAAGAAAAGCTTATTAAACTTAAAAAGCAAAGCAAGATTGATGTAAAAAATCAAAAATACAATATTAGAATTTATGAGAATCTTTTAGATGGCTCAGAACATTTTGCATTAATAAAAGGTAAAATAAAAAAAGGTATTACTCCAAGAGTAAGAGTAATTTCATCTAATGTCGTTCAAAACTATCTAATAAATCAATCACTTCCAAATTCATTTAACAAGACTTTAAATTATTTTAAAAAATATCAAAATTGTGTTTTAGTTTTTATCAAAGACTCAAATTTAAAATCAGTAACTCAGACTTTAAAAGATTATAAAAACAAAGACTTTTATAAGAAGGGAAATGACAAGTTAATAAGAAATTATGGTATTGGAGCTCAAATTATTAAAGATTTAAAAATTAAAAACATGATATTAATCACCAAATCACCAAAAAAAGTTATTGGTCTTGATGGTTATGGTATAAAAATTACAAAACAGGAATTAATTTGATGAAAAAAAAATATTTAATTGTTGTAGCAGATTATTATAAAGATATTGCTGATGGCTTAATAAGCAGTGCTTTAAAAATAATTCCAAAAAAAAATATAATAAAAATTATTAAAGTACCTGGTGCTTTTGAAATCCCAGTTACAATTTCTAAAAATTTAAAAAAATATGATGGTTTTTTAGCTTTAGGATGTGTAATTAAAGGTCAAACGCCTCACTTTGATTTTATTTCTCAAGCTTCAACGGATGCCATAATGAAATTATCTATAGATAGTAAAAAACCAATTGGAAATGGAATAATTACCTGTCTTAATATGGCTCAAGCAAGAGCAAGAAGAAAAAAGGGTGCTGAAGCTGCAGAAGCTGTGATTTCAGTTTTGTCTCAAAAATGAGAACTCATTTTAATGCAAAAAATAATCCTAGAGTTATAATTATTCAGAAATTATATGGTAAATTTTATAATGAAGATGATGATTTAGATTTTCCAAAACACAGATTTAAAAAATTTATTAAAGATATTGTTTTAGGAACGATAGAAAGAAACGATCTTATTTTAGATGAATTAAATAATAAATTAGGTGATGAATTTGCATTTGAAAAATTAGACAAAGTTTTTCAAACAATTTTAAAAGCAGCAACTTATGAATTTATGTATAAGCCAAATTTATCTATTAATATAATTATTAAAGAATATTTAAATTCATCTAATTTTTTTCTTGAAGATTCACAAACAAAGTATCTTAATGCTTTATTAGACAACGTTGGAAAAAAATTAAGATCTAACAATGCATGAATTTGATCTAATAAATAATTATTTTTTTAAAATAGCAAAAAAAAATAAATCTGCTCTTAATCTAAACGACGATGTTTTTTATGATAAAAAAAGAGGTGTCGTTATATCTGTTGATACGTACAATATTGGTACGCATTTTTATGATTTTAAATCTCCAGATTTAGTAATTAAAAAAATATTAAGGTCATCAATTTCTGATTTAATTTGTAAAGGGGTAACACCAAAGTTTTATTTTATTTGTGGTTCTGGTAATAAAAAAACATTTACAAAAAATAATTTATATAAAATTTCAAAGTCACTTAAATCAGAACAAAATAAATTTAAAATAGATTTATGTGGAGGAGATACAACTTTTTCAAAAAAACTAAGTTTTACAATCACCTCATTAGGATATTCAAATAAAATAATTTATCGTAATAAAGCTAAAGCAAATGATGATATTTATGTGACTGGAAATTTAGGAGATAGTTATTTAGGACTTAAAGCATTAAGTAATAAAGTTAAATTTAAAAATAAAGACAAATTATTCTTTGTAGATAAATATTATAAACCAGAGTTACCTTTAAATTTAACAAAATATTTATTGAAATTTGCAAACAGCTCTATTGATGTTTCAGATGGATTAATTGATGATTTAGCAAAAATGATTAATAGACAAAGTTTATCATTTCACTTATTTGAGAATAAAATACCTGTTTCCAATAAATTGAGTAATTTAATTAAAAAACGAAGATTGAAGAAAATTAATCTAATTTCTAATGGAGATGATTATCAGGTATTATTTACTGCAGATATTAAGAAAGCTAGAATCATTCAAAAAGCTTCTAAAACAACTGGAATTAAAATAACTAAAATTGGTAAAATTGTATCTGGAAAAGATAGATCTTTAATATTCAATAAAAAAGGCAAGCAAATACGAGCTAAATCCAAAGGTTATATTCATCGGTTTTAGAAGTTAATCGTTGTCTTTTCTATCTTTTTTTGTATTGTGCGGGCTAAAAAATTTAACAACCAACAACTTAAGGTTAATATGAGCGGAACAGTCGAAACAATACTATTATACACAATTGGAGCTGGTTTATTATCTATCGTTTATGGATTTTTAACTGGTAAAAACATTCTTAATTCAAGTGCAGGAAATGCAAAAATGCAAGATATTGCATCTGCAATTCAAATTGGTGCAAAAGCATATTTAGCAAGACAATACAAAACTATTGCTATTGTTGGTGCTGTAGTTTTAGTAATTGTGAGTATTGCATTTAGTCCACTAGTAGGTCTTGGTTATTTAATTGGTGCTGCTCTATCAGGTATTGCAGGTTACGTTGGCATGTTAGTTTCTGTAGAAGCTAACGTACGAACAGCAGAAGCATCTAGAAAAGGCTTAGCTCAAGGTCTATCCGTTGCATTTAAATCTGGTGCTGTAACTGGAATGTTGGTTGCCGGTCTGGCGCTATTATCTATAGCTGTTTATTATTATATATTATTGAAATTTAATGTTGATGAAAGAGAAATTGTAAATGCTTTAGTTGCATTAGGTTTTGGTGCTTCCCTAATTTCTATCTTTGCAAGATTAGGTGGTGGAATTTTTACAAAAGGTGCAGATGTTGGTGCTGATTTAGTTGGAAAAGTTGAGGCTGGAATTCCAGAAGATGATCCTAGAAACCCTGCTGTAATTGCAGATAACGTTGGTGATAACGTAGGAGATTGTGCTGGTATGGCTGCTGACTTGTTTGAAACTTATGCAGTTACAATTGTTGCAACAATGGTATTATCTTCAATTTTCTTTGTTGGTGATCTTAATATGATGATCTACCCTTTGTCTATTGGTGCAGCATGTTTGTTAACATCTATTATTGGAACATTTTTCGTTAAACTTGGAAAAAGTAACAACGTTATGAATGCTTTGTATAAAGGATTTGTTGTTTCTGCAGTAGCTTCTTTAATAATATTATGGCCTGTTACAGATCAAGTAATTGGTTTTACAAATGAATATACAGTAAATGATAAAACTTTTAATGGAATGGATTTATACTATTGTGGTGTAATAGGGCTAGTTATCACTGGACTATTAATCTGGATTACTGAATACTATACAGGAACAAGTTATAGACCGGTTAAATCTGTTGCATTATCATCAACAACTGGTCATGGTACTAACGTTATTCAAGGTTTGGCCGTTTCTATGGAAGCAACTGCTATCCCTGCATTAATAATTGTTGCCGGTATTCTTATTACAAATTCTATTGCTGGACTTTTCGGTATTGCTATTGCAGTAACTACTATGCTTGCTTTAGCAGGGATGGTTGTTGCTTTAGACGCTTATGGACCAGTTACTGATAATGCTGGGGGTATTGCTGAAATGTCTAATCTTGATAAGAAAGTTAGAAAAACAACAGACGCTTTAGATGCAGTAGGAAACACAACTAAAGCTGTAACAAAAGGTTATGCAATTGGTTCTGCTGGTTTAGGAGCTTTAGTTTTATTCGCTGCTTACACTGAAGACATCAAACATTTTTCAAAAGAAGCAGGATCTGCATTAGAAGGTATCGTAGTAACTTTTGATTTATCAAATCCTTATGTAGTAGTTGGATTATTAATTGGTGGAATGTTGCCTTATCTTTTTGGTTCAATGGGAATGCAAGCTGTTGGAAGAGCAGGTGGGGCAGTAGTTGTGGAGGTCAGAAGGCAATTTAAAAAATTCCCTGGTATTATGAAAAGAAAACAAAAACCTGATTATGCTAAATTAGTAGATTTGCTTACTGTAGCTGCTATTAAAGAAATGATTATACCTTCGCTATTACCAGTTTTATCTCCAGTTGTTTTATATTTTATAATTCTATCAATTGGTGGACAAGTTGCTGCACTAGCTGCAGTTGGTGCAATGTTACTTGGTGTTATTATTACTGGTTTGTTTGTTGCAGTATCAATGACTGCAGGAGGTGGTGCTTGGGATAATGCAAAAAAGTATATTGAGGATGGAAATCATGGAGGAAAAGGTTCAGAGGCACATAAGGCTGCTGTAACAGGTGATACTGTTGGGGATCCTTATAAAGATACAGCTGGACCCGCTGTAAATCCAATGATTAAAATTACAAATATTGTTGCTTTATTACTTCTAGCTGTTATCGCTTCCTAATTTCTTTACGTCTTTTGGCCCTCTTTCCAAGAGGGTCATCGATTTTTTGTCTCATACTCGACAAGAATTCGTAGATAAAAGTATTTTTTTCAAAGCCTGATTGTGTTGTTGCTTCAGTAATTTTTATATTTTCCATGTCATTTTTATTATAAAAATTTTTTTTTTTAAGTATTCCGTATTTATCAATTTCTAAAACCAAAATATCATTTTTATAAATTTTCATTTTACCAAAATTTTTAATTGATGATTGAGTTTGTTTTCTCTCTATATATATCCATACATCATTATCAAATTTACTTGTTACAGGTGGATTCCCTAAGATTTTTTCAATATCATTTGTATTTGTTTTGTTTTCGACAAGTAATTTTTCTTTTTTTTCTAAAGATGGAACCCCATGGTGTTTGACTACTGGTTTAAAAGTACAATTTGTAACTATTAATGAAAAAAAAATTATATATAATATTTTGTGCATGAATAAAAAATATCTTTACATTTATAACAATTTAATAAATTTCACTAGAAATAAAGATTTATACAAACATCTTAATAGAAAGGATATTTTTTCTGATAGATTAACCTTATTTTTGCTCCATTTTTCTTTCTTTTTAAAGAATTTCAAAAATTCGAATAATAAGAAAATTTTACAAGAAATCTATGATTTTAATTTTAGACAATTAGAATTAAGCATAAGAGAAATTGGATATGGTGATCAGTCTATTAATAAAAAAATGAAAGACTATATCAATTTGTTTCACTCAATGGTTTCAGAAATTCATTTTTGGGAAAAACTTAATAAAGAGGAAAAAATCAAAAAAATTTCACTCTTTTTAAGCGATTTTCAAAATATTGATTATTTTCTTGAATATTTTGATAGATTTAATGAAAATTTATCAAAAAAAACTTTGAATTCTTATTTAAAAAGTGTAAGTAACCCATAATTATGGCAGTACCAAAGCGAAAACAAACTCCTTCCAGAACCGGAATGAGAAGGGCTCAGACGATGAAGTTTTCAACTAAAAATATAGTTGAGGACAAAAAATCAGGTGAATATAGACTTTCTCACCACCTAGACCTTAAAACAGGTATGTATAAGGGAAGACAAGTTTTAGACCCAAAAGAATAGTATATAATAATCTATAAAAATGTCAGATATGATAAAAATTGCAGTTGATGCAATGGGAGGTGATGGATCACCAAAAAAAATAATAGATGGTATTATTTTTAATCATTCTACAAATAAAAATAATTTTTTTAAAATTTTTGGAGATAAAAATAAAATTGATCCCTTAATTAAAGGAAAATTATCTGCTGAATTTTTTGAATTAATTCATACAGAAAAAAAAATTGAAAGCACTGATAGCCCTCTAGAGGGTGCAAAAAGAGGTAAAGATACAAGTATGTGGCTTGCTATTCAAAGTGTTAAAGATAAAGAAACAGACATTGTTATATCGGCGGGAAATACAGGAGCATTATTAGTTGTATCAAAATTGAATTTAAAAATGATAGAAAATATCGATAAACCTGCGCTGTCTGCCTTATGGCCAAACAAAAAAGGAATGAGTGTTGTATTAGATTTAGGTGCAAATATAGAGTGTAGTTCAAAAAATTTATTAGACTTTTCAATTATGGGAGCCTCTTTGTACACTTCACTATATCCTAATGATAAACCTAATGTTGCTTTACTAAATATTGGTTCAGAAGAATTAAAAGGAAACGAGACTATCAAAGAAACTTATCAATTATTAAATGAAAAAAATTCAAATAATTATAATTTTGCAGGATACATAGAAGGAAACCATCTTATGGATGGAGAGGTAAATGTTATTGTTTCTGATGGTTTTACAGGAAATGTAGCCCTAAAAACTGCAGAGGGAACTGCAAATTTTATAACTAGTGAATTAAAAAAAGCAATGACTGGTACATTTATAGGTAAAATTTCATCTTTGTTAAATATATCAAACTTAAAAAAGTTTAAGAAAAGACTAGATCCAAGATTATACAATGGAGCTATTTTTATTGGCTTAGACTCTCCAGTAGTTAAAAGTCATGGAGGGACTGATTATATTGGTTTTTCAAACTCCTTAGATGTTTGTCATAGAATTGTAAAAGGTAATTTGATAGAAAAGATAAAGCAAAACATTTAATATGAGAATTAATTTAACTAAAAAAGACTTAGTTAATTTGGTTTATATGCAGCTTGGATTTTCAAAACAAATATCAGAGAATTTAATTGAAGATTTTTTATCAACGATCGTATCTAATATTAAAGAGGAAAAAAAATTAAAATTATCTAAATTTGGTACTTTTTCTATCAGACAAAAAAAATCTAGAATTGGGAGAAACCCTAAAACTAAAGAAACAAAAGTAATTTCAAGCAGAGATGTTGTGTTATTTAAACCATCAAAAGAATTTAAAGAATTTGTTAATTTGAAGGATGATGGAAAAATCAGATAGCGCATACAAAACTATTGGTGAAGTAGCTAAAATATTAAATCTAAAATCTAATGATAAAGGAGCTTTACCTACACATGTAATTAGATTTTGGGAAACTCAATTTAAACAAATTAAACCAAAGATATTAAATTCAAATAGGAGATATTATGATGAGAAAACAATATATCTCCTAAAAAAAGTTAAATTTTTACTTAAAGATCAAGGTATGACAATAAATGGTGTAAAAAAAATATTAAATAATGAAGATTCTTTAAAGCTTGACGAAATTGCAGATAAATCTATAAGAACTGAAAATTTAAAAAATAAGTTAATAAAAATTTCAAATAAATTAAAAGAACTTAAAAATGGCAAAAAAAACACACGTTAAAGTAAGAATGGTTCCTGAGGCTAAACCAGATAGTCCTTATTTCTACTATGTTAAAAAACCTGCTGGTGGTGAAAAAGCTAAAGTAAAACTTTCAGCAAAAAAATACAACCCAGACACAAGAAAACACGAAATGTTTGTGGAAAAAAAGCTCCCTCCACATAGCAAATAATTATTTTTTCTTAAAGTTTCTCTTTTCAAAATCGATATAAGACAAAATCATATTCTTCCATATACGATTAGTAATTTTAGGATCAATCTTTAATTTTTTTGATTTTGATTGAATTTTTTTAAGTATAAAATTGATACGCTTTTTATCTACAATTTCTTTCTTAAATTCTTTAAGTTTTAAAACTTCTTTAACCAGATTTGTTCTATATTTAATCAAGGATAACAATTTATTATCTAATTTATCTAACTTAGATCTTATTATTTCTAGTTTTTTTTTGTTTTTAGGCGACATTTAATTTATTGGTTTAATTAATAATTATTATATTTATCTAATCATGTACAGTCAGAATTATTCTTTAAATTCTCAATTAAAAATGTGGATGATCACTTTGTTAACGATGATCATGCTTATAATTTTAGTAGGAGGCTTAACCAGATTAACAGACTCAGGCCTATCCATTACTACTTGGGAACTTTTTGTTGGTATATTACCTCCTTTAACAAGTGATAAATGGATAGAATATTTTAATCTTTATAAAGCAATTCCAGAATACAAAGAGCAAAATTTTAATATGACTTTAAATGAATTTAAAATTATTTTTTGGTGGGAATGGGTGCATCGTCAATTGGGTAGATTAATTGGTTTAACAGTTCTTTTTCCAATGATCTATTTTACAATTAAAAATGGTTTTTGGATTTTAAAAGAATATTCAATTATTTTTTTCTTAGTATGTTTTCAAGGATTTATTGGATGGTACATGGTATCAAGTGGATTAATTGATAGAATTGATGTTAGTCATTATAGATTATCACTACACTTAGTTACAGCTTTTATCATTTTGTCTATAGTTTTTTGGAAATATTTAAGTCTAACTAATATAAAAATTAATGATATTAATATTCAATTAAACCCAATTAAATTTTTTCTTTTATTGTTATTTTTACAATTAATAATTGGAGCATTTGTATCTGGGATGGATGCAGGAAAAATTTATAATACTTGGCCTTTAATGGGCTCATCATATTTCCCAGATGATAGTGTAATCAATGATTTGTTTAATCTAACTGTATTTGATGATCAATCACTTGTTCAATTTATTCATAGAAATTTAGCATATTTAATTGTCATAATATATTTTTACATGCTTTATTTTGTTTTAAAAAATGGAAATATAAATTTAAGAATTCCAATTTTCATTATTGGAATTTCTTTATTGTTTCAAATTGTTTTGGGAGTTCTTACAATTTTATCTGGAGTAAAAATAATTTATGCATCTCTACACCAGATAAATTCTATTTTAATAATACTTTCAACATTGTATTTTCTTTATATTGTAAAATATAAAGAGCCCAATTATTAGTTCCTATTTGTAGACATTAAAACTCAAATTAGCTTACAGCTTTTAAATTACCTTTTGAAGATTTATTCAATGCTTGATCAAGATCCTCAATAATATCATCAATGTGTTCAATACCGATACAAAGTCTTACATAACTTTGTGTAACACCTGATGCAGCTAGCTCTTTCTCATTTAATTGACTATGAGTTGTACTTGCTGGATGAATAGCTAAACTTCTAGCATCACCAATATTAGCTACGTGATAGAACATTTTTAAAGACTCGATAAATTTTTTACCAGCTTCAATTCCACCTTTAAGCTCGATACCAATCATTGGTCCATTTCCACCTTTAAGATATTTTTTTGCTCTATCGGCAATGGGTTTATCGTGTTCTGTAGAATAAATAACTTTTGTAACTTCTTTATGTTTTTTAAGAAAATCAACTACATACTCAGCGTTAGCGCAATGTTGTCTCATTCTTAAAGCAACCGTTTCAAGTCCTTGAATTATTGCAAAAGCATTATCTGGAGCCAGAGCTGATCCTAAGTCTCTCAATAAACAAACTCTTGCTCTAAC
This sequence comes from uncultured Pelagibacteraceae bacterium, assembly GCA_902624015.1. GTDB lineage: Bacteria > Pseudomonadota > Alphaproteobacteria > Pelagibacterales > Pelagibacteraceae > Pelagibacter. The sequence goes on from CACNVV010000004.1 coordinate 54,481, forward strand.
AGCAAAGGGAACATTAGCACCAGTTAATTCTGGTACAGCTTTTCCCCAAATAACACCACCATAACTTGCATCTGGTTCGTTAAATAATGGTTGTCTTTTTGGATCTGCGGTCCAATCAAAATTACCACTATCAACGATACTACCCGCTACAGCTGTACCATGACCACCTATATATTTTGTAAGTGAGTGAATTACTACTGCAGCTCCATGTTCAATCGGTCTGCATATTACTGGTGCAGCTGTGTTATCCATTATTAATGGTATATTATATTTTCTTCCAATGTCAGAAACTTCCTTTATTGGAAACACCCTTAAATATGGATTTGGTAAAGTTTCACCGTAAAAAGCTCTAGTTTTATCATCTATTAACTTTTCAAAATTTTCAGGATTACTTGGATCTGCATATCTTATCTCTATCCCAAGTTTGCTAAGTGTATGTGTAAATAAAGATACTGTACCACCATAAAGATCAGTTGAGCTTACTATATTATCACCGGCTTGGGCTACATTTAATACAGCAAACGTTGATGCAGTTTGACCTGAGGATACAGTTACACATGATAGGCCACCTTCAAGAGCTGCAACTCTTTTTTCCAGGACATCATTTGTTGGGTTCATTATACGAGTGTAGATATTACCAAATTCTTTAAGAGCGAAAAGGTTAGCAGCGTGCTCTGTATTGTTAAATTGGTACGATGTTGTTCTATAAATTGGAACAGCTACTGCGTTAGTCGCTGGATCACTCCTATAGTCACCACCATGTATGGCAATAGTTTCAGGGTTATTTCTTTTTTTAGTCATTTTACTCCTTTTTTAGTGCTTCAACATTATGTTAGGCGCACAATACAGTTCAAATGCCTACCGATTTTATTAATTTTATGAAATTTCCATTTTAGCAGTTATAAGCCCGCAATAGGATCAAATCGGCATCTTTTTTTTAGCATATTAGCTACATATTTCAAGCTAAATATAAAATTGACTTTGTAATTATTAATAGTATTAATCCTCGCACAATGACAAAATTCACTAAAAAAGACCAATTAAATTCATCTTGGTATGAAATAGACGCGAAGAATGCAGTAGTTGGAAGATTAGCAACTGTTGTTTCCAACATTATAAGAGGCAAGAACAAAACTACATATACACCTCATATGGATGATGGTGACTTTGTTGTTGTTAAAAATATTGAACAAGCAAAATTTACTGGAAAAAAATTTCAAGATAAAAAATATTATAGACACACTGGTCATCCAGGTGGAATTAAAGTTACAACACCTGAGAAGCTTCATGAAAAAAAACCCGGAGAAACTTTAAAAATGGCTGTTAAAAGAATGTTACCTGGTGGAGTATTGGGGAGAAAACAATTAACAAAATTAAAAATTTATGCAGGAAATGAACATCCGCATTCAGCACAAAATCCGACTGTAATAGATTTAGATAAATTAAACAGAAAAAATATAGCTAGAAACTAAGATGGAAAATACTCAATCAGCATCAAAATCTCCAAAATTAAAATTAGATTTTAAAGATAGTAAATACGCTACTGGTAGAAGAAAAACATCAATTGCAAAAGTTTGGTTAAAAAAAGGTTCTGGCAAAATTTATGTAAATGGTAAATTATTTAGTGATTATTTTGCAGACGAAACTCATAAAATGCAAATTACAAGACCTTTCGAGATTATTAATCAGGCTACAGATTATGATGTAAGATGTAGCGTAAAAGGAGGTGGACCTACAGGCCAAGCAGGGGCTATGGTTCATGGTATTTCTAAAGCTTTAGTATTATTTGATGAAAATCTAAAAGCCACCTTAAAAACAGAGAAACTTACTACTAGAGACTCAAGAGCAGTTGAGAGAAAGAAACCTGGTAGAAGAAAAGCTAGAAGAAGCTTCCAATTCTCTAAAAGATAATTTTTTTTTAATTTTTAACTGTTATAATAAAAAATGCCTAAGCTTAATGCATTAGTTGCTGGATCAACCGGATATATTGGTGTTCAATTAATTAAATTATTAGTTAAACACAAATATATTAATGTTAAATACCTTTGTGGAAATTCCTCTGTAGGTAAAAGTATTAAATTTTACGATAAATCTTTATCTAGATATAAATTACCAAAAATTTTAAAATTTAATAAAAAATTATTAAAAGATGTTCAGGTTATTTTTACAGCTCTTCCAAATGGAGAAGCACAAGATATATCAAAACATTTAGGCACAAATCATACTCTTATCGATCTTGCTGCAGATTTTAGATTAGCTAAAGCTTCTGATTATTTAAAGTGGTACAAACAGAAACATCGTGCAAATAATTTGATAAAGAAAAGTATCTATTTACTTCCAGAAATAAACAGAAGTGAGATTAAAAAGTACAATATTATTTCATGTCCTGGCTGTTATCCAACTTCTATTCTGTTGCCTTTGATACCTTTGTTTAAAAAAAATTTGATTAAACTTAATAGCATAATAATTGACTCAAAATCTGGGTATTCAGGTGCTGGTAGAGGTGTTCACAAAAAATATAAAGACAAAAATCTATACGAGTCTTTAAGTGCATATGGAGTTGGTTTCCATCGTCATAATTCTGAAATAGATCAAATGTTAAAAAAATTTACTAAGAAAGAATTTCAATTTAGTTTTACTCCTCACTTGTCACCAATGTTTAGAGGCATTTTAAGTACAATATATCTAGACTTAAAAAAAAATATTTCTCAATCAAAAGTATTAAACACATTAGCTAATTTTTATAAAAATGAGAAATTTGTAAAAATATTAAAATTAAACTCATTGTTAAGCACTAATGACGTAATAAATACTAACAATTGTTATATTTCAGTATGTAAATCTAAATATAGCAATAAAATAATAATTCTTTCAGCTATTGATAATTTAATAAAGGGTGGGGCAGGTCAAGCTGTGCAAAATTTAAATAATAAATTTAATTTCCCTGAAAAAACTGGATTAAAATGAGAAGTTTATTAATAATTTTTTTTTCGTTAATTATATCTAATTGTTCTCTAAATAAAGATTCTCAGTATTGGACAGAAAATTCTATTGAAAGTAAAACTAATCAAAAAAAATTAAATGAAATATTAAAAAAGGCAGACGATATAACATCAATGACATTAGAGGAATATGAGATTTATATAGATGACTATACAAAAAAGAGTAATTATCCGGATATAAGTAAATGAGTAAATTAATAAATATTGCTGTAATAGGGCTCGGCCAAGTAGGTAATTATTTACTAAATGAATTAAATACCAAAAAGAGAGATATTGAACTTAAAACAGGAAAGAAAATAAGAGTAGTTGCTGTATCTGCTAGAAATATTAATAAAAAAAGAAAGTTTAAAGTTAATAAAAAAATATTTTATAAAAATCCATTAGAAATTTTTAAGAAAAATAAAATTGATATACTATTTGAAGCTATAGGTCTATCAGATGGCATTTCAAAAAAAGTTGTAGAAACAGCTTTAAAAAATAAAATCCATGTTATTACACCTAATAAAGCCTTAATTTCAAAACATGGGAATGAATTAGCAAAATTAGCAGAAAAAAATAAAGTTAATTTAGAATTTGAAGCATCAGTTGCTGGCGGTATCCCAATATTAAGATCAATTAAAGAAGGATTAGCAACAAACAAAATATCAAAAGTTTATGGAATTCTTAACGGCACCTCAAATTACATTTTATCCGAGATGGAAAATTCAAATGAAAATTTTGCAGATGTTTTAAAAAAAGCACAGATGTTTGGTTATGCTGAACCTGGTAATCCTAAATTAGACTTAAACGGTTTTGATGCATTTGCCAAAGTAAGAATTTTGTCTGCATTAGCTTTTAATAGTAAAATTTCAAAACATAAATGCTTAATGGAAGGAATAGAAAAAATAGAATTGAAGGACATTGAAATTGCAAATCAATTAGATTTAAGAATAAAACTTCTTGGTATTTCTGAGCTGAAGAATAATCAACTTTTTGAGACTGTTCATCCATGCTTAGTTAGTAAAAAATCCTATATTGGTAATGTTAATGGTGTAATGAATGCAGTTATATTACAGGGTAAGCCAGTTGGTGAAAGTGTATTACAAGGGGAAGGAGCAGGACCTGGACCTACATCATCATCATTACTTTCCGATTTGTTATCTATTTTACGTGGTAATATAAAGAAACCTTTTGGTGTTACTGTTTCAAAGCTTAAATCTTTAAAACCATACAATGTAAACAATTACGTTAATTCATTATATTTAAGGTTCGAAGTAAAAGATAAACCCGGTGTATTATCTCAAATAACTAATCGTCTAGCTAAATATAAAATATCTGTAAAAAGATTGATTCAGACACCTGATAAGAAAAATAACAAAGCAACAATTGTTATAATTACACATAAAACATCTGAAATTAACTGCCATAATTGCTTATCGATTTTTAAGAAAAACAAAAATATATTAAAAACCATAACATTAATTAGATTGCTTGGTTAATGGAAATTTATTTAAAACTTCTTGAAGTTTTATTTCCTGTTTTTTTTATTATTGCAATTGGATACTTTATTGGGAAAAAAAATCCTAAACTAGATACAGATTTTATTACAAATTTTGCAGGTAACATTGGAAGCCCTGCTATGGTTTTTTATTCAATAACAACCACGGGTATTACTTTTTCGATATTTATAGAGTATTTTTGGTATTCATTAATTGCAATTTTGGGATTTAGTTTAACCGGTTTAATTTTTTTAAAGTTTCTAAAAAAGGATCTAATTACTGAACTTCCGCCATTTATATTACCAAATACAGGGAATATGGGATTGCCATTATGTTTATTTGCTTATGGAAACCAAGGTCTTGGAATTGCAGCAACAATTTCTTCTCTAGTAATCCTTTTTCATTTTACTCTTGGAGTTTTTTTGGCAAGTAAGAAACTAGAATTTTCATTACTTTTAAAAAGTCCTCCTGTTTATGCAATTATCATATCAGTTTTGTTTTTATTTTTTGAAATAGAAGTGCCAATCTTTTTGGTAAATACCACTATGATGTTAACCTATGCTGCAATTTTTTTAATATTAATGTCTTTAGGAATAGCATTAACAAGATTTAAAGTCTTTTCATTCAAGTCAGCATTTATTTCATCTATTGCACGTGTATTAATTGGACCAATTATTGGATTTGTTATGATTAAATATTTTAATCTATCTGGATTTGCGGCAGGCGTATTATTAATACAGTGCTCAATGCCAAGCGCTGTTTTAACTTACTTGGTAGGATCGATATATTCATCAAAACAGGTCGTTGATAGTATTGCAAGCATGATTGTTGTTTCAACTATAATGTCATTCATTACTGTTCCTATTACTATATTCTTTGCTTTAAAATACTTTTATTAAGATATATCCTTCTTTTATGAAGGCTATAATTTTAAATGCTTCTGCTTGGATGATTGTTCCTGTCATGGATGCTTTTGCTAAGTATTTAAGCTCATCTATGGACGTATTGCAGATTACATGGGCTAGATATTTTTTTACTGTAGTTTTTACGTTGTCCTTAATGCTTATCTTTTATAGACAATCATTAGTTTGGACAAAAAAACCAACACTTCAATTAATAAGAGGATTAATTTTTGTTTTTTCTACTTACTTATTTTTTTATGCAATATCCGAAATTTCTCTTCCAAAAGCTTTAACCTTAGCTTTTGTAGCTCCAATTTGTGTTACAGCCTTATCTCCATTTTTTTTAAATGAGAAAGTAGGGGTGAAGAGATGGACTGCTGTATCATTAGGTTTTATTGGAACTTTAATTGTAATTAGACCTGGCTTTATTGAGCTTAACTTGGCTACAATGGCAGCTTTAGGTAATGGAATTTGCTATGGATTTTACCTTATAATCACAAGGAAGCTCAGTACCTCTGATAACCCACTCTTAACGCTTTTACTCTCAGGTTTGATAGGAACCATTATTATTAGTCTATTTATGCCTTCTGTTTGGGTAAATCCTACGTCAAATCAGTGGATTTTAATGGCTTTAATCGGCCTTATAGCCTCTGTAGCGCATCTTTTCCTCATATTATCACTTAAATACGCTGATGCCTCTAAATTAGCTCCTTTAGGCTATACAGAAATTATTACAAATATACTAATTAGTTACTATTTCTTTCATGAATTACCTGATAATTGGACTTATTTAGGTTTGTTTATTATTGTTCTCAGTGGTTTATATATTTCTAGAAGAGAATATTTGCTTACTAGTTCTAAGTAATAGTAAATAAATATTTACTAATATATAAAGTAATACTTTAATATATTAATTTAAACTATTGTAATTGTTATATTAATTTATTATTATAATAAATATAAATTAAGTTAAATCATTTATTTTCTAAAAGAAAATTAAAAAATATTAGATACTCTTTTAAATAAACTAATGCAAAAATATCAAGCTTGAAAGAGAAAATAAAGCACTATGCTTAAAAGTATTTAATACCAATGTTTTTTTAATCTAATTATGTACAAAATTCAAAATTCTTATTAAAGCAAGTGGGTAGGGGAACAAAAATTCATAAAAAATTCCATAAAATTTGATGCTAAAATAAGCCTTGTTATCATTGAAAAGTAGAGCAATGCAGTTATAGAATATGTGTTTTAAACGGCCATAGAGGTGCTTTATTTTGATATATCTCGATATATAGTACAACTGAAGGATGCATAACACTATTCATGCTAAAATACGATTAAATATTGAAAAAACATTGATTTTACTTGTGTTTTTGACCATAAAATAGTCTTAAAAAGCCACTAAATATCAACTTTTTCAGATCTCAATAAACGCAGCTTAGTCTTAATTCCACCTCTTCCTGAGTAGCCTCCAAGACCTCCATCGGACCTAATTACTCTATGACATGGTATTTTGGGAGCATAAGGGTTTTTTCCACATGCATTAGCTACAGCACGCGCTGATTTAGGTCTTTTTATAGCTATTGCTACCTGTTTATAGGTTTTAACAGTGCCTTTTGGTATAGTTTTAAGGTAATTCCAGACTTTTAATTGAAATTCAGTACCCTTCATCAATAAAAATTTAAAATAATGAAGCAGACTATAAAGAAAACAGTTAAAATTGAAAGATAAATAGTTTCCAGTGTTTTTCCAGTTTTTCTATAATTAATAAAGCTTAATATTGCAAAACCAAAAGATGTTATTAAGAAATATATCGGTTCAATTACTCCATCTATGCCCATCTTTAATTAATATTTCATACTTCTTATCCTCACAATGCCATTAATTGTCCTTTAAATTAATAAATTATTTTATTTGACATTATAAAATACCTGATATATTACTAACGATAATTAATTGTTATCAATAGTAATTTTATGAATGAACTGACAACAGAGCTAAAATCGCTTCATGAAGCAACTTTAAATAACCTCAAAAGCTCAAAAGCAAATAATACACTACGAGCTTATAAGTCGGACTTTAAAGACTTTGGAGCTTTTTGTGCAAAACATGGATTAAATTCATTACCAACAGAGCCGAAAATAGTTTCCTTGTACATTACCCATCTCTCTAAAAGCTCAAAAATTAGCACTTTAAGACGAAGATTAGTTTCAATAAGTATTGTTCATAAGCTGAAAGGGTATTATCTAGACACTAAACACCCAATCATAGTTGAAAATTTAATGGGAATAAAAAGGGTTAAAGGTAGTATTCAGAAAGGTAAAAAACCTATATTAATCAATCATTTAAAATTAATTATTAATATAATAAATGAACAAAAAACTGAGGAAATAAAAAAACTTAGAGATAAATCGTTAATCTTGATTGGCTTTGGAGGTGGCTTTAGAAGAACCGAACTGATTTCAATAGATCATGAGGATTTAGAATTTGTTCCAGAGGGTCTAAAAATCACTATTAAAAGATCAAAAACTGATCAATTCGGAGAAGGAATGACTAAAGGACTACCCTACTTCGATAATGAAATTTACTGTCCTGTTACAAATCTAAAAAAATGGTTAGAAATTTCGAAAATTAAGTCTGGACCTATTTTTAGAAGATTTTCTAAAGGTTTATTATTAACAGATAAAAGATTAACTGACCAAACTGTAGTTTTATTAATGAAAGAGTATTTAAAGTTAGCAGGTATCGAAAACAAAAATTTTGCAGGTCATAGTTTAAGATCGGGTTTTGCGACAGTAGCTGCTGATTCAGGCGCTGATGAGAGAAGTATAATGGCTATGACAGGTCATAAAACAACTCAAATGGTTAGAAGATATATTAGAGAGGCAAACATATTCAAAAATAATGCATTAAAGAATATTAAAATTTAGATTAAATTTTTTACTAAAGAATCATTATCAATAATTTTCTTTAGTATCTTAGAATTTAATTTTGCATTTTTTAGGTAGAATTTATAATTTTTTGAGATTTTAATTATTTTATAAGTAAATTTTCTTATATCTTTAGCCTTTTCATAAGATTTATATTTATTAATATTATTCATATAGCTTGTATTATAAGGCAAAACCATTGGTATTTGATAAGGAACACAGGAATAAGCTGTTCCAGAAGTTACATTATTTAATTCACTAGGATTGTGAAGTATTGGCATAATATCAATTTTTTTTAATAATTGAATAAATTCTTTATGATTAGAATATTTGTCGATTATTTTGATTCTATTGTTTTGTTTGGATAGCTTAACTAACTCTTTTTTAGTATCAATAAGATCCTTATTCAATTTTGAGAATTGAATTAAATAGTTAAAATTATTTTTTTTCTCTAATAATTTTATAATTTTAGGTAAATGATGAAATCCTTTTTCTTTACGAGCGTGACCAATATAACCAACTGTATGATTAAATTTTTTATATTTACGACTAAAACTTGAATTAGGATCATAAGAAAACTGTAAATTGGTTTCATAAATACCGTTTATGATTTTTGAATTTTTTAAAACAGATTTTTTTATATTATTAGGCCATACATATATAAAAATGGTTTTATTTTTAAGATTATGCTCGATTTCTTTTAAATAATAAAAAATCCCCTTAAATTTATTTTTTGGAGGAATAGATATTCTTAAATGAAATTTTGGATGATTTAAATCTAATTTAGATAAAAAATTTATTAATGCCAGATCTTTTCTTCTACCTGTAGGAAAATAAATATGATCTTGCTTTGTAAGTTTTAAGTGTTTGTATGAAAAGTAAAAAGATTTAAAATATTTAGGTATAATAAAATAGTTTGATTTTAGAGCATAAAGATAAAGTAACAATTTTTTATCATATGTAAAATAGAATAGAAAAAGAAAAGTATATAAAAAATTTACACAAAAAATATAGATTTCTTCAAACATATATAAAATTTTATTTTGACTTCTTTTATAATTGTTGGTTGAAATAGTATTAATTTTTTTTATTTTTTTAGGAATAAATGTACCTTTTCCGTTAAACTTTTTATTTAACAACCAGTAAATTTTAAATTTATTCTCAAAAAATTTAGCAGCATCAATTAAATTATTTAAAAAATGACCTTTTGGTTCAATCATTTCAGCTTCTATTAAGATAAGTTTATTTTTTTTCATTTTTGATTATTTGTTTCTATATTAAAGGTAAATTCACTTATTGTTTCCAATTAATTAATTTAAGATAAATAATATTTAATTTAATTAAAAATAAGTTAAAAAAATAATTAAAATTTTTATTTGGTGTTTTTAATGGTCCGTCATATTTATTAAAAATAAAATTCTTATTTCTATCTAAACCTGCTTTTAAATAAAATTTTTCGAAAAAATTAACACTCATACCCCATTTCATCATAAAAATTTTATTTGCTTTGCTGCCTAAATAAGTATTTAAGTCTTTCCCTTTTTTTCTAGTTGTAATTGACTCAAAATGATAAATTAAACAATTTCCTAATCCTTTAAATATACGTACATCAGAATTCCATAATTTCATTGCAAAATCAGAATCGTCGCCACCTGTTGGAAAAAACTGTTCACTCCAACCACCCACCTTTTGCCAAAGATCTTTATGAACCACACCAGGACATTTTGTTGTGCCTTGCCAATCAATTTTAGTTACTTTATCAAGATTATTTAAAAGTTTATTTTCATCAAATAAATCAATAGATTTACCAGCATTCATCGAAATTGATGATAGATCATCACTAGGTCTAATTTCTAAAAAAGCATTACCAGAAAAATAAAATTTATTATGATTAATTAATTCAATCTCTTTTTTAAATACCAAATCCCAATTAGGACAATAATAAAAATCATCGTGAGATATCACGATATAATTATATTTTGCTAATTTAGATGCTAAATTTAATGCTTTTGGCATACCTACGTTGACTTTACTAAAGGTATAATCACAATTTAATTGTTTCACATAATCTAATGATCCATCACTACCTTCATTTATATGAATGATGATTTGATTATTAAAATGAGAATTTTTTTTAATACTTTTTATACACAATTTTAAATACTCAAGATTATTGAAAGAAGGAATTAAAATCGAAAACATTAATTATTTTTGATAAAAGTACTAATATATGTTTTAATATTTTGTTTAGCTTCATATCCTAATATTCTTTTTGCATTATTATTAGGTATAGTTGAACCAAATCTCTCACCAGGTCGAGAAGGTATAAATTTAATTTTTGATTTAAACATCTTAGCAATTTCCAAGATAGAATGATTTTTTTTAGTTCCGAGCATGTATTCTTTCTGTTTACCATTCTTCCATGCTAATAAACATCCTCGAACAATATCATCTATGTGAGTAAAATCTCTTTTTTGCGTGCCAGGTTTAACTACAGTTAAAGGTTTTCCTTTCTTATATTGCTCTTCAAAAATACCAATTACAGCAGACATTGGTGAATTAAGTATTTGACCCGGTCCATAAACATTATAAAAATAAACTAATTCATATTTTAGTCCAAACCATCTATTATAATTTTTAATTAATTCAATATTTTTTGATTTAGACCAGGCATATGGTGATAGATTTTCATCTTTTCCTTTGTTGCCTAAATTACTTGATGTAGCTGAATAAATTATTTTAATTTTATTATCTTTAGCAAATTCTATTACTTTTGATGAATGATGAATATTATACTCAAAACACTTTTTGTAATTCTTAAAACTTTGAAATATTCTAGAAAACTCACCAAAGTGAAAGATAACCTTAATATCATTTTTATATTTACTTAATAAATTATCAATATTTTTATTATCACCTTTTATATATTTTACATTTTTACTTTGTATATGATTTCTTTTGGTTCCTGTAGAGTAGTTATCAAGACTTATAATTTTATAATTATATTTTTTTTTAATAATATTTTTTATTAAAGATGAACCTATGAAACCTGCTCCACCGGTAATTAGAATAATATTTTTAGACATTTTATTTTTTAATTAAATTAGATTTACCAGTTAAAATTTTTATTAATACCAAAAGTTTTACAAATTATATAATCTGCAATTATTGTTGAATTGAATTTTTTATGATATTTAATCCTTCCTTTTTTTGCTAATTCATTTCTTTTTTTATTATTTTTAATCAATAAATTTAGTTTTTTGATCAAATCTTTATTATTATTATAAAAAATAGCCTCGTCTTTTGAAAAAAGCTTATTCAATTTTGTTTTTTTATCAATTAATGTTGCTATTCCATTTCCCATTAGTTGAGCTATTCGATCACTACTATAATACTTAAGTGGTTTTCCTTGACTTAAATTTAATGCGATTTTTGAATTATATAAATTTTTTTTAAATTCATCACCCCAAACAGGTTGAATATTATTCATTCCAAATATATTAAATTTTAAATGTGGGTTTCTTTTAATTAAATAATTAATTAAATTTTCTCGTTCATCAAATTTCCCTTTTTTTAATACACCTCTATGTACACCATGTGACATCGCAAAAAATAAATCATATTCAGCATTACTATTTTCATAAACTTTCATATCATCAAGTGACTCATCGACTGGATTCGGGATAAAAGAAACTTTATAAGTATTTATATTTAACGCTCTTGGATCAGTAGTGCAGAAACTATAATCCATATATTTTATTTTATCTAAGAATCTAATCTTGTTATTTTTCCACTTAGTATCCATTCTGTCTAAAAACCATTGTGAAATTTTAATTAGTGGAAATTCTTTTTTAATTAATTCTAAACTTTCAGATTTAATTGAATCTGCATGACCTAATAATATTAAATTAGGTCTGAAGTTTCTAACAGTTTCCACAAAAGTTGAATTTAGTTTTTTTGACCCTGTTACATCACCTAAAGATTTGTAATTACTTAAAAGATCTCTGTCACTTAAAGTTAAAACTTTGTGATTTAATTTTATTAGACCATTATTGATTCTTCTTCCAGTGTTATAAAAGAGTCTTCCATTGTGTTTTTCGTTAAGATTAGTGATATGAAGAATTTTTAATTTTGAAATATTTATATTTATTTTTTCTGAATTTATCAATTGAGACCTGTAGTGATCAATTTTATTACTAGCAAAATCATTTGTTAAGAAAAAATTTTTTAAAGAATTTTTTTGATATTTAAGAAGTATTTTAGGATTTAAAATTAGCCGTTTAATATTTTTTGAAAAATTTTTTGATGTTATATTTTTTACAATTATACCATCAGTAATTGTCTCCTTTAAACCACCTCTGTCACTTATTATTACACCACATCCTCTACTAGCAGCTTCTAAACTGGTTCTACCGAAGGGTTCATTCCATCTGGAGCAAACAACTGCAATAGACGTTGCCTCTAAATATTTTAAAACTTTTTTATGACTCTGAAAGCCTAGAATTTTTAATCTAGGATGATTAAAAAAAATTTTTTCTCTTGGTTCGTCACCAATAACTATTGCATGCCAATCTTTAAATTTATTTAGTATAGGTGTAATTGCGTTACCAAAAATATCGTAACCTTTTGCAGAATTTAACTTACCTACAAAAGTTACAATTTTTTTTTTATTTTTGATATTAACTTTTTTTCGATTAATTGATTGCTTTATAACTTGCAACTTATTTGAAAATGAATATGTATCAGGTAAGTTTTTAATAAATCTAGATTTTGACCACTCACTATTAAATATTATTTTATCCAGGTTATCTAATAAGTAAACTCTATCATTAATTTGTTTTGAGCCATTCATTTCTAATGGGTCATTATGAAAATATAAAACTTTTTTTGCGTGTTTCAAATCAACTAAATACTTTAAGTACGATGGTCTATTATGAAATTCTATAATGTCAGAATTAGCTTGTTTTTCTTTCTTAAGGAATTCTAATATGTATGATTTAGAAGAACTTTTTATTAATGATTTATTGTAATTTAAATTAACATAATTTTTATTAAATTTTTTTTTTTGATTAGTATTACCGTATACAATAATTTTTTTTTTGAATTTACTTATTTTCATAGTATCGTTTATGAAAATTGATACTGCACCAGCATATGTTGGTGAAAAATTTTCTTTATAAGGCAATAAAATAGATATTTTCATATTTCATATTTATCTATAATTTTCTTTCTTAACACTTTATCCTTTTTAAGTTTATATTCATAGGACATGGCCTCACTTTTTGTTTTAAATTTTCTTTTGTAAATTAGTTTCCATTTATAACCTCTTGTTGATTTCGCACCACTATTTGAATTATGTTTAATTAGTCTTTTTTCAACATTTACACTATATCCAGCATAAGTTTTTTTCCTTTTTGATGAAATAGTCTTTAATAAATAAGTGTAAAAAGGCATTTAAATGGCGGTCCCTAGGGGAATCGAACCCCTCTTTCGAGGATGAAAACCACGTGTCCTAACCGATAGACGAAGGGACCGGAAGCTGCTTTTTATTGTAAATTAGATAATTAATCAAGCTTATCATTAAATATTTTGTTTTAATTTTATTACTTTTTTTAAACCAGATGACTTATGTGTTACTAAAGTTTCTGAGACAAATTTATTTTCTTCAATTTTAATACCCGAAACCAAATCACCAGATGTTATGCCTGTAGCACAAAAAATTGAATCTCCAGACACAATTTCATTTAAATCATATTTTCTATCTAAATCATTTATACCCATTTTAAATGCTCTTGATTTATCTTCATCAGATTCAAACAAAAATCTTCCTTGAAAATTACAATTATATGCATCCAAAGCAGCTGCAGCTAGAACACCTTCTGGACCACCTCCGATACCTAGAAAAATATCCACATTATATTTATCTTCTGTAACTAGTAAAGCTCCAGATACATCACCATCTGTAATTAATTTTAAATTAACCTTCAATTTTTTTAACTCTTCAATAATTTGTTTATGTCTTGGTCTGTCCAAAATACATGCAGTTAAATTTTCTGGCTTTTTATTTAAATAATCGCTCAAATTAGAAATATTTTGCTTTACTGTAAAATCTAAATCAATAACATTTTTTTCATTAACTTTAGTGGATATTTTTTCCATATAAGTTTCAGGAGCTTTAAATAAATTATTTTTTTCAGTAATAGCAATTACAGATAATGCACCTGGTAAATTGTTAGCAGCAAAATTTGTGCCTTCTAAAGGGTCTACAGCTATATCAAATTCTGGTCCTTCATTCGTTCCTAGTTTTTCTCCAATATACAACATAGGTGCTTCATCTAACTCGCCCTCACCTATTACTATCTCACCTTTTATTTCCAAATTATTTAAATTAGATCTCATAGAGTCTACAGCTGCTTTATCTGCTGAAATTTTATCTTTTTTTCCAACCAAGTATGAAGATGCTAATGCTGCTTGAGATGTAATATTAACAAACTTATCAATAAATTTTTTATCAATAGACATTAAGCTTTTTCATCTATTAAGTCTTCTTGCTCAATTTTAGACTCGAATTCCCTTAAACGTTTATATACACTTGCGAGTTCTATAATTGTTGGCCAAGCTTTCAATATATATTGCATTGACCCTTCAACTCTCCCAAAAGCTCTTATAATTTGCTGCATTACTCCAAGTGTTACCGCACCAGCCACTATAGCAGGAGCTAAAAAAACATATGCTGATAACACGTTTGCCTGCAAGTAGGCTATTCTTCCAATATTAAAATATAAATATCTAATATAACTTAAAAAATGAATACTTCTTACTCCATCAAATAATTCCTCAATAGTTTTTGGCCTTACAGTTCCATCATCTTCTGCAATTACAAGTATTTTTCTATAGGCAGCTTCTTTTTTTTGTAGATCATATTCGACACCAACAAGCCTTAAAATTAAACCAAGTAAAATTAAAAAAACTGTTCCTCCAACTGACCAAATTAAAGCACCTACAATTAATCCATAATCCCAATCACCAAAAAAAAATATTGGTATACCAATACTTAGTCCAAATAAAATAGGCATAAACTCAATAAGTATCATTAAAGCTTCTATTAAGCTTGTACCAAGAGACTCCATTATTCTTGAGAATTTAATAGTATCTTCTTGTACTCTTTGTGCAGCCCCTTCTATTTTTCGAGCTTTATCATAAACACTATGATACCACTCTACCATAGCTGTTCTCCATCTAAACAAATAATGCGAAGTAAAAAAACTAACAACAACTGCTACTCCAACATACATTGCAGCCAGTGTTATAAACGATATTAAACTAGACCAGTATTCTTCTATAGTAATTGAATTTGGTGCTCCAAGAGCTTTTTGGATCATGTCATAAAATTCACCAAACCATTCGTTTATTTTCACATCTATCTTAACTTGAATCCAAAGTGATGAAAGAATTATAGCCGAACCAAACCAAGACCAAAGGTACCAATTTTTTTGGGTGAAAAATCTAAACATAAGTTATTTTAAAAAATTATCTGCGTAAGATTTTTTTACAGTTTTTCTTTTTCTTGGTTCAATTAGTTCAAAATCAATCTTCTTTTTTTTTGCATAATTAACTGCTAGTTCTTTGGAAGAAAATTCTAATTTTAACTCAGTATAAGTATCTGATGAACTTTCCCAGCCCATTAGAGGATTTTTTGTTGGATCTTTAGTTTTAAACTCTAAAATCCATTTATCATTTTTTGCTAATCCAGATTGCATTGGATTTTTATTTGGAATGTAAATAATAGCTTTTTTCATAAATGATGGTCGGAGTGGCAGGATTCGAACCTGCGACCCTCTGGTCCCAAACCAGATGCGCTACCAGGCTGCGCTACACTCCGATCCGAGTACTAATACAGCAGTTATTGATAATTTCAATGTATAAAGAAGCCAAAATTAAAAGAAATTTAGATAAAATCTGATATATAACGAAGCATGATAATTACTTGCCCAAATTGTAACAAGAAATTTATGATTGATAATTCCATGATACCTGATGAAGGAAGAGATTTGCAATGTGGGTCATGTAATAATGTTTGGTTTTATAAAATCGAAGAAAAGAATAATGAAATATTAGAGTTAAAACAAGAAATCATCAGCGAAAGCATTGAAAAAAAAGTTGAAAATAAAGAAGAGCAAATAGAGGAGAAAAAACAAACAGAAGAAATAATTAAAAATGAAATAAATAAAAAAAAAGAAAAAAATTTAGAAAAACAAAAAAATAAAACGATATTTAAAAAAACAGAAGTTAAAGGGAGTAAGTTTTTTTCTTATTTAATAGTATTTATCATATCTTTTGTAGCATTAATTATCTTGCTTGATACTCTAAAAAACCCTCTAATTAATGTGTTTCCTGGAATAGAAATTATATTATTTAACCTTTTTGAAACATTGCAAGATATAAAACTATTTATTATAGACCTACTATAATTTTTTTATGATTAATTACATATCTAAACCTTTTAGATGGTTCTTTAAATTAGAGGCTGCGAGTGGTCTTGTGCTATTGTTTGCTGCAATAATTGCATTATTTATCAGTAATTCTGATCTAGCAGATTTATATTTTTCTACTCTAAATAAATATTTATTTATAGGAATTAATAATTTTGGGTTAAAGTTATCAGTATTGCATTGGATCAATGATGCTTTAATGGCAATTTTCTTTTTCTTTGTCACTTTAGAAATTAAAAGAGAATTTTTACAAGGTGAGCTTTCCAATATTAAACAAGCTTTATTACCTATAATTGCTGCCGTGGGAGGAATGTTGGTACCTGCATTGTTTTATGTTTTTATAAATTTTGGTGATAGCGAAACTTTAAATGGATGGGCAATACCCTCCGCGACTGATATTGCTTTTTCTTTAGGAGTTTTATCTTTGTTGGGTAAAAGAGTTCCTTTGTCATTAAAAGTATTTTTAACAGCGTTGGCTATAATTGATGATTTAGGAGCAATAGTAATCATCGCCCTATTCTACTCTGGAGATTTGAGCATTAAGTATTTAACTTTAATGTTATTAGCTTTTATTGTTTTGTTATTAATTAACAAATTTAACATTAAAAAGTTTCTACCTTATTTGGTTGTAGGACTATTCCTTTGGGATTTTACACATAACTCAGGCATACATGCTACTATTGCTGGTGTCTTGTTAGCTATGACAATTCCTCACAGAAAAAAAGAAAAAGATTTTTCTTTATTAATAAAAATTGAACATGCAATTAGTCCATATGTTGCATTCGGAATAATGCCTTTATTTGCGTTCGCAAATGCCGGTGTATCTTTAGAAGGTTTATCTTTCGCTTCATTACTTGATAAAGTTCCCCTTGGTATAGTACTAGGACTATTCCTTGGTAAACAACTTGGTGTTTTTGTGTTCTCTTATGTATCTATAAAATTGAAAGTAGCTCAAATGCCAAACGATACAAGTTGGTACAATTTTTATGGTGTAGGAGTTCTTACTGGAATTGGTTTTACAATGAGTTTATTTGTTGGAAATTTAGCTTTTGTTGAAAACATGCAATATATGGATGGTGTAAAAATAGGTGTATTAACTGGGTCATTGTTATCCACTTTATTTGGTTATTTTTTGATATTACTTACTCCCAATAAACCGAGTAAATGAGAAAAGTAATATTTCTGTTATCTATAATTATGTTTTTTTTTAAAACTTCAGCTAGTGCAAACTATGAAAAAAAAGTTTATGACTTCAGCATAGAGAGTATAACTGGTGAGATAATTAATTTTAAAGATTACAAAAATAAAGTTATTTTAGTTGTGAATACAGCAAGTTATTGTGGGTTTACTAAACAATATGATGAATTACAGGAATTGTGGGATTTATATAAAGAAAAAGGTTTGATTGTTCTTGGTGTTCCATCTAATTCATTTAATCAGGAAAAAAGTAATAATGCCGATGTAAAAGAGTTTTGTGAAGTAAATTTTAATATTAACTTTCCTCTTACAACTATTACAGAGGTAAAAGGCAAAAATTCACATGAAATTTTTAAATGGGCAAAAGAAAATCATGGAAAATCTGCTGTCCCTAAGTGGAATTTTCATAAAATTCTAATTAATAAAGAAGGCAAAATAGAAGATACTTTTGCATCAATGACAAAACCAATGTCAAAAAAAATAATTAAAGCTATAGAAAATATCTTATAAGTTTATAGTTAATCCATCATGTGCTGGAATAATATTATTAGAAAGCATTTTTTTGAGTACCTTATAATCTAATACTGGTGACAAGTTTGTAAGAATAGCTTTTTTAGGTTTAAATTTTTTAATTATAGCTAGCGAAGACTCTAAATTAAAGTGGGAAGGATGAAAATTGTACCACAAGCAATCTATGACTAAATATTTTAGATTTTTAAAATACTTATGATCTTTGTTATGAATTTTACTTACATCACTTATATAAGCTAATTTTTTATCAACTATAAAGCAATTTGATTTAACCTTACCATGTTCAACCATAATTGATTGAATACCAATCTTTTTATTATTATTTTTTGTAAATATTTTTTTTGGTAGTTTATTGAGTTTAAGAGTTGCAGGATATTCTTTTGAATAACTTTTAAAAATATAAGAAAATGTAGAATTAAGGTATTTAGAAGTATATTCATCAGCGTAAACGTCAAGTTGCTTTCTGCTGTTTATATAAAAAGATCTCAGATCATTTATTCCATGAGTTTGATCGCCATGCATATGAGAATATAACACTTTATTAATTTTTTTTATTTTATGTCTTAAAAGTTGTTGACGTAGATCAGGAGATGTATCTATGAGGATATTTTCATCTGTGGTTTTTATTAAAGCTGAACATCTTGTTCTATAATTTTTTTTATTGTTAGGGTCGCAATTTCCAAAATAACCATCTGGTCTTGGTACACCCATTGAACTTCCACAGCCTAAAATAATAAATTGCATTAATTTCAATTAAAAAAAAGTTTATTAAAGTTATCTGTAGTTTTTTTGATAAGGTCTTCTTTAGATATATTTTTAATTTCAGCTAATTTTGCAGCAGTAAAATCAATGAATGATGGTTCATTTTTTTTTCCTCTTTTAGGAACGGGTGCTAGAAAAGGACTATCTGTCTCAATTAAGATATTATCCATTGGAATAGATTTGAACGTATCTTGTAAATCCAAAGAGTTTTTAAAAGTAATGATGCCACTTGCTGAAAAGAATGAATTTAAAGTCATTAGTTTTTCTGAAAATTCTTTAGACCCAGTAAAACAATGCATTAAAATTTTAAGGTTTTCATTTCTATATTCATTTAAAATCTCAAAAGTTTCTTTTTCTGCATCTCTTGAATGAACAATTAATGGAATATTGGTTTTTATGGATGCATCTATATGTTCTTTAAAACTTGCTATCTGCTTTTCTTTTTCACTATTATTATAATAAAAATCTAACCCAGTTTCTCCAATTCCAATAATTTTTGAGTTTTCATTGAGACTTTTAATGATCTGCTTTGAGGTTATAATATCTGTGGAGCTTTCATGAGGATGAATGCCAATAGTACCATAGATCATTTCATCTTTATTAATTAAATCTTTTACTCTAGAAAAACTTTCAAACGAAGTTGAGATAGTAAGTAATTTTTCTATACCAACTTCTTTTGATCTTTTTATTACATTAGATAAATCACTTAATAATGGCTCATGATCTAGATGACAGTGTGAATCAATCATTGTTTTTCTCTATTTTTTTAAAAAGTATATCTATTTTATTAATATTATTACCTTTTGTTAAATACTCATTATTAGAAACTGAATCTAATTTTATATTTTTTTCTTCAATGTCAAAAATCTTTAATGCCTTTAGTGAAGATTCAGGAATAATTGGATATAGTAAAAAACTTATTTTTCTTACAATTTCTAAAGTAGTGTAAACAATAGTATTTAATCTAATTATATCGTCTTTCTTTTTCCATGGTTCTTGGTCATTAAAATATTTGTTAGCTTCAAAAAGAGAATTTACAATATAATCAATGTAAAAATTAATATTTTGATAGTCAATTTGTAACCTAATATTATCTAAATTATCTTTATACTTATTTAGTATTAATAAATCTTCATCATGAAATTTAACTTCTAATGGAATTATTCCATTACAATTTTTTATTGCAAATGCTGTTACACGCTGACATAAATTTCCATAATTGTTAGCTAGATCACTATTAATACAATCTTCTAGTCTTTCTTGAGATATATTTCCATCATTCCCAAAAGAAACTTCTTTAATTAAGTAGTATCTTAAAGGATCAAGACCGTAGTCTTTTATTATTTCAAGTGGATCAAGAATATTTCCTTTAGATTTAGACATTTTTTCTTCCCCTGATAATATCCATCCATGGCCGTAAACTCTCTTTGGTAAATCAATTTTTGCTGCTAATAAAAAAGCAGGCCAATAAACAGCATGAAATCTGAGTATATCTTTTCCAATTAAATGTATTGAGGCTGGCCAAAATTTTTTAAACAAATCATCATCTATATTAGGATAATTTAATGCACTCAAATAATTTGTTAAAGCATCGAGCCAAACATATATCACGTGGTTTTTATTATTTGGAACAGGTATGCCCCATGAAAAACTTTTTCTACTAACAGAAAGATCTTTAAGACCACTTTTTACAAAACTAATAACTTCATTTTTCCTAGATTGTGGAGCAATAAAATCTGGATTAGCTTCATAATATTCTAATAGCGGTTTTTCCCACTTTGAAAGTCTAAAAAAATAAGATTCTTCTTCAATCCATTCAACAGCAGATTTTGATGATATAGCAATTTTTTTTCCATCTAATTCCTCAATTTCGTCTTCGTTATAAAAGGCTTCATCTGATACTGAATACCATCCAGAATAGTTTGATAAGTATATATCATCATTTTTCTCAAGTTCATTCCAAAGATGTTGAACTGTTTTTTTATGTCTAGATTCCGTAGTTCTTATAAAATCAGTATTTGATAAATTTAAAGTATTTGAAAGATCTTTAAAGGTTTGACTAATTTTATCACAAAATACGAGAGGCTCCTTCCCTGCTTTTTCTGCAGATCTTTGAATTTTTAATCCATGTTCGTCTGTTCCAGTAAGAAAATGAACCTGATAATCATCAATTTTTTTAAATCTCGCAAAAAAATCTGCGATAATGCTAGAATAAGCATGACCCATATGAGGCTTAGCTGATGGGTAGTATATAGGAGTAGTGATATAATAATTTTTATCCATTTAGTATTTTATCCTCAAATTCCATAAACAATGTTTCCTCATCTAAATTATAAGTTCTAGTATTATTAATTTTATCTAAAAAATAACGGTATGACTTTAGTAAATTAATATTTTTGCTAGATATATTGTTTCTAAAATAAAGTTCAATAAAAGAATAAATAATTTCAATAATTGATTTATCTTTTTTATAAATTTTATTTTTAATTATGGTTGTTAGAGTTGTGTTTAAATCAAAATTAACAAGATCTAAGTCATATTCTTCAGATAACTTAATT
>CACNVV010000005.1 GCA_902624015.1 uncultured Pelagibacteraceae bacterium
TTTGTTGCAGAAAAAAAGTTTCTATCTTTCAAAAAACCTTCTGCAACAACCCCTTTTCCTTCAGCAAATAAATTTGGTACTGCTCCTGAGTAAGTAACATTTATTTCATTTTTAAAGTCAGTAATTATAAAATTAACTTCATTTGAACTTATGGAAATAGAGTTTTTTTTAACCATTCCTCCAACTCTTATTTTGCTTTTATCTATTTCAGAGAGTGATTTTATTTCAGAAGGAGATTGAAAATATACAACATTTTCCTCTAATGATTTTAAAATCATAAATGTTGTTAAAATTAAAGTAATTAAGATTATTGTTACAAACAAAAATCTTAATTTAACTTTTCGACCATACATGGTTTAAAAGTTAATTATTTGTTACGTTTGCTAAAATTTCTTTATTTATTCTTTGTGATTTTGCAGAATTAGCTTGCTCAGTAGTAAGTGATCCGAATTTAGCAACAAATTTGTTTTGTTCTTTAACAAAATGCATTTTAGTTACCAAATATAAACCTAGGAAACTTAATAAGGTAAAGCTAAAAGCAGATAACACGTAAACTGCATATCCATTCATAAAAAGTAATTCATTTATCATAATCTATCTAAGCCTTTATTTTTAATTTTTATCAGTTCTGTATTATATTTCATTAAGAAAATTAACAATGAAAAAAGAGCAAATGCCGCAGTCATTATCAATAATGGGTAAAGCATTGATGAATGAATTGAGCTTTTTGACAAAATATTAATAGATGCAGGTTGATGGAGTGTATTCCACCAATCAACTGAATACTTTATAATTGGAACATTGATAATTCCTAAAATAGTTATAAAGGTTGAAATCTTGTAGACTTTTTCTTCCTTATCATAAATTCTCCATACAATTAAATACATCGCATAGAACAAAGCTAATATTAGCATTGAAGTAATTCTTGCATCCCAAGCCCACCATGTTCCCCAAGTAGGTTTTCCCCAAATTGATCCTGTAACTAAAGCTATAATATTAAAAACAAATCCCGAAGGAGCTAAACTTTTAGAAATTAAAAAAAAGTTTTTGTTTCTAAATACAAAACCACAAATAGATAACAAAGTTATAGAAGAAAATATTCCAAGTGAAATCCAAGCAGCAGGAACGTGAACATACATAATCCTAACTGCATCACTTTGTTTGTAATCTTCGGGAGATATGACTAATGCTTCAACTAAACCAACACTTAATACAACAATAAACATAAATAAAACGTACTTAGGTGCTTTTGACGTAATTTTAAAAATCTTGTTAGGTTCAAAAAGTTTAAACATATTTTTATTTAGAATTTTTTTTGGTGATTTCTATTATGAAATAGTTTTCTGATCAAGAATGCAGAGGGGAGATAATAAGATTGAAATTAACATTTAACACTCTTGACCAGAAGATGCTAAAAATATAGCTAATTTGTATGGCCTAGATTTGAGCTAAATGTGGTTGAATGATGGTTGCCTTAATTAGAAAGCTTGAAATAACTAGACCCTTTTTTGCCTGAAAAAATCTCTTCAATTAAAGGGTGTTTTATTGGTTCATCAGAGTCATCCATCAGCAAGTTTTGCTCAGAAACATAAGCTTCATAAGTTATCTCGTCATTTTCTGCTAATAGGTGATAAAATGGTTGATCTTTTCTTGGTCTCACATTTTTTGGAATAGATTGATACCATTCTTCAGAATTATTAAATTCAAAATCAACATCATAAATTACACCTCTAAATTCAAAGTGTTTGTGCTTTACAATGTCTCCAATTGAAAATTTAGCTTTTTGAACTGGCATTAATATTAGTATGGGTATTTAGAAATAAAAATCAATGCTAAAAATATAAATGTTTTGTGATGTGGCAAATATGTTAATATCTTTTTGGTGAATAAATCTTTTTTAAAATTTGTTACTGATTTCGGTCCTTTAGCAATATTTTTTTTCTATTATTACAATAGTGGTAAAAATTTATCAGTAGCAATACCTCCACTGATAGTTGCAACTTTAGTTGCATTAGCAGTAGTTTGGTTTTTTGAAAAAAAAATTCCTCCAATGCCTTTAGTAAGTGGAATTTTAATTACTTTTTTTGGTGGATTAACAATCTACTTTAATGATCCTATATTTATTTATGTAAAACCAACTATCATTAATATTATGTTTGCTCTTGCATTATTTTTTGGGAAATATTTTACCAATGAACCTATTCTAAAAAAAATTATGGGTAAATCTATTCCTCTAACTAATATTGGGTGGGAAATTCTTAATAAACGATGGACGTATTTTTTCTTTGGTCTTGCTTTATTGAATGAAATTGTTTGGAGAACTCAAACAGAAGAATTTTGGGTTAATTTTAAAGTGTGGGGAATGCTTCCAATAACAATAATATTTACAGGATTTCAAATCCCTTTAATTAATAAACATAAGATTGATGCGTAGTAATTTAAAATTAGTAGTAAATAATCCACATAATAAAATAGAAGAAAGACATTTTTTTGAAAAAGATGAACTAAAAATTATATTAGACTTATATGCTAAGATGGTTTCTGAAGGTTCTTGGAAAGATTACGGTTTAAGTATTTCAAGTAAACAAGTGGGTTTTAGTGTTTTTAGAAATGCTACTGAAAATGCCCTCTATAAAATTTGTAAAAATTTTAAGCCTAAAAATAAAAATCTTAAATATTTGATTACTGATACAAGTGGTAAAATATTAAAAAATTCTTACGATCTTAGGATTTTATTAAAAAATACTAACTGGAAAAAACTTCAAAAATAAATTTATCTTCTTTGCCCAAATAGTCTTAACAACATTATAAATAGATTGATAAAATCTAAATATAAAGTTAAAGCGCCCATTACAGCTTTCTTGCCCATTAGCTCACCTGAGTCTGAAGCAACATACATATTTTTGATTTTTTGAGTGTCATAAGCTGTTAAACCAACAAATATTAAAACACCAAGAATTGAAATCACAAAATACATCATAGAAGATTTCATAAAGATATTAACAATTGAAGCTATAATTATTCCAATTAGGCCCATCATTAAAAAAGATCCAAACTTTGTAAGATCTCTTTTAGTTGTGTATCCATAGATACTCATCGCTCCAAATGTTGCAGATGTTATGAAGAAAACTCTTGTAACACTCATTCCAGTGTAAACTAATAAGATTGAAGATAAAGATAGACCCATCAAAGCTGCGAAAACCCAAAACGTAGTTTGTGCCTTTGATGCGCTCATCTTGTTAATTCCAAAACTCATGTAAAAAACGATACCTAGAGGTGCTAACATTACAAGCCATTTAAAACCTGATAAATAAATTGCATTCCCCATCTGCGTTAGACCAACGATCGAACCTGCATCATTAGTAACAACAGACATTTTAAATGTTAATAGTGCTACTATTCCAGTTAGCAATATACCCGTTGCCATGTAGTTATAAACTTTTAGCATGTAGGCTCTTAAGCCTTCATCCATCACAGCAGCTGTTTGTTGTGCTGCTTTTGCTCTATTTAGTATTCCGTTTTTATCAAATTCCATAATAAACTATATATATATTCTTTTACTAATTATTCAAGATACCTTAAAAGATTAACAAAATTTTAACTTTATATTTCTAATGAATTACAAAAATTTAGGTAATACCAATATTAAAGTGAGTACAATTTGTCTCGGTACTATGACGTGGGGAGAACAAAATACTGAGCTTGAAGCATTTAAACAAATGGATTTTGCTTTAGATCAAGGAGTAAACTTTTGGGACACTGCTGAATTGTATGCAGTACCTCCCAGAAAAGAAACATACGGTGATACAGAAGAAATTATTGGAAACTGGTTTGAAAAAACTAAAAAAAGAGACAAAGTTGTTCTTGCAACAAAAGTTGCTGGTCCAGCAAGAGATTATTTAAGAAGTGGAGAAAATAGTTTTACAGGTCCAAACTTAGAATCTGCTTTAAATGACAGTCTTCAAAGACTTAAAACTGATTATATAGATTTATATCAACTTCATTGGCCAGAAAGAAATGTAAATAATTTTGGAAGACTTGGTTATGTTCACAAAGAAAATGAATGGAATAAATTTGAAGATGTTCTTGCAGAATTAAATAAATATATTGATCAGGGAAAATTAAGATACGTTGGTTTATCAAATGAGACCCCGTGGGGAGTTTTAAATTATCTTCAATTATCTAAAGACAAAAAATTACCAAGGATGATGTCAATCCAAAATCCTTATAGTTTATTAAATAGATCTTACGAAGTTGGACTAGCTGAAGTTTCTATAAGAGAAAACATTGGCTGCTTAGCTTACTCTCCACTTGCAAGTGGATATTTAAGTGGAAAGTATAGAAACAGAAATTTTCCTAAAGGATCAAGAATGGAGAGAGATTTCGATTTCTGGACAAGGTATAGAAAGCCAAATACTGAGGATGCCGTTGAACATTATTATAAAATTAGTGAAAAATTTGATCTAGATATGAGTCAGATGGCGATAAAATTTTGTGAAATCCAAGACTTTATGACTAGTGTAATAATTGGAGCAACTACAATGGAGCAGTTGAAAACAAATATAGAAAGTGTAAATGTAAACTTATCTGATGATGTCATTAAAGAAATTAACCATGTACAAACAATTTATCCAAATCCATGTCCATAATTAAAAAAATTACAATATTGTTAGGAATATTTTTTATAAGTGGTGTTGCTCAAGTTTCAGCTCAAGAAATTAAAAAAATTGGTAAATATAAAGATTGGGAGGCAATGGTCGTTATGGATACTGACGGTAAAGTATGCTTTGCACAATCTTTACCTATTTTGCAAGCTCCAAAAACAAATAAAAGAGATGCAAAATTATTTGTAGCATTTAGACCAAACGACAATATAAAAAATGAAGTGAGTGTTACCCCGGGTTATGAATTCAACAAAAATAATTCTGTAACAGCTGCTTCAGGGAAGAATAAATTTAAATTTGATATTAAAGAACAAGGTTTCGCGTGGATTGCAGACAACAAAATCGAATTAAAAATGATCAAACAAATGAGAAAAGGATCTAGAATTATGATCACTGGATACAATCAACAAGGTTCTCAAACAATTGATCATTACTCATTATTAGGATTTACTAAAGCTTATAACGCTTCAAGAAAAGCTTGTAGTTAATTCAATGAAATCAAAAAAGAAAATTGTTCTAGCTTATTCTGGAGGGCTCGATACTTCTATAATTTTAAAATGGCTTCAAGAAAATTATGATGCAGATGTAATTTGTTATACAGCAGATGTTGGACAAGAAATTGATAGAAAAAAAATCATTACTAATGCAAAAAAATTTGGTGTTAAAAATATAATTATTAAAGATTTAAAAGATATTTTTGTTAAGGATTATGTTTATCCCATGATCAGAGGACACGCGATCTATGAGGGTGTTTATTTATTAGGGACATCAATAGCAAGACCTCTTATTGCAAAAGATCAAATAAGAGTAGCTAAAAAATTTAAAGCCTATGCAGTTTCACATGGGGCAACTGGTAAAGGCAATGACCAAGTTAGATTTGAATTAGGCTATCATTATTTTGGACCCAAAATTAAAATCATAGCTCCATGGAGAATTTGGAGATTAAAATCAAGAACAGACTTAATTAATTATGCAAAAAAACATGGCATAGCTATTCCTAAAGATAAAAAAGGTGCACCCCCTTTTTCAGTGGATGATAATTTATTTCATACATCAACTGAAGGTAAGGTTTTAGAAAATCCAAAAAATTCTGCTCCAGAATTTATTTTTCAACGAACAGTTTCTCCTGAAAAAGCGCCCAACAAACCCTCTTTTGTTACTATTAATTTTAAAAATGGTGATCCTTTTGGAATTAATGAAAAAAAATTATCTCCAGCTAAATTATTAACAAAGTTAAATGATCTAGCAGGCAAAAATGGAATTGGAAGAGTTGACTTAGTAGAGAATAGATTTTTAGGTATTAAATCTAGAGGAGTGTATGAAACACCTGGTGGGACTCTTTTAATAAATGCTCATAGAGCAATTGAGTCTGTTACCTTAGATAAAGAAACTATGCACAAAAAAGATCAGATAATGTCTAGATATGCAGAGTTAATTTACAATGGTTATTGGTATTCAAAAGAAAGATTTAAACTTCAAAAAATTGTAGATTTAAAAAGAAGCAAAGTTAATGGCTCAGTTAAACTTAAATTGTATAAAGGAAATATTACAATTCAATCTAGAGTTACTAATAGCAGCGCTTACTCAATGAAAAAAGTCTCATTTGAAGAAAATAAGTCATTTAATAAATCTAACGTTGAAAGATTTATCAATTTTCACAAAAAAAAGCTCCGTTCTTAGTAACGTTTAGGACAAATTAACATTTGTTTAAATCACTAAAAATTATATCCTTAGATCATGGAATCACTAAAGAATTGGATGAGAGATGCTGCAAATATTTTATTTGATGATAGTAAGAATGATCTACGCGCACTTCCTAAAACAGTTAGATTACAAATTCTTTTAGTTTTAAGTTTTATTTGGACTACTGTTTTTAGTTTATATGTTTTTTCTTACACAACTTTTGCATTTGGATGGGCTGGACTTTTTTTAGCTCATATAGGTTTAATATTTGCCGTCTATATGACTTTTAAACAATTCCATAGAGCAGAAGAAAAGTCTGCAAGTGTTTTTCAAACAAAAAATTTTGATCCTTTTAAAATCATGGTCATAGTTTTTGTAATAGTATTTATTTTTGTATTTTCAAAAGGAATTGAGGTTTTGACGAGTCCAAACCCGAATTCTTATTCAATCCCTTATGATGGTCCCTTAAAATCTGCAATTGAAAAATGGTTACCTTTTAGTAAAGATAAATAATGGATAAGATAGCAAAAAACTTACAGTTAGCATTAATGGTTATTATCTTAATCAGTACTGTTATTGCTGTTGGGATTGAAATGAAAAAAATGTTTTTAAATCAATCTGTTACATTAGCAGATTTGCTTTTAATGTTTCTTTATTTGGAGGTACTAGCAATGGTTAGGGTTTTTTGGAACCAACAATCTATTAGTATTACACTACCACTTCTTATTGCGATTACCGCCCTTGCACGATTTATTATTCTACAAGGCAAAGAAATGGATCCTACTGCACTTGTTTATGAAGCAGTAGCTATTTTGTTAATAGCTGGAGCCATTGTTGTTTTAAGATTAAGACATAGTGACAAATTAGGTCTTAAGAAAAAAAAATCAAAATAATTTAAAATGATATTTGAAGCTTCAAGGGCTAAGGCCTTAAATCAATTAAATAATTTTGTTGAGAATAATCTTGGAGAATATTCAAAATTAAGAAATTTTGATTTTGGACCTGAAAAAAGATCTAATATATCTTGCTTATCACCATATATAACTCATGGAATAATTAATGAAAAAGAAGTCATTCAGAAAGCTCTAAGTAAATTTTCTTTTTCAAAAAATGAAAAGTTTATTCAAGAAGTTTTATGGCGAACTTATTGGAAAGGTTGGTTAGAACTAAGACCGAATGTTTGGTCAGATTACCTTATCGAATTAAATCAAATTAGAAATGAATTTCAAAATAATCAAAATTACCTTAATGCAATTGAGGGAAAAACAAACATAGATTGCTTTAATGAGTGGGTGAAAGAGCTTAAAGAAAACAATTATTTGCATAATCACACAAGAATGTGGTTTGCTAGTATTTGGATTTTTACTTTAGAATTACCTTGGCAATTGGGTGCAGAATTTTTTATGCAAAATCTTTATGATGGAGATGCAGCATCGAATACCCTTGGATGGCGATGGGTGGCTGGAGTTCAAACTCAGGGCAAACATTACCTTGCAAGCGAATGGAATATCAAAAAATTTACTAACAATAGATTTCAAAATATTGAATTAAATGAAAATGCTCCTCCAAAAGTATCTGAAAAATCTTACCAAATAATTAAACAGGATTTCAATAACCCACAAAATATTGAGAATAAGAATCTTTTAATTTTTGAAAATAATCTCTCATTTGAAATCACTGACTTTAAGGAAAACGACTTTAAGAAAATTTACTTAGTTTCTAATAAAAATGAAAATAGAGCAATAAAACTCAGTGAAAAATTAGTGAAATTTAAATCTCATTTAATAGAAGACCAAGAACAAAGATTAAAAAATCAATCTATTGATTGTCAAGTTATAGATATAAGTGAATTAAAAAATATTGAAAATTATTACTGTTTGTATCCAACTGTAGGTGAAAATTTAGATTTTTTAAATTCTAATAATTTAAAGATAGATTTTTTATATAGAAATCTTGATCAATTAGCTTGGCAATACTGCAATAAAGGTTTTTTTAATTTTAAAAATTATATTCCCAAGATAGTTTCAAGCTTTAATTAAAACCAACGAACCATCCCAATAATTCCAGCGGTCGCATAAAAAAATTGTAATAATAAAATTCCTTTATGACCACCCCTATAGGCCCAAATTCCAATTAAAATAGCTGACAATAACAGCAGACAAAAACCGAAAAATTCTATGCCTATATTTAAAGCAACAAACAAAGAGTACAATATTGCAGTTATAACCCCTGCCCATTCGAAAATTTTATTATTCATAAAAGTTTTTTAAAATTATTATAAAGGATTGTAGAGTAGTTATTCATATCTTTCATATTATCTTTTGCAGATTGATCAAACTTTTCTAATGCACCATTACCAAGCTGATCTTCCAAAGCTTTTTTATACTCCGGAACACATCCCCATTCATTAACCGTAGTATCTTTTATTTCTATATGAAATTGAATTCCATAAGCATGATTTTGATATTTAAAAATTTGATACTTTGTGATTGGTGAAGAGGCTAATAAAGTTACATCTTTATTGTTTTCAATACCCTGAACCTCATAAGAATGCCATTGTAAACTTTTAATCGTATTAGGAAATTTTGAAAATAATTTATCTTCATCTTTTTCATTAGAGAAATTAATATCCATAATCCCTATTTCTGCTGGTTTAGATTTAACTACTTTTCCACCAACTACCTCACCTAAAAGCTGACAACCTAAACAAAAACCTAAATAAGGTTTTTTTAGATTAACAACAAATTCTTTAATTGCTTTTTTTTCTTCTATTAACCAAGGATATTCTTTTTCCATATAGGTATCCATTGGACCCCCCATGCAAAACATTCCATCAAATTTACTTAAATCGTCTGGTATCCTTTCACCTTCATCTAACTCGATGGTAGTTAAGTTAAATCCATCAGCTAATATTAAATCTTTAATGTATCCTGGATCTTCTATCTTAATATGCTGTAATACTATTATGTTCACTGATTCAACCTTAGCTCAAAACACTTTACTGAACAAATTAAATAAATTTATCTAGCTAGTTTAATTAGTGAATGTTTTAAATATACTCACCGTAATAAAATAAATATTTGATACAACCCATAAGAACATTAGAAAAATTTCATAAAAAGGGTTTATATCTGAGTCCTTTATTATAATTAATAGAACTGACATCATGAACCAAACAATTGTGAAAAAAATTGATAAATATTTTAGTTTTTTTACTCTTAAAGGATGAATGCATTTTAAAGGAGAAAATTTAAGTAATATTAATAAAATTAAAAATAATAAATTAAAATTCTGGCTTGTTCCAAAAATGTAAAAATATAGAACAACAACATTCCAGATTGCAGGGAAACCATTGTAGTAATTATCATTTGTTAAAATGTTCAAATTTACATAAGAGTAAATAGATATAAAAATCAAGATTACAGGAATTAATAAAATAAACTGATCTGGTACATAGTTAAACCAGTAAATCATTATAGAGGGTATTATAACATAATTAAAAAAATCAATTATGCTATCTAACATTTTACCATCAATATTAGGTAAATTTTTTTTTACATCAAATTTTCTTGCTAACGTTCCATCAATACTATCAATTAAAAATGCAAGTCCGAGCCAAAGAAAAGCATCTTTTTGATTATTATTCAAAACACAAATTAAAGAAAAAAAACCTGCTACAATTCCAAAACCAGTTAATAAATGCACAAGAGTGCCCAAAAATCTTTCTTGTTTAAATGAAATGTGTCTTTTAAAATTTTTTTCTTTACTCACTTGTTCTTAACTACCTAGCTAGCTTAATAAAAATATCACCCATTCCTGTTTTTAAACTATCTAGTGGAGTACTATTTCGTAGTTCACAAAATCTTCCAGTTACTTGATGACTCTTTACAAAATCTAACTCTTCTTTTTTGCAGCTTCTTCCCTGATGTAATAAACCTATTACTATTCGACCATTTAGATTATAGACTTGATTATTATTGATTTTTTCTCCATCACAGAAGTAATCTTTATTTACTCTGTCAGGAAAATCTTTTTTTTTACAAGGATTCTTGATTGTGAACACATAAAATTCATTCAAACCATCCAAAAATTTGTGTTTCATTTTTTCAACTTCTGAATATTTCATTATATCACAAGAACAAGGTATACAGCACTTATAATAATCACCACAAATTTTCTTCCCTGTTTTGCTCTCCTTAACAAATATAAAATCTGGTTCACCATTAGGATCAATTAATGATCCAGAAACTGCACAATATAATTTATTATATTCTTTAAAATCTTTATAAGTAATTTCTTTATCAATAATATATTTAAAAAACTTTGGCCCAGCTGCATTTCTATTTTGATCTGGAAATATTCTAGACCAATCAGTAATTAACTCTTTATGATAATTTTTTTCTTCTGCGAGTGACTCAAGTTGAAAAATTATAAAAAAAAATAAGATGAATTTGAATAAATTTTTTTTCATTTCTGTTTTACAATGATAGCTTGATTTAACGAATTTATTTTTATTAAATTTTTAGTTCCATTAGTCCATTTGACTTCTATTTTAAAATCTTTTTCATTTTTTCTAATTCCATAATGTGCCACAGGCTCCATTTGACACAAATATCCTGATCCAGCATCAATAGTTTTTGCGTGTTTTCTTTGATTAGTAATTAATGTAACTGTTGCACCTCTTGCTGGAGCACCAAATTTGTTAATAGGTTTAATTCTTAAATATTTTCTCTGGTTATCAACTTTTGCTTTATATAGGGTTAATGGTTGTTCTTTACTTTCACCACGGGACACGAGTAATTCTAAAATACCATCATCATCAATGTCAGCAACCGCAGCGCCTGTTCCAAACCCATCTGTCTCAAGGCCTGTTTCCAGTATTATTTCTTCAAAGACTCCATTCTTTTTTATTCTAAATAACTTGTTAGGCTCGGCTATGTTGTTCATAAAGACTTCATCATAACCATCATTATCAAAATCAGCAGATATAATAGTACGAATTCTAGATGGTTTATCAAACTCACTACTACCTATGTCTTTAAATTGATTATTTTGTAAAACGTAAGCCCTGTGATAACCCTGCCAGTTTCCGCTTATTATATCTAACCTTCCACGATAAAGTATATCAGATAGTGCCGTTCCTCTTCCATTCTGAATTACATCATCTACTCGATAGTCAAACGCTACGTCTTCAAAAACTCCATTATTATTTTTTAAAAGAAAGTTTGCACCTCTCTCATTTGCTGCAAAAATGTCTGATCTATCACTTAAAATATGTCCTGAAACAACTGCCCTTCCACCAGTGACCTTATCTAAATTCAAATTAATTGATTTATCTTTAATCTTTTTATCCTGAATTTCATAAAATCTTGTTGGTCCTCCATAATTTGAAACATATAGACCATAGGCACCATTACCTTTTCTGTCCACACAAGCGACAGACCTACCTGCTGTTAAATTTAAATCCTCTTTATTTTTTTTAATTTCGAACATGTCTAAAAACTTATTTCCATCCAAATCTATGAGTCTGTCAGAATATTTTTTTGTGCCACTATAAGTATCTGTGTTCAGAAAATATATTTCTTCATATCCGTCTTTATCAACATCACATGCTGCAACCCCAATGGTTTTTCTAAATTCGTCAGAAAATACATTTTGATTAGCAATATTAATTAATTTTCCATTATCATGTGTTAAAGCCAAATTTGGATAGCCAAATCCGGTGACTATGAATTCATATTTTCCATTTTGATCAATATCTGCAACTGAAACTCCGTAGCTAAGCCTTTTAGGGTTATCTACAATTTTATAAGTTATATCCTCAAAAAAATCAGCATTAACAATATTTGGTATCATTAAAATTAATAAAATTATTATTTTTTTTAAATTCATAATTAGATTTTTTTATTAGAACACCTTTTTGAACAATATTTGACTTTATCCCAACTCAACTTCCATTTCTTTCTCCATTTAAAAGGTCTTTGACAAACTAAACAAATTTTGGAAGGTAGATTTTCTTTTTTCACTGTAAGGTATTTTGTTTAATAAATTTGTCAGCCTCTGATAAAATTAATTTTTTTCTATCAGATTTCATTTTATCAAATATTCTCACCATCATCGACAGACGAGGATTTTTTAAAAAAAATTTTCTATTTCGATCTATAAATCTCCAATAAAGACCATCCATGGTGTTACACCACTCACCTTTTTTAAAATCCATCATTTTCATAAAATAACTAGAACCACAAATATAAGGTTTGGTTGCAAAAATTCCTCCATCGCTAAATAATCCCATTCCATAAACATTTGGAACCATCACCCAGTCTGATGAGTCTACAAACATTTCCATGAACCACTTATAAACAATTGTTGGCTTGATTTCACAAAGGTTCATTATATTTGATAAGATCATTAATCTTTCAATGTGATGTGACCAACCATGATTAACGGCATTTTTAATTGCATAGTCCAAAGGTGGTAGACCGGTAGTACCATCATACCAAGAACTTTTCATTTTTCTATTTTGTTTAAAAAAATTTCCAGTTTCCATTTCTTGTGAATATGACTGATAAATTCCACGCATAAATTCTCGCCAACCAATCACTTGGCGAATGTAACCCTCTAAAGAATTCATTCTAATTTTATTTTTTTTATGGAAGTCTAAAACTTTTTGGACAACAAATTCAGGAGTTATTAAACCTAAATTTATATACGGACTTAATGCGCTATGAAACAGGATATTATCTTTTTGATCAACTGCATCCTCATAATCACCAAATAAGTTTGATTTTTCTTTTATAAAGAAATTTAAAAGTTTAACTACGTCTTCGTATTGTGTTGCAAACCAAAAATTATTTGTACTCCCTGGGTGATTTTTAAATTCCTTTTCAATAATAGGCTTTAATTTTTTTGTATGACTGGTTTCATTTATTTTTGGAAATTTAGGAATTGAGGTATTTTTTGGTAATTTATTTCTGTTATCTTCATCAAAGCTCCATTTGCCCCCAATTGGATTACCATCTGAGCCCATTAATATTCCAGATTTTTTCCTAACATCTTTGTAGAAAGTTGCCATAAAAGGTTTTTTTGATTTTGATAAATAATTTTTAAATTCAGCTCTTGAATTTAAAAACATGGGTGTTTGAATAATATTCCAGTTTATTTTTTCTTTTTTTAGAAATTGCGAGATTTTTTTTTCGAAAAATTTATCCTCTACTTCAAAACTTAAAATTTCTTTTACTTTTTTTTGTATAATTATTTTTTTTAATTTTTTTAAATAATCATCATTAAATTCTTTATCTTCGATTTTAAAATAATCCAATTTAAATTTATTTTTTCTTAATCCGTCTGCATAAGAACGCATCGAAGATAAAAATAATAAAATTTTTTGTTTGTGGTGCTTTTCATAAGTGCATAAACCCTTATCTTCAGCCATAAAAAATAGGTGGTCTTTTTTGAAGCGGTCTAGGTATTTTATTGGAAATAATTGATTACCAAGTATAAAAAATAACTTCATATTTAAATATAACTAATAAAATTTTTTATGTCAGAAAAATTTGTGATTTTTGGTGCGACAGGTTCGATTGGATCAAGTTTAGCGGAACAATTAAAAAACTCTGGAAACGATATTCATTTAGTTGGAAGAAATGAAAGTGAACTTAGTTCTGTCTCTGAAAAACTTGGGTGCTCACATACCGTTGCGGATGTTTTAGAGGATGGGTTTATAGAAAAAGTTAAATCAGATATTTCTGAAATTAAAGGCCTAGCTTATTGTGTCGGTTCAATTGATTTAAAACCATTAAGAATGGTAAATGAACAAGACTTTCAGAAATGCATGAAACTTAATCTTTATTCTGCTGTAGAAGCTATTAAAGGATTTCAAGAAAGTTTAAAAAAAAATAAAGGTTCGATAGTATTATTTTCAACCGTTGCTGCTCAAAGAGGTTTTACTAACCATGCAATCATAGCCTCAGCAAAAGCTGCTGTTGAAGGATTGACGGTTTCTCTTGCAGCAGAATTTGCTCCAAACATAAGAGTAAATTGTGTGGCACCAAGTTTAACAAAATCTAAAATAGCAGAACCAATGTTAAAAAATACTGCTATAGCTGAAGGTATTGCAAAAGCACATCCACTTAAAAGATTAGGCGAAGGTAAAGACTCTGCTGCTCTTGCTAAATTCTTGCTAACAGAAGATAGTTCTTGGGTTACAGGCCAAATAATTGCTGTAGATGGTGGTAGATCTAAACTTTCATAAAGTGATCAAATATTTTTTATCGATATTTTTCTTTTTACTATTTTCATCGAAAAGTTTTTCTGAAAATTTTACTTTTAAAAAATTGGCAGATTTAAATGACCCATGGGGATCATCTTTTATAAATAATGAAGAACTTATTATCACTGAAAAAACTGGAAAAATAAAAATAGTAAATATTATTTCTGAAGAAGTTTATGAAGTTGAACATAACTTAAATTATTTTGTACATGGACAAGGAGGTTTATTAGATATTATTTACCAAGATAATTACTTATGGATTTCTTATTCGGAAAATAGAGGGGATTGGAAAACCAGTACATCAATTGCAAAAGCTGAATTAAATAAAAAAAATTTAGATTTTAAAAATATATTTCAAGCTGAACCACCAATAGAATCTGGTTATCATTTTGGTTCTAGACTGGCTATTAAAGACAATTATCTTTTTGCATCTGCTGGTGAAAGAGGTGGGGGTATGATTGCTCAAGATCCGACAAGCCATCCTGGAAGTATTATCAGAATTTATTTAGATGGTAGTATTCCAAAAGATAACCCTAAATTTAGAGGTAAATCAGATTGGTTACCAGAAATTTATCAAATAGGTGTTCGTAATCCTCAAGGTCTAACCTATTCCTCTTTTGATGGAAAAATTTATGCAAGCAACCATGGTGCAAAAGGTGGTGATTGGTTTGGTGAAGTAAAAAAGGGAGAGAATTATGGTTGGAAAATTTTAGGTTGGGGTGGAACAAATTATTCAGGGTCAAAGATTGGACCTAAATGGAAACCAGGTTTTACTAAGGCACTCCAATACTGGGTACCTTCAATAGCAGCAAGTGCTATAACTATTTATAAGGGAAAAGAATTTAGTGAATGGAATGGAGAAGCGCTTATTACTTCTTTAAAAGATAAATCAATGAGAAAATTAAACTTTCAAAATTCATCTAACATTGAAGAAACAATTATTTTCAAAGATAAAATTGGAAGAATAAGAGATATACAAGTTCACCCTGTTAATGGAAAAATATATTTTCTTGCGGGAAACAGTTTATGGTTAATGGAGAAAAAAAAATAATATGAAAGAAAGACCTTATCATCATTTACCTGATGGGACTTTCAGGAATCCAAAAGGATCTCCAGTTATAATATCTAGGTCAGGAAAATTTTCTTATAGAACTTTCAGTAAATTAAGAAAAAAGGTTAATTTATCATATCCAAAAGAACATGTAATTGAAAAAGAAAAAGTATTAGATGATATAGAAAAATATAAAGATAATGATTATATTGCTTGGATAGGTCACGCGACATACCTTATAAAATTAGGTAAAACCACTATTATAACAGATCCTGTTTTTTCAAAGAACGCTGGACCACTTATCTTTGGTCCAAAAAGATTTACTAATCCAGCAATAAAATTAAATGAGATACCCCAAACAGATATATTTTTACTTACTCACAATCATTATGATCATCAGGACATGTCAACAATTAGAAATTTTCCTTTTAAGGAGGCAAAAGTATTAACGCCATTAAACCTCGGTAAATATTTTAAAGGATATAAAGATGTAAATGAAATGGATTGGTATGATCAAATAATTATAAATGAGGATTTGAAAATTTCTTTACTTCCTGCAGTTCATTGGTCAAAGAGGACTTTAACAGACACTAATAAAACTTTGTGGGGTAACTTTCTTATAGAATATAAAAATAAAAAAATTTTATTTGCATGTGATACTGGATATGGGGAAATCTACAAAGAACTGGGTGAAAAATATGGTCCTATAGATCTGACAATGATTAATATTGGGGCTTATAATTTCAAACCAATGTTTGATAAAACTATATATCATACTACGCCAGAGGAAGCCCTGAATGTTGCACAAGACCTAAAAAGTAAAAAAGTATTAGGAATGCATTGGGGAACATTTGTTTTGTCATTAGAGCCGATTATGGAACCCCCAATTAGATTTAAAGATAGTGCTGAAAAATATGGTTTTAATAAAGATGATGCAATTATTTTTAAAATTGGAGAAGTTAGCCCTTTAGACAAAATTTTATAATGTCAAATATTGAATTGCAAAGAATATTGTAACCACAGAAGCTAAAGTAGAAATAAATAAAGCTTTTACAATATTTTCTGGATTTACATTATAAGCTGAGCATAAAACTATAGCTGTATGTCCACATGGTGCTACACTAACAAAAAAAGCACCTGGGATTTTCTCAGGTATACCCGCATCAAAAAGTACAAACCCAATTAATAACAGTGCAATAGGTGAAATAATTAATTTTAAGATAGAAATAGTTACTGTGATCTTATTTATAACTTTACTGCTATAAAAAGATAAAGTTATTCCAATTGCAAACAGGCCAACGGGTGAAACACAAGCTGCTAATACTGAAAGTATATAATCAATCGGTGTATCAAAAATATCTATATTAAATGAAAAGAGCAAAACCCCAATCACAATAGACATTATCATTGGATTTAAAAAAAGATTCCTTAAAAATACTGATAATCGAATACTTTTTTTGGTAGTAAGTTCTAAAAAAAAAGTAATTACTGATAATAAAATTATACCGTCCATTAATATTATACTTGTTACTTGAGTTATAACTTCTGTTCCAAAATAAATTTTTGTAATTGGTAATAATAAAGTCACATGATTTGATAATGCTACCATTAATGACCAAATAATTGACTCTTGAACAGGTCGTTTAAAAAAATTAGATGTAATCAAAAAAGTTATAAGGCCTAGACTGCCTTGCATTAAAAAGTAAGAAATTATTTGTTTTAAATCGATTTGTCCAATTTCACTTTGAGCAACAAACTTAATTATTAGTGCTGGAACAGCAATGTAGAACAAAAATAAATTTAAAACTTTTGCATGGCTTAGATCAAAAATTTTGATCTTACCAAAAATGAAACCTAATACTGTTATAAAAATAAAAGGTGTTAATCCAAAGAAAATTTGAAGCATAAGGTTATTTAATTGTTAATCGATGCATTATTCTATTTCCTTTAAAGGGTGTTGCCTGATGGAGCATAGATCTGTTATCCCATAAAGCCAATTGATTTTTTTCCCAAGGCAAAGAAAATTGAAACTTCTTCTTAATTTGATGATTAAATAAAAACTTTTTGAACTTTTCTTGATTTTTTATCTTTGAACTAAAACCAACAAAATGTCCTGGACTACAATAAATCGAATAATTTGTACCGATTTTCCTAATTATTTTATGTGAAGATTTAAGTTCTTTAATATTTTTTCCTTTTTCTTTTACTCTTTCTTTTGTTGTAACTGAAATCGGACCCTCAGAGGAATATTTACCTTTAATATTTTTAAATTTTTTTTTTATTGGATTTGGTAATTCTTTATAAGCAAGATATTGAGAACAAAATTCTGTATTGGCCTTTCCTTTTTTTGGCACAAGTTTTGAAAGCAACATTGTAAATCTTGGTGGCTTTTTTGTATAAATGGAGTCTGTATGAAATTGTTCACCAAAACTTGGTCCTTTATCTGTTGATTTTCTTTGCACTACTGTAATTTGAGGAAATTTTTTATTTAAACCTTTTAGTCTTGGATAGTTGGCTAAATTTCCAAAATATTTTGCAAACTTAATGAAAAGTTTAGAAGTTAATTTTTGTTCCTTGAAATATAACATTCCATATTTATTCAGTGCTTTTTTGATTTTTGAAATATCTTTATTTGAAATATCTTTTAAATTTACAATTATTTCTGCTCCAATATTTTTTTTATTTGGAATTATTTTTAACATATTTTAGAAAAAATTTTTTTAGGTGATTTATAGTTTGTTTAGGACTTTCCTCTGGTATGAAATGATCTGAATTAATTTCTGCACCATAGATTTTTTTATTTGTATATTTTTGCCAAATTTTAATCGAATTAAATTGCTTTCCAACTACTCCTTTTTTTCCCCACAAAACTTGGATAGGAATATTTAATTTTTTATTTCTATCTTTTTTATCGTGCTCTAAGTCTATAGTGGCCGCAGCTCTATAATCTTCACATGTTGCTTGAATTCTTTTACTTTGTTTAAAGGCTCTTAAATATTCATCTTCAACTCTTCCAATCGCACGTTTAGATGACCTGTTAAACCGACTATGTAACCATCTTTTAGGGTCTGCCATTATCATTTTCTCTGGTAAAGGTGCGGGCTGTATTAAATAAAACCAATGAAAATATCCTTTTGCAAACTTCATATCTGTATGCTCGTACATATCTAGAGTTGGACAAATATCTAATACACTTAAAGCCATAATTTTATTTCTATAATCTCTTGCCATTCTGTGTGCAACTCTCCCACCTCTATCATGACCAGCAACAAAAAATTTTTTAAAATTTAATTTACTCATCAACTGAACCATATCTTTTGCCATCTCTCTTTTAGAATAGTTTTTATGATTAATTCCACCAGGCAAAACTAAACTGTCCCCATATCCCCTAAGATCGGCGACTATTACTGTAAAATATTTACTAAGTTCAGGTGCAGTCTTGTGCCACATTAAATGTGATTGTGGATATCCGTGAAGTAGCAATAGTGGAGGACCGTTTCCTTTAAATCGACAAAAAATTTTACCCTTGCTTACTTTAACAAATTTTTTTTTAAAACCATTAAACATGATTAAACTATTTAATTATTTAATAGTTTATTTTTCGCCTTTTCAAATTCCTCTTGAGAAATAATTCCTTTTTCTTTTAAATCATTCAATTTAGTAAGTTCATCACTTAAATTGCTACTTTGTTCGGCAGAAGTCTCGCTTGTATCCCCACTTTCATTTTCAGCTTCCTCTTTCTCAGCTCTATTAGCTTCTTTAGATTTAAATCCATTCATAATTGCCATTCCACCTAAGTATAAAACATAAGCCATAATAGGAATGACCAATCCAAAAAAAATTATTTTTTCCATAATTTAATCTTCATCTTCTTCACGCCAGTTTTTTTC
This sequence comes from uncultured Pelagibacteraceae bacterium, assembly GCA_902624015.1. Classification (GTDB taxonomy): domain Bacteria; phylum Pseudomonadota; class Alphaproteobacteria; order Pelagibacterales; family Pelagibacteraceae; genus Pelagibacter. Next base: position 19,561 of record CACNVV010000005.1, read on the forward strand.
ATACATTAAATATGCAGCGTATATTACTGATACAGTACCTACAATCATACCATAATCAAAACCAGTTTGCTTGTCATGCAAATACCAACCTAATTGTGTTGCCCCAATAGGTGGAACTGTAAGAAGCAAAAAAATTATACCAAATCTGTATGGTCGTTTAGGTTTTTTCATTCTAATAAATTAACAGATTACAGCTTATGGTTTAATTATTAAATTTGCGATCTTTTGAAACAGTCGATCGTATTTTTAAGCAAACAAGCAATGGTCATTGGACCTACACCGCCTGGAACTGGTGTAAGTGCTTTTGCATTTTTTGAAACTTCATCAAAATGAACATCGCCAACTATACCGTTATCAGTTTTATTTATACCAACATCAATAACAATAGCATCTTTTTTAACCCAATCTCCTCTAACAAGTTCGGGTATACCTACAGCTGCAACAATTATATCTGCGTCTAAACATTCAGCTTTTAAATCTTTAGTTTTTGAATGAGTTATAGTTACGGTGCAATTTTCTTTTAAAAGAAGTTGTGTCATTGGTTTACCATTTAAATTTGATCTACCCACAACCACAGCTTTTTTACCACTTAAATTAGGTTCAATCTTTTTTATCAACAAATAACATCCAAGCGGAGTACAAGGTATCGAACTTTCATAACCAGATGAAAGATTGCCTACATTCATTGGATGAAATCCATCTACGTCCTTTGAGGGAACAATAGCTTCTATTACCTTCTGCTTATCAATATGCTTAGGTAAAGGAAGTTGAACTAAAATTCCTGAAACAGTTTCATCGCTGTTTAGTTCTTGAATTTTTTCTAGAACAGTCCTTTCTTCAACTGAGTCTGGATATTTAATTACTTCAGATTTTAATCCTACCTCATTTGCTGACTTCTCTTTATTTCTTACGTAAATCTGACTAGGTGTTAAATCACCAATAAGTATTACTGTTAAACCTGGTACTTTATTATGTTTTGATTTTAACTCTGCAACTTCTTCCTTCAACTCTGCTCTTAATTCTGCGGCTGCTTTTTTTCCATCAATTAAAATCATATTTCTCTCTTAAAAAATCATTGGTGCGATGTACAGCTTCATACACATTTCGATAAACCAAATCAATAAAAGAAGAATGATTGGAGAAATATCTAGTGAACCTAAATTTGGCAAAAAACGTCTAATTTTATTCAGAAATGGCTCGGTTAATTTGTAACTTAACTCTAAAATTGCATACACAAACCTATTTTGAGTATTAAGAACGTTAAAAGCTATTAACCAACTTACAATAACATTGGCGATTACAACATAAGAGTACAATTTTAAAATTTGTAAAACTAAATAAAAAATAGCTATCATTTTTTCTCAACGTAAATCGACTGACTTGGGAAAGCAAATGAAGCACCATTTTTTTCTACAATTTCTTTAATCGCAATTGCTAATCTTTCTTTTACATCAAGCCAATTATTCCAACTTCCTGTTTTTGTAAAGCATCTTACATACATATCTATTGAACTATCAGAAAATTTATCAACTCTTACCGCAACACCAATTGAGGTATTATAATCTTCGCTTGAATTAATATGACTTTCGATTTCATCTCTAATTTTTTTTAACTGATCTACAGTAGTGTCGTATTGAAGCGTAATAATCCAACTGATTAACCAATTTGAAGTTTCACTTACATTTACAACTGCGTTTTCGGCAAATTGAAAATTTGGAATAATAGCAAGAGATTTGTCAAACTTTCTAATTGTTGTTGATCTAAATCCAATCTTTTCTACTACACCTTCAATAATACCCTCGACAGCTATCCAATCTCCAATTTTAAATCTCTTTTCAACTAAAACTAAAATTCCTGATATTAAATTTTTGAATAAATCTTGTGCCCCTAATGCTACAGCAACACCAAACAATCCAAGACCTGCAATGATTGGACCTATTTTTATTCCCCACAATTCTAAAACTGCTGCTAAACCTAAAATAAAAATTAAAATTTTTAGCGATTTAATTATCCAGCCAATAAGTTCTCTTGTTAACAATTTGTCTAAACCACTAAGTATGTATGAGATTGGTTCTATGATTTGGTGAATTACCCAAAAAATTAAAATTGTGATCAACGTTCTATTAATTGTATCTACCACTTCTCTTCCTTCTAATGAGAAAGTCATGTAGTAGCTTGCAATAAAAAATCCTAATACAATTGGTAAAAATCTTGCTGGACCTACAAGTGATTGAACAAAAGTATCATCTAATTTATTCGTTGTTCTTTTCGAGATAATTTCTAATTTTTTAATAACTAATTTGCTTATTAGACCTCTAAAAATTAAAAATAGTAAAAATATTCCAATACCAATTAAGATTTGAAAGATATCAACACCAAGAATTCCTTTATTCCATACTGATAAAAATATCTCCGAAAAATTATTAATTAATTCCATTTCTAAATTTTATATAACAAAAACTCTTCTTCTCCAGGGTTAAAAAGAAAAATCTTTTTCCATTTGATTTCGTTCAGTATTGATGAGGTTTTTTCGCCTATACACATCAAATTTGTATTCATCCATAAATTTTCGGTTTGGTAAATCTTTATAAAATTTAAGAAACTTGACGCACTATTTTGAGAGTAAACATAGACCATATCAGGCATATTTAATTTTAATTCATTAACAAATTTCTCATCAAATTTTTGATTATGATCTACTCTGTAATTAATAATTCTTTTTACCTTAAAACCTTCGCTTAACAGCTGTTGATCTAAATCAACCGATATTGTTTCACCACTAACGTAAAGTAATTCTTTATTTTTGGAATCATAACTTTGTATAATTAACTCCTTTAAGTTTGTAACATTTCCCTCAGCCGCAATTGTATTTTGAAAACCAACACTTCTTGCTTTATTTTCTGTAGCATTTCCAACACAAAAGCATTTAATATTTTTATCTAATTTTACTGTGTTTAAAAATTTAACTGCATTTGCACTAGTAAAAACAATTCCACCATATTCAGAAAAGTTAATTTCTTCATAATTAACCTTTTCAATTCTTAATAATGGAAGATGAGAAACTTGATGTCCTAACGATTGAAATTTTAATATCATTTCAGAACAATCCTCTAGTGGTCTAGTTAACAAAATATGCATATTATCTTTTATATGAATTATTTGATTTTGTTTTTAAAAGTATTCCAATCTCTTTACCAATTTCTTTAAACTCATTCAAATTACCAACTTTTTTTTCATAAAACCTTTGTTTACCATCTAAAGAAAAAAGTTCAGCCTCCACCGTAATCTTATCTCCATCAACCACTGAATGAGCACCAATTGCTGTTTCACAATCTCCATCTAAAACTTTTAAAATATTTCTCTCAAGGTGAGCTCTTTTATGTGTTTCCTCATGATTAATTTTATTTAAAATAGAAATTGTCTCATCATCATTCTCCCTGCACTGAAGAGCAATTACGCCTTGTCCTGCACTAGGAATTATTTCTTCAGCTGAAAAAATTTCTGAGATTTCATTTTCAAATTTTAAAAATTTGATACCAGCATAAGACAAAATAATTGCATCATACATCCCTTCATTCAATTTTCTAATTCTAGTATCTACATTTCCTCTAATTAGTTTACAGTTCAAATCTTGTCTAATTTTTTTTATTTGAAATTCTCTTCTGTATGATGAGGTACCAACAATTGAGTGTTGATCTAAATCTTTAAGTTTTTTTTTGTTCTTTGTAATTAAAATTTCTCTAGGGTCATTTCTTTTAAGAAAAGAATCTGTCCTTAATCCTTCTGTTTCATTAGCAGGCATATCTTTCAGTGCATGGACTGCAATATCAATATTTTTTAATTGAAGTTCTTTTTCAATATTGCTTGAAAACAAACCTTTGCCACCAAGCTCAGATAATCTTATATCCTGTACTTCGTCACCTTTAGTTGTAATTGATTTTATTAAAATATCCTCATTACCAAGGTCGGTATTTTCAATAATCTTATCTTTAGCTTGTTGAGCATAAAGTAAGGCAAGCTTGCTACCCCTAGATCCAATTATTATTTTTTTTCTCATAAAAATTTATTTCTTACTTGTATTAAGATTGTACAATTATTAAAAACTATTTGAATGAGCAAAAAACCCTTAATTCTTGGAATAGAGTCTAGTTGTGATGAAACTGCAGCTTCTTTAATCACTGAAAATGAAGAAGGATTCCCAATAGTTTTGTCGAATATTGTTTCTAGTCAAGTGGAGGTTCATAAGGAGTTTGGTGGTGTTGTTCCTGAACTAGCAGCTCGTTCACACATTGAGAAAATTGATTGGATTGTCAAAAAAGCTATTAATAAAAGTGGGAGAAAAATTGAAGAAATAGATGCGATTGCTTCTACCGCTGGTCCTGGATTAATTGTTTGTCTTTCAGTTGGATTAAGTTTTGGTAAAGCTTTCGCATCAGCAATAAATAAACCTTTTATTGCTGTTAATCATTTAGAGGGACATGCCTTAAGTCCAAAACTAAATACAAATCTAAATTATCCATATTTACTTCTTTTAATTTCAGGTGGGCACTCACAATATTTAAGTGTTCAGAATCTTGGTAAATATAAAAGATTGGGAACAACTATTGATGATGCATTAGGTGAAGCATTCGATAAAACGGCAAAACTTTTAGGAATAGAATTTCCAGGTGGACCTCAAATAGAAATTTTAGCTAAAAAAGGTGATCCAGAAAAATATGATTTACCAAAACCAATTTTCAGCAAGGGAGGATGCAATCTTTCTTTTGCAGGTCTAAAAACTGCCGTGTTGAAGATAAGCAAAACAATTAAATCAGAACAAGATAAATACGACCTTGCAGCGTCTTTTCAAAAAACAATAGAAGAAATTTTATATAAAAAAACAAAGATTGCTTTCAATGAATTTGAAAAAATAAATGAATTAAATGAAAAAATTTTTGTTGTTGCTGGAGGGGTTGCAGCAAATATAAAAATTAGGTCTATGTTAATTAACCTATGTGAAGAAAATAATTATAAAAGTATTTTTCCACCTATAGAGTTTTGTGGAGATAATGCAGCAATGATTGCAATGGTAGGTTTAGAAAAATTTAAACTAAATCAATTTAATAATTTAGATTATCCAGCAAAACCAAGATGGCCTTTAGACGAAGATGCAGCTTTTCTCAAAGGTGCTGGGGTTCAATTATAATGAAGTATTGGTTAATTAAATCCGAGCCAGATGTTTGGTCAATTGACCAACAAAAAAAAGCTGGAATTAAAGGTGCACCTTGGGATGGTGTCAGAAATTATCAAGCTGCAAAAAATTTAAAAAGTATGAGTAAAGGAGATCTATGTTTTTTTTATCATTCAAACATAGGAAAAGAGATAGTTGGAATAGTAAAAGTTATTAAAGAATCGTATATAGATAAAACAGACAAAACAGGGAGATTTGTTGCCGTTACTGTTCAATTTAAGTCTAAATTTTCAAAGCCTATAACACTCGAAAGTATTAAAAAAAATAAGTATTTAAGCCATTTAGCTCTGATAAAGCAAAGTAGGCTTTCTGTAATGCCTGTTGATTATAAAAGCTGGAAAATTATAAATAACATGAGTAAGATTTAAAAAAAAAATTGTCCTATGCCAAAAAAAAAGAAGAAGAAAAGCAAGGTAAGAAAAAAAAAGTCTAAAATTAGAAAAAAAACCTCAAAAAAGGTGAGGAGAAGATCTAAAGTTAGAAAAAGATCTTCTAAAAAACCAAAAAAAAGAATTAAAGCAAAAAAGGAAAATGGAAATACACCTCCTGAAGTTGTTATTAAAACAAAACCAGAATGGGTTAAAAGTAGCTTAGCAAACAAAAGTAAATACCAGCAAAAATATTCTCAATCTATAAAGAGTAATGATGAATTTTGGAGAAAAGAAGGAAAAAGAATTACTTGGATAAAACCTTATAAAAAAATTAAAGACGTAAAATACAGTACAAAAGAAGTAAAAATTAAATGGTTTGAAGATGGTACTTTAAATGCTTCAGCAAATTGCATTGATAGACATTTAAAGGATAAAAAAGATAAAACTGCTATTATTTGGGTTGGAGATGATCCAAAAGATAGTCAAAAAATTTCTTACAAACAACTTCATCAAAAAGTTTCTAAAGCAGCAAATGGTTTAAAAAAATTAGGAATTAAAAAAGGTGACCGTGTAACAATTTATTTAACGATGATTCCAGAGTTAGCAATTTTAATGCTGGCCTGTGTGAGAATTGGTGCAGTTCATTCGATTATTTTTGGAGGTTTTTCAGCAGACTCTATCTCTGGAAGAGTGAATGATTGCGAGTCTGAATATATAATCACTGCTGATGAAGGAGTGCGGGGAGGAAAAACTATACCACTGAAATATACAGTTGATGAAGCTATGATGAGTTGTCCAAATGTTAAAAAATGTATAGTTGTTAAACGAACAGGTAATTATATCAACTGGGATCAAAATAGAGATGTTTGGTATCATGATTTAATTAAAGATGTTCCTAATCATTGTGAACCTGAAGAAATGAACGCAGAAGATCCTTTATTTATTTTATATACTTCGGGTTCAACAGGGAAACCCAAAGGAGTTCTTCATACTACTGGTGGTTATATGGTTTATGCTTCAATGACTCATCAATATATTTTTAACTACAAACCAAAAGATATTTATTGGTGTACTGCTGATATTGGCTGGGTAACTGGACATAGTTATATAATTTATGGACCACTTTCGAATGGTGCAACAACTATAATGTTTGAGGGAATTCCAAATTATCCTGATAGTTCAAGATGGTGGCAAATAGTCGACAAATATAAAGTAAATACATTCTATACAGCTCCAACTGCAATAAGAGCTTTGATGCGTGAAGGAGATAAACCAGTTAAGAAAACTTCTCGAAAATCACTTAAACTCTTAGGAACGGTGGGAGAACCAATAAATCCAGAGGCTTGGATGTGGTATTATAAAACTGTAGGTAATTCTAAATGCCCAATTGTAGATACATGGTGGCAGACAGAAACTGGGGGTATAATGATCGCTCCTCAAACAGGTGCCATTCCTCTTAAACCTGGATCAGCAACAAAACCATTCTACGGAATTAAGCCAGTGCTTGTAGATAAAAATGGAAAAGAAATTAAAGGAGCTGGTGAGGGAAGACTTTGTATAGCTCAATCGTGGCCTGGACAAATGAGAACGGTATATGGAGATCATCAAAGATTTATCGATACATACTTTTCTCAGTTTAATGGAAAATATTTCACTGGTGACGGATGTAGAAGAGATAAAGATGGTTATTACTGGATCACTGGTCGAGTAGATGATGTAATTATTGTTTCAGGGCACAACCTAGGAACCGCTGAAATTGAAAGTGCATTTGTTGCTCATCCAAAAGTAGCTGAAGCTGCTGTAGTTGGTTACCCTCACGATATAAAAGGTAATGGTTTGTATTGTTATGTAACATTAAATGCAGGAGAAAACGAAACAGGCGAACTTGAAAGGGATCTTAAACTTTGGGTTAGAAAACAAATCGGACCTTTGGCAACTCCAGATCTAATTCATTTTACTCCAGGTCTTCCTAAAACAAGATCAGGAAAAATAATGAGAAGAATACTAAGAAAGATTGCTGCTAATGAGCATGGTCAATTAGGAGACACGACCACTCTTGCAGATCCAAGTGTTGTTGATAGTTTGGTTGAAAATAGAAAAAATATTTAAAACTGGATTAAATCTTTAAACTCTTGTTTAACAACATCCCACTTTAAAATCATCGAATTTAAAACAATCTTACGATCTAAAGTTTTTAATTCATCTGCAATTGGAGCCCATTTATATAAAGAGAGTGCACTAGGATTAAAAGGTAAGTCTTGATAATAAACATCCCAATTTATTTTCTCTAATCGTTCATCAAAACTTTTCCTAGCTTCATCAATAATATCTAACGGCATCTTATTAGAAATTTCGTCATCTAAAATTTTATTGAAAATTTCGTTTGCTTTATGAATATCCTGATAATTGAAATTAACTTTCAAATATGAAAAAGTAAAAAAAGTTAAGTCTTGTAATGCAACTGAATAAATATTCCATTTAGCAAGATTTACTGATGACATAAATTCGTCATTATCAAAATGAAGAACGTATCTTGTTCCCATTCTAGTTTTTAGATAATTATATAAAGTAACTTGAGTGGCCCATGCAGATTTAGTTTGAATAAACTGCTCTAATTCATCTAAAGTTTTTATTTTTTTCTTTGGAATAAACGCCTTAAACATGGCGAATAAATATGTTTTAAAATCTTCAAGTTTTATGTCTCTCCAAGTTAATTTGTATTTTCCCATGTTAATTTGTAAGTGCGCCAATTATATCTTAAAAAAGTAAGTAAATAAGTACCTAATATGATCAATTTTTAGGGTTTTCAAAGCTCTCATAATGGTTATGGTTTCAACCAGTTATAACTAAAAAGAGAGGTATAAATGTCAAATCAACAAAAACACTGGGAAAAAACCAGGGGATTGTTATTTATAACATTAGCAATCTGGTTTGTTTTCTCAATTGGCATCTTTCTCTTTGGAGCTGAAATGAACGAGGTCACAGGACCTTTCGGTTATCCGTGGACATACTGGTTTACATGTCAGGGATCTCTTGGCGCTTTCGTAATCCTAATTTTCTGGTTTGCGAATAGACAAGAAAAAATCGATGAAGAGTTCGGCTTTAGCGAAAGAGAGGACGAATAATGAAAGGTAATTTCATAGATAATTTGCCTAAAGTTTACGGGATCTATACCGGAGGATTTATAGGTTTCATAATCATTATGGCAATTGCTGAACAGATGGGTATGACAGCTAAAGCAATCGGTATTGCTTTTGTTGCTTTTACTGTATTCATCTATGCATTAATCGGTTGGCTATCAAGAACAGCCCAAGCAGATGCATATTACGTAGCTGGTAGGCAAGTACCAACAGTCTTCAACGGAATGGCGACTGCAGCAGACTGGATGTCTGGTGCTTCATTCGTTGCAATGGCGGGTGGTATTTACTTTAAAGGTTACGGCTATATGGCTCTACTTGTAGGTTGGACTGGTGGTTACGTGCTTGTTGCATCTTTATTAGCACCATACCTAAGAAAATTTGGCTGTTATACAGTTCCAGATTTTATAGGTACTAGATACGGTGGTAATTTAGCTAGATTTAGCGCAGTTGTAGTTTTAACTGTTGCTTCATTTACTTATGTGACTGCACAAATTAACGCTACAGGTACTATTGCATCTGTTGCACTTGATATCCCATTCCAATACGCAGTTTATGTTGGACTAATAAGTATTTTATTATGTTCAATGTTAGGTGGTATGAGAGGGGTAACTTGGACACAGGTTGCACAATATATCGTACTAATTATAGCTTACCTACTTCCAGTATTCTGGATCAGTAACAAAATGGGTGCGGGTTTCTTCCCTCACTTTATGTTAGCTGACGAGGTAGCTAGAATTGGTGAATTAGAACAACAGTTTGGTTTTGTTAAAAACGCAGCTGCTGATCTAAAATCAGTACCTAAAGGCTTAGCAGGAATAACTAAAGCTCACTCTGCAGTGAACGCTACACCTTGGGCATTTATTTCATTAGCATTAGCGATGATGATGGGAACAGCTTCATTACCGCACGTGATGATGAGATACTTTACTACTCCAAGTGTAAAAGCAGCTAGAAAATCAGTAGGTTGGTCATTATTCTTTATCTTCCTACTTTATTCTTCTGCTCCAATGTTAGCTACATTATCTAAGTTATCATTGATCGACCCGAATTTACCAACAGGTATTATCGGTAAGACATTTGCAGAAGTGGAAGCGATAGATTGGTACCAAAACTGGAACCAAGCAAACCTAATGTTTATCAGCGACTTTAACGGAAATGGAACTCTTGAATTAAATGAGTTCTTCATGGGTGGTAAAGCCGTTGTATTAGCAACACCAGAGATAGCTGGATTACCTTACGTAATTTCAGGTCTAGTTGCTGCAGGAGGTATGGCAGCTGCCATGTCTACTGCCGATGGTTTGATTCTAGCGATTGCAAACGCTATATCACATGATGTTTACTATAAGATCATTGATCCAAAAGCGGAAACTGCAAAACGACTACTTGTTGCAAGGGTATTACTTGTAATAATTGGTTTTGCTGGAGCAACTATTGCAGCAATGGAGATTCAAGGAATCTTAGGTTCAGTTATCTGGGCTTTTGATTTTGCGATGTCTGGATTGTTCTTCCCACTTGTACTTGGTGTATGGTGGAAGAGAGCTAATAGACAAGGTGCGATTGCTGGTATGCTAGGTGGTCTAATCGCCGGTGCTTGGTACTTAATTTGGGTACGAACTGGTGGAAGTGGATTCCTAGGGATTACACAGTTAACATTTGGTATCTTCGGATCAGCTGTAAGTTTAGTTTTAATGGTGGTAGTTAGTTTAATGACTGCAGAACCAGATAAAGCTACTCAAAAAATGGTTGATGACGTGCGTGTACCGAGTGGTAAATCAATTCTTGGTAAATCACACTAAATAATCTTTAAAAGGGGCGATTAATTTCGCCCCTTTTATTTCAATAAATTTTCCAATATAAATTTTGAATGTCAGCAAATTTTCATCCTTTAATATATTTTATTGATTATTTGCTTGGAATTATCATGTGGACTCTGATTGGAAGAGTAGCGATGAATATTTTTCAAAGAGAGGACTCACAATTCTTTTTCATGAGAGTATTTGTGAAATACACCAATCCTCTAATAAAATTATTTAAACCAATCACACCTTCATTTATCATCGGGCCATTGGTGCCCTTATATGTTGCTTGGTTTTTCTACATGATTAGATTTTATCTAATGCCTTGGATCTTAGGCTATTCGGTGATGGGAATGTTGTCATTTCCTTTGGAGAGTGAAATTTCTAGACAAATTTATCAATTTTTTAATTCATTTTAATTTTTAAAATTGATACTAGTTAAAATAGTAATCAATGAAAAATATACAAATTTCACCATCAATTTTATCTGCTGATTTTAGTCAATTAGGAACGGAAATTAAAAGACTGGAAGAAGGTGGAGCTGATATGATACATGTGGATGTGATGGACGGTCATTTTGTTCCTAATTTAACAATAGGACCACCTGTAATTAAAGCCCTTAGAAAACACTGTTCATTAAAATTTGATGTTCATTTAATGATTTCACCAGTACATAAATACATAGAAGCTTACGCCGATGCAGGAGCTGATATAATTACTATCCATCCCGAAGCAACTGATAATTTAAAAAATTCAATCAAAAAGATAAAAGAGAAAAATAAGAAAGTTGGAGTTTCTCTTAATCCTGAAACTAAAATTGATTTAATAATAGATTTATTAGATCAAATAGATTTAGTCTTAATTATGAGTGTAAATCCTGGATTTGGAGGGCAAAAATTCATGCCAGAAGTTTTAGATAAAATTAAAGAATTAAAAAAAATAAAAGAACAAAAAAAGATGGCTTTTGACATAGAAATTGATGGTGGAATCAATTTTGATAACTGCAAAAGTGCAATTGATGCCGGTGCTAACATTCTTGTTTCTGGTACTACGGTATTTAAAAGTAATGATGGAGATATAAAAAAAAATATTAATTTATTAAAATTAAAATAAGTTAATGATTAACAAAAATTCCTTAGGCATTTTAGGTCAATTTTATTTTAATATAAAAGATAGCTTTAAATCAATTTATCAAAATTCAAATTTTTACGAAAAAAAAATATCAAAAACTTTTGAAAATAGTTTTGAATACAAACCAAGTCCTTATTTACTTTCGTCTATAATTAAATACCAAAATAAGAAATATAAAATTGAAGACTTTGCTATAGAATCTATTTGGCAAAATAATTTAAACTCGAAAGATTATGAAAAATTAAATAATTTTTTTTGGTTCTTTAGCTTAGATTTAAAATCTTCAAAAAAAACTACGCAAACAGTTATAAAAAATTGGATTTCAAATAATCGTAAATATCAAAAAAAAAGTTGGGAATTTGATCTAACGGCAAAAAGAATTATTTCATGGTTATCAAATCACAAACTAACTTATGAAGATAGTGACCACGAATATAGATCTACTTTTGATCATATGGTTCAGAAACAAACTAATCATTTATTAAATGAAATAAAAAATTCAAAAAAAGTCGAAGACAAAATGATTGGATGTGCTGCAATAATTTTGACTGGACTAGCTTACAAAAATGAAAAACAATATCTAGACAGTGGGTTAAATTTGTTAAGAAATATTATTAAATCTTCAATTGATAACCAGGGTTTTCCAAAATCAAGAAATATCAGACAATTAATATTTTATCTAAAATATTTTATTATAATTAGAGAGTGGTTTAAAGAATCTCAAAAATTAATACCCGAATATGTTGATGAAACTATCTATTATTTAGGATCAAGTTATGCTTTTGTTTGGCAAAATATAAAGCAGGATATTTTTTTTAATGGTAATTTTTCCTCTGAAAATAGAGAATTTGATCAATATTTAAAAAGGTTTGGTTATACTTTCAAAAACCAAATTAATGAACTTGGTGGATATGCAATTCTTAAAAATAAAAAAATAATTCTCGCTGCTGATATAGGTTCTAGTCCTAACAAAACTTTCTCCAACGACTATCAAGCAGGTGCCTTATCTTTTGAAATATTTTCAAATGAAAAAAAATTAATTTCAAATGCTGGTTATTACTCGGATAGAAATAATAAATTTAATAAATTATCAAGAAGCACATCTCTTCATTGTGCTTTAACAATTGAGGACTATTCTTCTTGTAATTTTGTTAAGCATCAACAAAATTTGATTACTGATAAAGGACTAAAAATATCAAAAAAAAATGTAGTTTTTGAAAATAATTATTGGAAAATATCAGGTACACATGATGGATATTTAATTAAATTTGGAACCATTTATGAGAGAGAAATTGAGTTTTACCCAGAACAAATGAAATTTATTGGCTATGATAAGTTATTTAGAAAAAATTCAAATAAAGAAATTAAATTTGATATTAGATTTCATCTAGATCCAAACTCGAAAGTGATGAAAACACAAGATAACAAATCTATACTAATTGAATTAGATGATGAAGGTTGGAAATTTAGTTGTGATAACTTTGAAATTGATGTTGATAATGGTTTATATTTCGGTAATAAAAATTCATATAAAGAAAACCAAAATATTTTTATCTCAGGTATAAATAATGAAAAAGAACAGATAATAAAGTGGGAGATAAGTAAATTATAATGAAGAAAAAAATCAAAACAGCTCTCATTTCTGTATCTGATAAAAATAACTTAAAACCATTATTAAATATTTTAAAAAAAAACAAAATTAAAATAATTAGCTCGGGTGGCACTTATAAAGAAATTAAAAGATTAAAATTTAATTGTTTTGAAGTGTCTGATTTTACCAATTCACCTGAGATTTTGGAGGGTAGAGTAAAAACTCTTCATCCAAAAATCCATGCGGGAATTTTAAATAAGAGAGAGAAAAAATCTCACTTTAAAGATCTAAAAGATAATGGTTTTGAGAATATTGATTTAGTCATAGTTAATTTTTATCCATTTGAAAACACTCTTAAAAAAACAAAAAACCATAAAAAAATTATAGAAAATATAGATGTCGGTGGTCCTACAATGGTTAGGTCTGCAGCCAAAAACTATAATGATGTGACTGTAATTACTTCTTCAGACCAATATAAGGAATTAATTGAAGAATTAAAAAAGTTCAAAGGATCCACTTCCTTAAGTTTTAGAGAAAAGTTATCAAGGATAGCTTTCACTGAAACAGCTTATTATGACTCTGTTATTTCTGACTATTTTAATAAAAAAACAAATACTATTTTTCCAGATAAAAAAATTTTTCATGGAAATCTTACAGAACAACTTAGATACGGAGAAAACCCTCATCAACAAAGTGCAATCTATTCAAGTAGTTCGAATAAAAATTTAAGACAAATTCATGGAAAACAACTAAGTTTCAATAATTATAATGATATATTTAGTGCTCTAACAATTTCAAGATCTTTACCAAAGGGTAAAGGAACAGTCATAGTTAAACATGCAAATCCATGTGGAGTTTCTTCAAAAAATAACAATTTAGATAGCTATAAATCCGCTCTTTCTTGTGATCCCATAAGTGCTTTTGGTGGAATAGTTTCTTGTAATTTTAAAATTACTAAAAATTTAGCTTTAGAACTAAATAAATTATTTTTAGAAGTGATTATCGCAAATGGATTTGAAAGTAGTGCTATCAAAATATTAAAAGCTAAAAAAAACTTAAGATTAATTGACGGAACAAATTACACATTAGAAGAACTTTTTAAATTTGTATCATTCAACCAAAATATAATGATACAATCAGAGGACTTAAATTTATTTTCAACCAGAAATTTTGAAATCGTTTCAAAACGAAAACCAACATCAAAACAACTTAAAGATCTTATTTTTGCTTTCAATGTATGCAGATACGTTAAATCAAATGCAATTGTATTGGCATCAAATGAAACAACTGTTGGTATTGGTTCTGGTCAACCAAGCAGATTAGATAGTTGTCAAATAGCAATAAATAAAATGAAAAAATTTAATCTTCAGAATGATAATTTAGTTGCTGCTTCAGATGCATTCTTTCCTTTTGTAGATGGTATTGAAAAATTAGTCCAATCTGGTGTTAGAGCAGTAGTTCAGCCATCTGGATCAATAAGGGATAAAGAAATAATTAACTTTGCAAATGAAACAGATACTGTGCTTCTTTTCTCAAAGACAAGACACTTTAGACATTAGATATTTGATCTATTTTTGCGGCAAGAATAAAATCACTCTCTGCAAGACCTTTAATAGCATGTGTAAATATTTTAATTCTCGCATAACCCCATCCAAACCATAAATCTGGATGATGACTTTCTTGTTCAGCAATTTTTCCAACTTTATTTATAAATTCCTGACTCTGTAAAAAATTTTCAAATTTAAAGTTTTTAATTAAATGAAACCCATCAATCTTATCCTCTATAACTTCCCACCCATCCACTTTTTTTAAGTATTTGTGTATTTCTTCTACATTAAATGGGGGGATATTTCCTTCACATGGAACACATTTCTTACTTGCTAAATCAGTCATCCGAAAGAAATATTTTTAAATTATTTGATAAGTTTTTAATTAGATAAAAATTCCCGATCATTTTGTGTTTTTTATTTAGTTTAGTTAACATTGTTAAAATATTTTCTAATGTAATTTTATTTTTTTTAGTGTCATATATTGAATAATCATATTCAAATAAAAAATTTTTTATATAGTCAATATTGTCCAAATTTTCAAAAGTAAATTTAGAAAATTCGATAATTATTAAAGGATCTGTTTTTTTTATAAATTCTAAGGCCCCTTTAATTGCATTGACCTCATTGCCCTCTATATCTAATTTGATAATAGTTCCATAATTCGTTAAATTATATTTATTTAAAAATTGATCAATTTTTACAGATTTTACTTTCGTTTTTGAACTTAATTCAAAATTACTATGAGTTTGAGAACTTTCCCAATCATTGTGACTTTCATTAAAAATAATATACTCATCATTGATATTTGATACTGCATTATTGTAAAAACTAATATTTTTAAAATTATTTAATTTTAAATTTCTGATAAATTCATCAGATGTAATTTTTGATGCCTCAAAAGCTATTATTATATTCTTTGAATTTAGAGATGAAGTATAAAGTGAGTAAAATCCATAATTGCAACCACAATCAACAAACAATAATTTTTTTTTATTAGAAAATTTCTTTATCGTATTCAATTCGTGATAATCTCCAAATGTACATTTTTTTAATAAAAAGTGAGAAGTTTTATTTTTTCTTATACTTCCAAAAATTTTAAAATTATAAATTTTTAAAATTAAATCATAAGCTAAAAAATTTCTTATTACTCTAAAGAAAAAGTAATAAAATAAACTATTTTTAAATTCTCTAATATCCCTCCCGCTAATATAATTTTGAAAAATTGAAGTTAAGTAATTTAATTTAATCACGTATATTGGAGCGGGCAAAGGGGGTCGAACCCTCGACCTTCTCGTTGGCAACGAGACGCTCTACCACTGAGCTATGCCCGCTTATTAAGAAAAACATTATAGATAGCGAGTTTTATAAATGCAAGCAATAATGGATTTAATCAAATTTTTTATGAGAATAACATTTGATAAATTATTCAATGAACTTTTAAGGATTAAATTAAAATATATAAATTAATATCCAAATATTTTAACCCATTTATCTAACTTAGAATTTACCTCAGAGAATTTATCACGATAATTTTTCCATCTTGATATAGATTCTTTATAAAGAGGCATATTCACTTGATTATAACTTGGTGTATTAATAATGCCCCTTTTTCTGGCTGTTAAATAGAAATATTTTAAATCCTCCGACCAATCGACATTTAAAAATTTAATTAAATTTTTAATTGTACTTTCAAAATCCCCAACAACATTTTCATATTTAACAATGTGTAAATCTAAATTTAAATTATCCTCATATTTTTTCCATAATTCCATTACTAAATCATAGAATTCTGATGTATCACGTAAATTAAAAAAATTAGACATTGCATCATTTGGTTGAAAGGGTTGCATGAAACAACTTAAAACCACATCAAAAGGATTTCTTAGTGCCAGAATAAATTTTGCTCTAGGAAATATTTTTTTTAATTCTACAACATATAAAATGTTTAGTGGCATTTTATCGATGTAAATAGCATTATCATCATAACCTAATAATTTTTTTCTACTTTCAAAATATAGATTTCTACACTCACTTTTAATTTCAAGAGTTAGAGTTTCTAATTTTAAATAATCATCATTATGAATTTTATTTAACTTGTTTATCAGCTGATCAACTAAATTTTTTTCTTCAATAACTTTTATTCTTTTATGTGTTCTAAGAATTGTATCTAATAAAGTTGTTCCAGATCTGGGAAATCCAATTAAAAATACTGGATCATTAAATTTATCATGTGAATATGTTTTTTTATCAGCTTCAAGATTATTATTATAAATAAAATTAATTTTTTTTTTAATAAAATTAACATATCTATTTCTATCAAGTCTATCCTTTAAAAAACTTTCAATAATATCATTAGATTTAGAAAAATGTTTAAAAGCATCTGAATAAGAACCGATAAAATCATAACATTTACCTAAAGTATTTTCTTTTAATGCATTGCGCTGTGCGTCTTGCTTACTTATGTTTAAATCATTCAGAATACGGATAGTTTTTTCATAATTTTTTTTTCTAAATTCATAAATTCCTTCTAAAAATTGAACAGAAGATGTTCTGGGAAATATGTCTAGAATTTTATTAATTATAAAATCTAATTTTTTTATATTATTTGATCTATCATAGAGCTGAAACAAATTATTATATGGATAAAAGTTTTTTGGATCAAGATTGATAGAAATTAAATAATATTTTTCTGCTTTCACCAAATCATTATTAGCAAAATAGTAGTTGCCTAAATTATAATTTATCCCAAAATTTTTAGGGTCTATTTTCAGTGCTTTTAAATAGTTTTTTAATGCTAAATTTCTATTATTTAGCTTCACATAAATTATTCCAAGATTTAAATAGCTTAATAATGATTTTGGATTTAATTCTATTGTTTTATTAAAGTAATTTTTTGATTTTTCTAAATTACCTTGTTTAAGGTTTAAGATTCCTAATTTGGCATTTATATCAAAAGAATTTGGTTCAATTTGTAATGCATTCTGAAGTAATTTAATAGAGTCATCTAATTTATTATTTTTAAAAGCTTGATCTGCTAATCTTATCAGATTTTTATAATCCATTTATTATTTATAATTTAAATCTTTGAGAGATTTTTCAAAAATGTTCTCAATTTTTTCTATATAACTTACATCTAATATTTTTTTCCAATCGTTCTTTGGTCCAAGATTAAAAAAGGGTACTCTTTTACTTTTATCTGTTCTCATAGGCATTGACTCCGAAAACCCATGATTTTTCTCGTTTGCTTTGAGAGCCTCAAAAGTTGTGTGCCTTAAAGTTTTTTTTATTTTATTTTTATCAATTCGCTCTTTGTTGTTTGTAATTTTATTTATAAATTCAATAACTTCTAAAAAAACAGCATATGTAGAATGTAGTAAATCCTCATATTTAATTAATTTAATTGGTATTTTCTTTTGAACTGTCCATGATTTATAATGAGTACCCCAAGAACTTATATACTGAAAATCACTATAACCAAGTTCTTCAAATCTTTGAACATTGTAAATATAATTTTTTTCATTTGTAATCCATTGAAAAGCCTGATCATCATTTAATTGATAATGATTTTTAACAGAGGTAATTACGTTCCTAGGATCTCTTACAACATAAATAACCCCCAATGAGTTTTGCCTATTTGTAAAATCATAATTATTAAGTTTGGCAAATACATTGTGAGTTTTAAAAAACTTTAATTTTTTATCTGAATTTGCTTTTTCTTGAGCCTTTATCCAATGCTTAATCGTATCACCAGGAATTTTTTTATCAAAATCAAAATCTTTCATATATTTACTAGTGGGAAACTGATCTATCTCTTTCAGTAAATTTTGATCAAATACGCCATCCTTTGAAAAATAATACGTGCTCAACAAAGCCCGAAGCCAAGTATTTCCACTTTTTGGGTATGATGCTATCCAAATAATCATTTAATAATCACTATAGAAGAATAATATATAATTTGATATTATTTAAAAATGAAAAATCTTCCTGTTAAGTTACCTGTTTTTCCATTAAGTAATTTTATAATTTTACCGAAGACTACCGTCCCATTAAATATTTTTGAACCTCGATATATTGATATGATTAATGATAGCATGAAATCAAATAAAATGATTGGCATGATACAGCCAAAAAATTCAAATAATATTAATAATATTCCAGATCTTTATGATACAGGATGTTTGGGTAAAATAACTAGTTTTAGAGAAACTGATGATGGGCGTTTTTTAATTGAGTTAAAAGGTATGATAAGATTTAGAAAAATAGACGAAATTAATACAGATAAAAAATATAGAATTTTAAATGTAAATTATCACGATTTTCTAGATGACTTAATTGAAAAAAAAGAAGAAATTAAATTTTCTGACCTAAAATTAATTTTTAAAGATTTAAAATCATTATTTGAAAAAAAAGGATTCATAATAAATTGGAAGGCTCTTGAACAACAAAATTTAAACGAGACAATAAATGCATTGTCAATGGCTTCACCTTTTTCCCTGGAGGAAAAACAAGTATTATTAGAAGCTAAAAATCTAGATAAGAGAAAAGATAAAATGGCAGAAATATTAAAAACATATATTCATGATGTGTACGAAAATAACACAATTCAATAATTAAAATTATAATCCACTATCAGCAATTTTAGTAAAAAGTTTATTTATTGAGGAATTTTTGCCCAAAAAATGAACTGATTTACTCAGAACATCAATATTAGTTTTTCTTTCAAAATTAAAAAATTCATGAATAAAATCAATTCCATTTGAAAAAACAAAATTATTGTGTTTAATTTTTTTTTCAAAATCGCGGCACACAGACATATCTAGAGGTAATCCTAAATCTTTTTTATTTCTGATAATTTCTAAAAGTGATTTTATATCACGGATAGTCATATTGAAACCTTGACCAGCTAATGGGTGAACTCTATGCAATAAATCCCCAAAAGCTAAAATATTTTTATAAAAATATGATCTTAAATTGTAGGATTTTAATTCAAATGATTGGACTTTTTCAATTTTTTGAATCTTATATTTAAAATTATATTTATTAATTAAAAAAGAAATATTTTCTCTTTTTGAAGAATGTAAATTATGTAATGAATATACAACTGATGTTTGATTATCTGATATAGGCAAAAAAGCTAATGGTCCTCTTTTTGTGAAAATCTGTGTAGCAATATTATTTTTTATTTTTAAATGTTTTATAATGGTTACATATGCTGTGCTATTATATTTTTTAATTATTTTTTTACTAAAATATTTTTTAGTAAGTATATTCGAATAATCTGTATTTATAACAAGATCGTAGTCATTAAAATAGTTTAAATTTTTTGGAATTTTTTTTTTTTTAAAAAATTTATTTTTAGATAAACTCTTTTCTAAAAGATTGAAAAGTTGAAAATTTTTCACAATTGAAAAAAGTTCATTATTATTTTGAAAATTAAGTAATTTTTTATTTTTAAAATTATCTGTAAATATTTCAATTTTATTAATTTTCCAAATAATTTTTTGAATATTGGTTATATGTTCGTTGAAAAATTCTTTATTACTTTTAGATATTCCTATAGTTCTTGTTTTGTTAAGTGTATTAATCTTATTTTGAGACAATATATCTACATATATATTTTGGTTAACTAATGCTTTTGCTAAAGCTAAGACAGATAATCCATTACCAATTATACAAACTTTCATATTATTTTTAATTTTAACAACAAAAATTAGATGATACAAAGTGATTAAATTGATTCATCTATGGATATTAAAAAAACAGCAAATTTATTAATTAATTTTGCTATTAAAAGGTTGGCAGAAATATTTGGTATATTTATATTTTTTTTAGGTTGTCTATTATTTATTTCTCTTTTCACCTATTCTCCTGAAGATCCTAATTTTATCTTTCCAAAAGATACAATTATTAAGAATTTTTTAGGTTTTCAAGGTAGCTTGATCTCTGATTTGTTTTTCCAATCTATCGGATTAATATCTTATTTAATTGCTATAACATTTATTATAACTGGAGTTAATATTTTTAGAATTAAAGAGTTTTTTTTAATAATTGAAAATACTTTTTTTTCTATACTTTATTGCATTTTTGGGACTCTCTTTTTAAGTTACTTCTATTCAGATGCTTTCACACTTTACATAAATGGGAACGGTGGTTTCATTGGTGAGTACTTGAATCAAACTTTTCTTGGGTCAATAATAAAATTTAGTGAGAATGTTTTTTTTTATATTTTAATTTTAATTATATTAATCCTATTTCTAATTAGTATTAATTTCAGTCCATTAAAATTTTTAGATTTTGTTAAAAAAACTTCAAGCCTTTTTAATAAAAAAGAAAAAAGAAACTACACCGACAAAAGTGAAATAATAAGTGAATACATACCGCAAGAGGATATAAAAAATCTTATTCAAGAAGACTTACCATTTATTAAAGCAGAGAAAAATAAAGAAAATAAAATTAAATTTAAACTCCCAAGTTTAGATTTATTAAAAATTCCAACAAAAAAAGAAAGAGAAAATTCTAACAAAAATGAAAGTTACGATCCAGAATTTTTAGAAAAAATACTCCTAGATTTTGGTGTTAATGGTAATATAAAAAAGGTCAGTTATGGTCCTGTTGTAACATTAAATGAATTCGAACCAGCTGCAGGGGTAAAAGTTTCCAAAATTATAAATTTATCAGATGACATAGCTAGAAATACAAGTTCAGAATCTGCAAGAATTGCAACCATACCAGGTAGTAATACTATAGGTATAGAACTTCCTAATAATTCTAGAGAAAATGTTTATCTGAGTGAAATTTTAAACGGCCAAGATTTTAAAAAAAGAGAAACAAAATTACCCATAGCATTAGGTAAAAGTATATCTGGTAAACCTATAGTTGGCGACTTATCTTCAATGCCTCATTTGCTTATAGCTGGTACAACTGGATCAGGTAAGTCAGTGTGTATTAATACAATAATTTTATCACTTCTTTACCGACACACTCCGGATAAATGTAAATTTATTTTAATTGACCCAAAAATGCTAGAACTTTCAACTTATGAAGGAATTCCACATTTACTCTGTCCGGTAATAACAGAAGCAAAGAAAGCAGCTTCGGTGTTAGGCTGGGTAGTAAAAGAAATGGAAAGTAGATACAGATTAATGACTAAAGAAGGTGTCAGAAATATAGACGGTTATAATTCAAAACACAAACTTCCAATGCCTTATATTGTAGTCGTTGTTGATGAAATGTCTGACCTAATGTTGGTTGCTGGTAAAGAAATTGAAAATTATATTCAAAAACTATCTCAAATGGCGAGAGCAGCAGGAATTCATATTATAATGGCCACCCAAAGACCTAGTGTGGACGTAATTACGGGCACTATAAAAGCCAATTTCCCTACTAGAATATCTTTCCAAGTGACTTCTAAAATAGACAGTAGGACTATTCTCGGAGAACAAGGAGCTGAACAATTGTTAGGAAAGGGTGATATGTTGTATATGTCCTCAGCTAATCGAATAGTTAGAATTCATGCACCATTTGTTTCTGACAGTGAAATAGAAAAAATAAATAATTCTTTAAGATCTCAAGCAGAGCCGGATTATGTTGATGAAATTTTAAATTTCGCTGATGAAAAAGAAATTGGTGATAATCAAAATCAAGGCGAGAAAGATGAACTTTACGAGCAAGCTTTAGATATAATTAGGTCTGAAGGCAAAGCCTCCACTTCTTTTTTACAAAGGAAACTTCAGATTGGATACAATAGAGCAGCGAGAATTATTGATATGATGGAAGCAGATGGTGTTGTTAGTAAAGCAAATCATGTTGGCAAAAGAGATGTGCTTTAATGTTAAAATATTTTTTAATATTTTTTTTGTTTTTATCTGACTCTATCTCAAATGCTGAAATCAAAGACAAAATAGTACAAAATTTGAAAGATACAGAAAATCTTAATTTTAAATTCGAGCAAAATATTAATGGAAAAATAGAAAATGGAAACTGCACCATTGAATATCCGAAAAAAATATTTTGTGAGTACGCAATAAGTAATAATAAAATTTTAGTATCTAATGGAAAATCATTAGTAATAAAAACAAGGACTAGTTATTACAGGTATCCATTGAAAAAAACTGCTTTAAATTTAATTTTAGACAAAAATTTTCTAATAAATAAAATTTATGATCTTCAGGAAAGAATTATTGACGACAGTCTAATTAATTTTACAATTGTTGATGGAGATAACGAAATTAATATTTTTTTTGATAAACAAACTTATGACTTAGTCGGTTGGCAAAATACAGATATTTATCAAAATTTTAATATCACTTTCCTCTCTTCAATAAGAAAAAATAAAATTCTTTCAAAAAATCTTTTTAAAATCCCTGCTCAAAACTAAATATTTATAATCTCGGTTTTAAATATTTTCATTCCTCTTGATATATAATTACTTAATGCATTTTTATGATCTAAAGAACAGGTATGAACCCAAACACGATTAACTTTATTTTCAAAAGATTTTTTAATTGCCTCAGATAATAAATAAGAACCTAATTTTTTATTTTGGTATTCTTCTAAGATCCCAAAATAAGCAATTTCAGTTTCATTTTTTTGTGAATGGAAAATTAATTCAAAAAAACCAACTAAATCATCATTAAATTTAAATACATATGATTTAACACTCTCACTAGATACATAATTAATCCATTTTTCCTCTGACCAAGTAAGTCTGTCTACCCATTTATGATTTTTACCAATATTTTTGTAGAAAAATTTATTTAATTGAAAATTTATTGGATCAATTAAACTTAAAGAATAATCTTCTGATGGTTTGTTACCCTCTTTAAGATCTTTGAGTGAATTAATTTCAAGATAATTTCTTTTAACTTCTTCGGTCACTCAACCATTTTTCCTACTCGTTCACCACCAAACAAATGAAAGTGTAAATGGGGCACTTCTTGTCCACCATGATCACTGATATTTGCTAAAGCTCTATAGCCCTGTCCTACTTCAGTTGAAATACCAAGCTTTTTAGCAACTATATTAATACCTTTTAATAGCCCAACCATCTCCTCGGAAGAAGCATTTAAACTAAAATCATCTAAGTCAATATATTTTCCTTTGGGAATAACTAGTGCATGAATTTTTTTTTGAGGATTAATGTCATGAAATGACAAAACAAAATCGTCCTCATAAATTTTATTACAAGGTATTTCGTCACGCAAAATTTTTGCAAAAATATTATTATCGTCGTAACTCATTTTTTTCTTTTTTCTAATTCTGACATTACTTCTTCAATTTTTATATCATTAGCTTCGAGATAAATTAACAAATGGTAAAATACATCTGCTGCTTCATGAATTTTGTTTGAATTTTCCTCCACAGCCTCAATCAATTCATTAACTTCCTCTAAAACTTTTGCTTTGCTTAATGATTTATCTGTAAGCAACTTATTAGTATACGAACCTTCGACTGGGGAAGATTTTCTGTCTCTTGCAAGTTTTATTAGGTTTTCTAATGTATTAAGCATGTTAAATTCTAACAGGAATTCCTTTTGAATCCAAATATTCCTTAGCTTCTTTTACGGAATGTTTACCATAGTGAAATATTGATGCAGCTAAAACTGCACTTGCTTTTCCTAATTTAATTCCATCTACTAAATGATCTAGATTTCCAACTCCACCTGAAGCAATAACTGGAATATTTACCATAGAAGATATCTTAGACATAAGATCAATATCATAACCAACTTGCGTACCATCCCTATCCATTGATGTGACTAAAAGTTCACCTGCTCCACTATCTTCCATTTTATTTGCAAATTCTATTGCATCAATGCCGGTATTATTTCTTCCACCATGAGTGAAAATTTCCCATTTATCTCCATTTTTTTTAGCATCTATAGCTACCACAATACATTGTGACCCAAATTTTTTAGAACTTTCTACTACTACTTCTGGATTTTGAACAGCAGCAGTATTGATTGATACTTTATCTGCACCACAGTTCAGTAGTTTATTAATATCCTCAACACTTCTAACGCCACCTCCAACTGTCAGAGGAACAAAACATTTCTTCGAGGTCTTCTCTACTACATCATAAATAGTATCTCTATTTTCATTTGATGCAGTAATATCTAAAAAACAAATTTCATCTGCTCCACCGTCTGAATAAATTTTAGCTTGTTCAACTGGATCGCCTGCATCCTGCAGATCAACAAAATTAATTCCCTTAACAACACGTCCATTTTTAACATCCAGACAAGGTATTATTCTATTTTTAAGCATCTAATTCCTTAACTAATTCATCCAATTTAATATCGCCATCATAAATAGCTTTCCCAACTATAATGCCTTCAATATTACTATTATTTAATTCCTTAGCTTTTTTAATATCGTCAATTGATGAGACGCCACCCGATATAATTACCGGACAATTTGATGTATTAGCAATCTTTGCTGTCTCTTCGAAATTAGGACTTTGCTTCATCCCATCTCTGTTTATATCGGTATAAATCAATCTACTTGCACCAAAATCATTCACCTCTTTTAAATAATCTAGAGTTAATTGGTCTGAATTTTCTTTCCAACCTGAAACTGATAAATACCCATCCTTAGCATCTAAACCTAAAGCAATTTTATTTGGAAATTTTTCACATGCATTTTTTAAAAAGTTTTTATCTTTTATAGCTGCGCTTCCTAAAATAACTTTTTCAACACCGGCATCAGTATATTTCTGAATACTTTCAAGGTTTCTGATACCCCCACCAATTTCGATTTTAAGATCAAATTTTGTGACTATTTCTTGAATAATATCCAAATTAACTGTTTTACCAGTTAAAGCTCCATCTAAATCAACTATGTGTAAATTTTTAAAACCATGATCTTTATATTTTCCAGCTTGTTCAACTGGAGACGGTTCATATTCAGTTTTGTTATCAAAATCTCCTTTTACTAACCTCACACACTTTTTATCTTTAATATCTATTGCTGGAAATATTTTCATTTAAATTCTTTAATATTCTTCATTTATAAGCTTATAAAATTATTAATTATTTTAAGTCCAATTTTATCACTCTTCTCAGGGTGAAATTGTGTTCCAAAGATATTGTCTTTTTCAACTGAACAAACAATTTTTGAAGAATAATCTGTTGTTGCTGAAATCAAATTTTTATCATCTGGAATAAATTCATAACTATGAACAAAATACATGTGAGAATTATTTTTTATATCTTTAAAAATTTTACTATCCTTAACAATATTTAATTGGTTCCAACCAATGTGAGGAAGCTTGTACTTTCCATTTTGATTATCGATTTTTGATACCTTACCTGATATCCAGCCTAAACCCTTGGTTTCTGTTTCTTCATAACCAACATCAGCAAACATTTGAAGCCCAACGCAAATTCCTAGAAGAGGTTTTTTATTGTTAATGGCAAAATCGTTTAAAGTGTCTACCAAACCGCTTATATTATTAAGTGCATCAACACAACTTTTAAACGAACCCTGCCCTGGTAAAACTACTTTATCTGAAGATTTAATCTTATTTAAATCTGAAGTGACTTCGATATTTACTTTGTCTTTAGCAACTTCCTTAAAGGAGTTTATTACCGAGCTTATATTACCCGAATTATAATCAACAATTGTGACGTTCATTAAACTTATAATGAGCCTTTAGTTGATGGAATGCTTTTCTTATTTCTTGGATCCATCTCTAATGCAACTCTTAAAGATCTTGCTAATGCTTTATAACAAGACTCAATTATGTGGTGACTATTATCACCATAAATATTTTCAACGTGCATTGTAATACCTGCGGATTGAGAGAAGGCTTGGAACCACTCTTTAAATAATTCTGTATCCATTTCTCCAAGTTTCTCAACTTTCAATTTTACTTTCCAAATTAAATAAGGTCTATTTGAAACATCAATAGCAACTCTAGTTAATGTTTCATCCATTGGAATAACTGTATGAGCATATCTTTTTATTCCTACAAATTTTTTAGCAGCTTTCTTTAAAGCCTCACCTATAGCAATACCTGTATCTTCTGTTGTGTGGTGAAGATCTATGTGAGTATCTCCTTTTGCTTTTACTTTTAAATCAATCAAAGAATGCTTTGATAATTGCTCAAGCATATGGTCTAAAAAACCTATGCCAGTGTTAATTTGATATTTACCTTTACCATCAATGTTTACCTCGACATTAATGCTGGTTTCTTTTGTTTTTCGAGATACTTTTCCTTTTCTAGCCATATATTCTAGAGGTATACATACATAATCCCACTATATCAATATCAGTATGAACACTTGAAGTATCAAAAATAGTTACCATTTATTAAGTATGACAACAATTGTGCTGGTAAGAAAAAACAATGAAGTAGTGGTTGCAGGTGATGGACAAGTTAGTATGGGAAATACTGTTGTCAAAAGTACAGCTTCAAAAGTTAGAAAAATTGAAAAAAGAGATGTTGTAGCTGGTTTTGCAGGTTCAACTGCTGATGCTTTAACTCTATTCGAAAGATTAGAAGGAAAACTTGAAAAACATGCAGGAAATTTATCAAGAGCCGCAGTTGAGTTGGCAAAAGACTGGAGAACAGATAAATATTTAAGAAGATTAGAAGCCCTCATGGCTGTAGGAGATAAAAATAACAGTTATATAATTTCTGGTACTGGTGACGTATTAGAACCCGAAGGAGATGTTATAGGTATCGGATCAGGTGGGAATTATGCTTTAGCTGCTGGAAAGGTTTTAATGGAAAATGATATGTCTGCTGAAGAAATTGCTAAAAAAGCAATTAAAGTTGCTGCAGATATATGTGTTTTTACAAATGATAATGTCAAAATTGAAAAAATATAATGGATAATTCAAACGTTACACAGTTACACCCAAAAGATAAAAATAAAAAAGAAGAAGCATCTTTAGTTAGTTCCTTATCACCAAGAGAGATAGTTTCAGAACTAGATAGATTTGTTGTTGGACAGAACAAAGCTAAAAGAGCAGTTGCAGTTGCCTTAAGAAACAGGTGGAGACGACAAGCTCTTAAGGGTGAAATGAAAAATGAAGTTTTACCAAAAAATATATTGATGATTGGACCAACTGGAGTCGGAAAAACAGAAATTTCGAGGAGACTGTCAAAATTAGCTGAAGCTCCATTTGTAAAAGTTGAGGCTACAAGATTTACTGAAGTTGGATATGTTGGAAGAGATGTAGAGCAAATCGTTAGAGATTTAATTGAAATAGCCATATCAATGGAGAAAGTAAAAAAAAGAAAAGAAGTTTATGCTAAAGCTCAAAAAGCAGCTGAGGAAAAAGTTCTAGATGCTTTAGTGGGTAAAAAAGCAAGTTTAGCAACAAGAGAAAGCTTTAGAAAAAGATTAAGAGATGGCGATTTAGACGATAACGAAATTGAAATAGCTGTGAGTGACTCAGGTTCAAACGGTGCATCTTTCGAAATTCCCGGAATGCCTGGAGCAAATGTTGGGATGATAAACATTGGTGAAATGATTGGTAAATCAATGGGAAACAAAGAAAAAAAGAAAAAAATGACTGTAAAAGAATCCCATGAAATTTTGATTAATGATGAGTCTGATAAATTAATAGAGCAAGATAAGATAATTAAAGCTGCAAAACTCTCGACAGAGAATAATGGCATAGTATTTTTGGATGAAATTGATAAAATTTCTGCAAGAACGGATAGAGTTGGAGGTGATGTTTCAAGAGAAGGAGTTCAGAGAGATTTATTACCATTAATTGAAGGAACTACTGTAAATACAAAACATGGACCAATTAAAACTGATCATATTTTGTTTATTGCATCTGGTGCATTCCAGCTTGCAAAACCATCTGATTTACTCCCTGAATTACAAGGAAGATTGCCAATAAGAGTAGAGTTGGAAGCTTTAACTAGTGAAGATTTTAAAAGAATTTTAAGAGAACCCGATTTCAGCTTAATAAAACAATATGTAGCTCTCTTAAAAACAGAAAATGTTGATCTTGAATTTTCAGATGATGGAATAGATGCAATTGCCAATATAGCTTCAGAAGTTAATGCTACTGTAGAAAATATTGGTGCAAGAAGACTGCATACAATAATTGAAAAAATTCTTGATGAGATAAGCTTTACAGCTACTGACAGAGCTGGTGAGAAAATAATTATTAATAAAGAATATATAAATAAAAACTTAGATAATTTAGTTAAAGATACAGATTTATCAAAGTTTATACTTTAATAAATTATAAATATCCTAATTCTAACATTTCCTTCTGAAATTTTTTTTCAATTTTCTGTCTATTATTTTCATCGAGTAAATTTCTCCAATCATTTTTAGGACCAAGATTAAAAAAATTTTTTCTATTACCATTTTTATCCAATACGGCTTCAAAAAAAGTCTCTTCTTTTTCTTTGTTCTTCATTTTATCAAAATCAGTAGATTTTAAGCATTTATTCAACTTGACCATATCTAATTTGAACTTCATGCCAATTATTTCTAGAAATTTAAAAACTCTTAACATCACAGTTTTTTTCCTAGTAATTAAATCTTCATATTTAATTAATAAATATCTCTTTTGTTTATTGAGATTTTTCCATGATTTATAATTAAAATTCCATGATCCCAAAAAAACTTTAGATGTTTTAAGTGTTTTCTCTGTAAATTTATCTTCATCGAGCATCGTTTCAGTTGCTTCATTTATGCTAAGATTAAAATGATGAGCTAAGGAAGAAACAACATTTCTTGGATCTCGTACAACATAAATAGCACCCAAAGTATTTTTTAAATCTGTAAAATTACTATTATACATTCTAGATAATGAACTATGAGTTTTAAAAAATTTAACTTTACCCTGTTCGTTATTTATCAAATTTTGTGCATTAATAAAATTTTGAAAAACTTGTTCATCATTATCTATATCAACTCCTAGGGACATAAAATGATGGGTATTTGGAAACTGGGTTATTTTATTCAGATTTTCAAATTTAAAAACTCCATCTTCTGAATAAAAATAGGATGATAGTATAGATCTTAAGAGAGTATTGCCGCTTTTAGGATATGATGCAAGCCAAATAATCATTTTGTTTTGTTTTTTTTTAAGAATACATAGAAAGCACCGCTACCTCCATCTTCAATTTTTGCCTCCTGAATAGTATTTATCTTGTTCATCAAATTTTTATTTTTAAAAATAAATTCTGGTACAGAATGTTTTAATATACTTAAATCTTTAGAAACATATGGATTGTTTTCATTTTCAGAATGAAG
The DNA here is from genome assembly GCA_902624015.1 of uncultured Pelagibacteraceae bacterium. Lineage (GTDB taxonomy): Bacteria > Pseudomonadota > Alphaproteobacteria > Pelagibacterales > Pelagibacteraceae > Pelagibacter. Next base: position 49,602 of record CACNVV010000005.1, read on the forward strand.
GCCTTTACCTGTTATAATAATTAATTTACTAATTTTTTCTTTAAAAGACTTATTTATAAATTCCTCTACTGATATATTCGCCGCTTCAAGAGTAAAACCATGTAGATCCAAAGTTTTTACATAATATGGTAATTTACTTTTCTTTGTATGTTCTTTGTCAGGAAGTTTTTCTTTGCTAGAAATAAAATTCTCCCAATCTTTCTTATCTTTATCTGAAATTTTTCTGGTCAATTATGTTAAAATATTTACAAGCTGCCAATTTGGATTTGCTGAAGTTGTATCTCTAGAAAAAACCCATGTATCGTAAATTTTTTTAATTTTTTCTGGATCCCCAGAAATTATTTTTTTATCTTTATCTTTTATACAAGTAATAACTTCTGCAATAAAATTTACAGTTACATTAAGAATATTACCAATTTTTTTATGCTCTTTTATTTCTGCAGAATTGATACCAATAAAAGTAATTTCCGCATGATGTCCACTTTCGCTTCTCTTTTTTAGAGCTTCGTTAAACTGATTATAAATTTCTTTATTTAATAAAGGTTTACTGGAAGTTATTTTATTATCATTATCACTAAAATCAGTAATAATTGTTTCGTAAGCTATTTTTGCTCCTTTTAAAAAATCTTTTTGAGCCTCAACATCAAAATTCTCTTTTGGTTTAATTGATTGTTCAACTTTGATATTTTTTAAAACATCTTTGAATTGAGCTGGGTTTTTTCCCTCAAAACCAGTTCTTTTCCCCAGAATCCCTCTTAATCTTAAAAATATAAAACCTGCTATCATTGCTAACAAAATAATGTCGATATATTCAAAGCTATAGTTCATATGATAATAGTAATTACTATGTTGATTAATTTCAACCAGCAATTTAGATTAAGGACAAATGAACTCAATATTAATCCTAATTTTATTAGTTCCAGTGATTGAAATTTATCTCTTGATAAAAATTGGATCTCAAATTGGGGCAATAACTACGATTTTACTTATATTTATAACTGCAATAGTTGGTATTTATTATGCAAAATATGAGGGATTAAACACTTTAAAATCTGGTTTTATACAATTGAGTAAAAATCAAAACCCAACTTATGAAATGCTTTCTGGTGCGGCAATTGCTTTTGCGGCTCTATTATTAATCGTACCCGGGTTTGCAACTGATGTAATAGGATTTTTTTTAATTTTCCCAGTAACTAGAAAAATATTTTTTAATTTTTTAAAAAAAAAAAATAGTTATAAAAAAAATAAAAATAATAAATATATTGATGGGGAGTACGAAGATATAGAGGATAAAGATGACAGACAAATTTAAAATTGTTGGAAAATATATTAAAGATTTATCTAGTGAAACAAAAGATACCGAAACATATATTTTTGTAAAGGAACAAATTTTAAAATATCAATTAGCAATTAATATTAACTCTAAGGCGATTAAAGATAAGGTGATTGAAGTTAATACAATTTTAAAATTAGAAGATAAAGAGGAGTCTAAAAGAAAATCTTTTTTTGAAATGACCTACACGACCATAGTAAAAATTGGAGATGATATTAATGACAAAAAAGAACTAGAAAAAATTATTTTATGTGATGTTCAAACCAAAATAACACCTAATTTGGAAAAATCATTTTTAGACATGTTACACAACTCAGGCTATCCAAATATGAAATTCGAGAAAAAATTAGATTTTGAAAAACTTTACAAACAAAAAATTAACTAAAGTAATTTTTTTTTAAATTTTCTTTCAAATATTTCTTATGACTTAAAATCTCATCCTTTGTCGGTAAAATTACTTTCTTAAAATAAGATACAGCTGACTCTTGTTTTTCGTCATATATTTGATCATTGGTTTTTTGAAAATCTAAAGTTGGTTCTTTTTGATCTGTCAGATTAATATAAACTTTTGCTAAAAGTGCACAATCAAGTAAAGCGTTGTGCGTAGTTCTCATTGAATTATCAATTCTAAAACGTTTGCAAAGAGCATCTAAACTAACTTGAGATCCTGGAAATTTTTCCCTGGCTAAAGCCAAAGTGTCTATAATTTCATTATTTATTTTATCATTTTTACAAAGAAAAAGTTCATTATTTATATGCGATAAATCAAAATCAGCATTATGAATTATTAATTTTTTATTATTTATAAAATTAAGAAATTCCTCTTTTATCTCAATAAATTTTTTTTGTTTTGACAAAAATTCATCCGAATATCCGTGAATTTCAAAAGCCTTTTCAGAAACTTTTCTACCTGGATTTACACAGTAATGAAATTTATTTCCTGTGGGGATTTGATTTTCTAGTTCTAAACAAGCTATTTCAACTATTCTATGTCCCTCTTTGACTGAGATTCCGGTAGTTTCGGTATCTAATACAATTTCTTTCATTTATAAAACTTTTTTTAAAATATTTTTTATACCAATTTTAACAGATTTTTTTGTAAATTTATTCTTTATTATAAAATGTGCTTTTCTTTTTTTATACATTGGTGAAAATTGAATTTTTTTAAACTTTTTAAATAATTTATTATTAAAATTTTGCCTTTTTCTTAATCTTTTATTTATATCTGTTTTTGAAGACTCAATAAATACAAGTATATCTTTTTTATTATTGATTTTATTTTCTATAAGCAAAGGTATATCTAAAATTACAAATTTTTTATTTCTATTTTCTTTTAAAAAAAGTTTCATTTTTTTTCTCACTTCTCTATGAACTATCTTTATTATTTTTTTAAAGTTAGAATTATTGGCCAAAATAGCATTTGTAATTTCATCCTTGTCTATAGGGAATGTAGATATATATTTTGGTAATTCTTTATTTAGTTTATAAAAAATTTTTTTATTTTTTTTGTAAAGTTTAGATACCTCATGATCAGCGTTAAATACTGGAAATCCAAAATTATTTGCTACATAGCTTTTCCCTGAGCCTATATCCCCTAATATTCCTATCCTAATCATTCTCTAAAAGTTTTAAGATATCAGTATTTACTTCGGGTTCAATTCCATGCCAAATTTTGAAAGCCTCCAATGCTTGATAAATGAACATTAATTTTCCATTTTCTGTTTGATTACCAAGTTTTTTTCCTTCTTTTAAAAAACTAGTTTCACTCGGATTATAAATTACATCATAAAATAATTTATTACCCCCAACGTCAGAAAAATTAAAATTTAAAACTTCATTGTTTAGACCAAGACTTGTAGCGTTAATTATCATATCAAACTTTGGTATATTTCCCCAATCTATAACATTTATGATTTTAAATTGGGATTTTAAATCATCTGCTTTTTTCCTAGTCCTATTGGAAATAATTATTTCTGAAACATTCATTTTGTTTAATGCAAAAATTATAGATGGAACAACACCTCCAGCACCTAAAATGAAAATTTTTTTACCTTCAATATTAAAATTTAAATTTTTAATCGCATTAGTAAAACCAGATATATCTGTATTGTGTCCTACCAAAATATCATCTGTTAAAATTATTGTATTTACCGATTGTGTTTGTTCTGCCTCTGGACTTAATTTGTCTAGATAAGGAATTACTGATTTTTTAAATGGGACGGTAACGTTGATACCTTCTGTTTTTTTTTCTTTAACCTCAGAAATTATAGTTTGTAAATCTTTCTCATCAATTTTTTTTTTATCATAAAAAGCATCAATGTTATTTTCTTTAAGCCAATAATTGTGAAGTTTGGGTGATAAAGAATGATTAATAGGGCTACCAATTACAAAATATTTTTTCATCACAATGAACTTATGTATTCTTTAATTTTTTTAATAGGTAAACCCATAATTGTATCTTCGTCTCCCTCTATGCTAGCAAACAAATTTCTGCCTACACCCTCTATTTGGTAAACATTGTATGCATAAAGCGTTTCGTCAGGTATTTTTGATAGGTAATTTTTTAACTCATCATCAGATAAATTTTTCATTAAAAGTTTAGCTTTATCGGTGTGATTCCAAATCATTGATCCATTTTTTGATACACAGACAGAACTAATTAAAAAATGTGATTTACCATTGAGTTTCTTTAATATTTTCATGGCCTCTTCTCTAGTTTCCGGCTTTGATATTAATTCACCATTCAAGTCTATCACGCTGTCTGCTCCTAAAACGATTTCGTCAGTTTTTTTCATACTGACCTTGTTTGCTTTTAATTCTGCTAAATTTTTTGAGATCATTTCTGGTGTTGCTTTTTCTTTAATTAAACTCTCTTTTACTATATTCTCATCCACATTTGATGGCATAACATCACTATTGATATTATTTTTATCTAAAATTTCTTTTCTAACCTTGCTTTTTGAAGCAAGAATAATTTTATTTAGCATTGTTTAAATATATTTCGTGAATTTTAATTATGGAAGCAGCTGTTTCCTCAACAGACTTTCTGGTTACATCTATAAGCGGCCATTTATATTTTTGAAATGTTTTTTTTGCCTCTAAAACTTCTTTTTTAATATTTTCTAAATCTGTGTATTGAATGCTTTCTCTTTCTTTTAAAGAAGTCATTCTATTTTTTCTTAAATCAACCAACCTTTCTGGCTCAGTGCTTAGTCCAACGACACAAGTCATTTTTGGATTTTTTTTAAGTGACTCTGGTAATGAATTTTCATTTACCAAAGGAATATTGGAAGTTTTAAAACCTTTGTTGGCCAAATAAATAGATGTGGGTGTTTTGCTTGTTCTGCTTACTCCTACAAGTATAATGTCTGATTTTTGTACTTCGTTTATTAAATTTCCATCATCGTGGTTCATTGTAAATTGAATTGCTTCGATTCTATCATAGTACTCTTCATTCAATATATGTTGGCCGCTTGGTTCGTGGGTTGCTTTTTGATTAAGGATTTTTGAAAAATTTAATATTAAGTTGCCAAGGACACCAAAACATGGAATTTTTTTATCTTCGCTTACTTTTGATAAATATTTAGCCAGGTTATTGTCTACAATAGTATATAAAATTATCGCATTTGAGTTTTTTTCTGCATTTTCTAAAATTTTTAAAATTTGGTTTTCTGTTCTTGTAAAAGAATAAGAGTGAATCTTATATTCTATATTTAAAAATTGAGCTTTTAGAGCTAAAAAAATTCTATCTAAGGTCTCGCCCGTTGAGTCAGAAATTAAATATATTTGATATGTATTACTCATGAATAAATTGTAAATAAATTTGTAATATTTTAATTAAATTACACAATTTAAAATTTTTTTAAATTAACCTTGTAAAAACTACTATTTATTAACATTAATAATAAATGGGGAAAAACAATCCACAAAATTAATATGTTAAAAAAAGCTTCATTTTAAACAATTTTATTCACATAACATGTTGGTAAATTGTAAATATAATGTTTATAAAAATTAATCACCTTTATTCACAGGATATATTACAACTACAATAATTAATAATGCTTATTTATGAAACCTTTAGACAAAGTAATAATTAACAAAGACACTTCGTTCAACCCCATATGGATTATGAGACAGGCTGGTAGATATTTACCAGAATTTAGAGAAATAAGGAAAGAAAATCCCAATTTTATTAAGTTGTGTTTAAATGACGATTTGTCTTCAGAAATAACTCTACAACCATTAAAAAGATTCAATCTGGATGCTGCAATAATTTTCTCAGATATTTTGATGCTTCCATATGGATTAGGTCAAAAAGTAGAATTTGAAAAAAACTTTGGTCCAAAATTAGGAGAATTAAATCTTAATAAAATTGCTAAAATTGATGAAATTGATTTTGTAGAAAAAATACATCGCGTATACAAGGCAATAACAAAAGTTAGCTCAGATACTATTTTAAACAATAAAAACACTATTGGATTTGTTGGTGCCCCATGGACTATATTAGTTTATATGATTAACCAACAATCGCCAAAAAAGAATTTGAAAAAAGATTTTTTTGAGGATGAATTTTTAATAAATAGAATTTTATTAATTATTGAAAAATTTTTAAAAGTTCACATAAAAAATCAAATTGATAGTGGTGCAAATATAATTCAAATTTTTGATAGTTGGGCAGGCTTATTAGAAGAAAAAGATTTACCTAATTATATTTATTCTCCTACTTTAAATTTAGTAAATTATGTAAAATCTTTAAATGTGCCAGTGATATGCTTTCCCAGAGAAATAAAAAATTATAAAGAGTTTTGTGAAATTGTTAAACCTGATGCTATTAGCATCGATTATAATGTTGATCCAAAAAATATTCTTAGAGATATAAAAATACCTATACAAGGTGGCCTAGACCCAAAAATTTTGTTAACAGACAAAGAAATATTAAAGAAAGAGACTTCTAAATATTTGGAAATTTTCCGAGATCATCCATATATATTTAATCTTGGTCATGGTATTATGCCTGAAACCAATCCAGAAATGGTTGAAAACTTAATTAAAATTGTAAAAGATTTTAAATGATGGAAAAATATCATCCTCCTGTAAAGTTTGGCAAGACTGGTGTTCTAATAATTAATTTAGGAACACCCGACTCTACTAGTTGGCTCGATATAAGAAAATATTTAAGAGAGTTTCTGTCTGATAGAAGGGTTATTGAAGTAAATCCTGTGATTTGGCAAATAATTTTAAATGTTTTTATTTTAAATTTTAGACCTTCTAAAACAGCCAAAGCTTATAAGGAAATATGGATGAAAGACAAGAACATGTCCCCACTTCTCTATTATACAAAAAATCAAAGTGAAAAAATTTCAAACTCAATTTCCAAAGAAAATATTATTATAGATTTTGCAATGAGATATGGAAATCCCAGCATTAAAAGCAAGATTCATAAATTACATGAAATGGGATGCGAAAATCTAGTCGTACTTCCTCTTTATCCACAGTATGCTGCTGCCACAACAGCAACAGTCTGTGATGAAGTTTATAGAACTTTAATGAAAATGAGATGGCAACCCTCTTTAAAAATAATACCACATTATGAATCTGATCCTTTTTATATTGAGGCACTCGTTAATTCCATTAACCAAAAACTTGAGGAAATAAATTGGAAGCCAGATCTAATTATAGCTTCTTATCATGGCATACCAAAAAAATATTTTGATAAAGGTGATCCTTATCATTGTTATTGTCATAAAACGACAAGACTTATTTCAGAAAAATTTAATTCAATTAAAATTAAAACTACATTTCAATCAAGATTTGGTCCACAAGAATGGCTTCAGCCATATACTGATAAGACCCTAGAAAACTTACCTAAAGAAGGAGTCAAAAATGTTCTTACGATTTGCCCGGGCTTTTCATCTGACTGCGTCGAAACGTTGGAGGAAATTTTAATTCAGGGTAAAGAGAGTTTTATTAGTGCTGGAGGAGAAAATTTTGATATGGTTCCTTGTTTAAATGATAATGATGATCATATCTTTTTATTAAAATCCTTAATTGAAAAAAATATCTGATATATGAATTCTTATTTATTATTTAAATCTTTGCATTTGATCGCGGTCATTTCTTGGATGGCTGGTCTTTTGTATCTTCCTAGAATTTTTGTTTACCACGTTGAAAATAAAGAGAAAAAAGAAGCAACAGATATTTTTGAAGTAATGGAAAGAAGGTTATTTTACTACATTATGCGTCCCGCAATGATTTTTAGTTGGGTTTTTGGATTAATATTAATTTATCTCAACGGAATAGATATCTTTTCTCAATTATGGTTTCAGATAAAAATTGTCCTAATAATTTTGTTATCAGTTTACAATGATTATTTAGGAAAATGTCTTGTTGCTCTAAAAAATTATAAAAATACAAGATCTGCAAAATTCTATAGAATTATTAACGAAATACCCACGGTTATCTTAATTATTGTTGTATTTTTAGCTATTTTTAAGCCAATCTAGGGTTGAAATAACAACAGCAGTATATATATTAATACTATCTGATAAGTCCTTATCAAAAAATTAATCATGAACATTCAAGAACTAAAACTAAAATCATCTGAACAGCTTATTACTCAAGCAGAAGAGCTTGGTATAGAAAATGCAAGCACATTAAGAAAACAAGAAATACTTTTTGCTATTCTTAAAAAAGTTGCTGAAAAAGAAGAAATTACTGGTGTAGGTGTTTTACAGTTATTACAAGACGGCTTTGGTTTTTTGAGAGCAATGGAGTCAAACTATCTTCCAGGACCAGATGATATATATGTCAGCCCCAGCCAGATCAGAAAATTTGGACTTAGAACTGGAGATACTGTTGAGGGACCAGTTAGAGCGCCCAAAGAAGGAGAAAGATATTTTGCATTATTACAAGTTAGTAAGATAAATTTTGAGGAACCAGAAAAAGCAAGACACAAGATTGCATTTGATAACTTAACCCCACTCTATCCAGATAAACAATTAGTGATGGAAGTTGAGACTACTAAAGTTGAAAAAAAACAAGATTTAACCCCAAGACTTATTGATCTAGTTAGTCCAATCGGCAAAGGTCAAAGATCAATAATAATTTCCCCACCTAAAGCTGGAAAAACAATGATCTTACAAAGTATTGCAAACTCTATAGCTAAAAATTATCCAGAATGTTACCTCATGGTATTGTTGATTGATGAACGTCCAGAAGAAGTAACAGACATGCAACGAACAGTAAAAGGTGAAGTTATTAGTTCTACCTTCGATGAACCAGCTCAGAGACACGTAGCTGTTGCTGAAATGGTTATTGAAAAAGCAAAAAGATTAACTGAACATAAAAAAGATGTTATTATTTTATTAGACTCTATTACAAGACTAGGAAGAGCATATAACGCAGTTATACCAAGTTCAGGTAAGGTTTTAACAGGTGGAGTAGACGCAAATGCACTTCAAAGACCCAAAAGATTTTTCGGTGCAGCAAGAAATATTGAAGAAGGTGGTTCATTAACAATTATTTCTACAGCTTTAATTGATACAGGAAGCAGAATGGATGAAGTAATTTTTGAAGAATTTAAGGGAACGGGTAACAGCGAAACAATACTAGATAGAAAAATCGCAGATAAAAGAATATACCCAGCGATTGATATAACAAAATCGGGAACAAGAAGAGAAGAGCTATTATTTGATAAAAATGATTTACAAAAAATGAATGTTCTTAGAAGAATAATTGCACCGATGGGAACCATGGATGCTATCGAGTTTATAAACTCAAAATTAAAAGATACTAAAAATAATGCTGAGTTTTTCAATTCAATGAATAAACCAGCTTAGATCTAAAATCTTTATAGATAGCCAAGTTCTTTCATTTCATTGTAAAATTTACTCTCTATTTCATCAACAGTACTTTTCTGTAAAAAGTTTTTCCATTTGTTTTCTGGCCCTAGATTAAAAAATTTTCTGTTATCATGTGTAATAAATTCATTAAATCCCGACAAAGTTTCCATTCTTTTTAAATTGTTAAAAGAGTTTGATTTAATACTATTTTCTATTTTTTTATCAGAAAAATTTTGTTTTAATATTTTTGAAAAATAATTTGAAATTTTTCTAAATTCTTCATCGGGATTTGTAAGTAAATTTTCATATTTTATAAGAAGATAATTTTGTTTTACTTGTTTCCATGATAAATAGTGAGATTTCCACGATAATAATAAAGCAGGAAGAGGATGATCTTTTTTATCAAAATGGCCCTTAATTATTCTTCTTTCATCAAATAAAAATTCTTTAGATTTTTCATAATCATCAATTGAATAATGATGCTTTAAAGAAGTAATCACATTTCTAGGATCTCTAACA
>CACNVV010000006.1 GCA_902624015.1 uncultured Pelagibacteraceae bacterium
TCAGCCTCAAACTTAGGTTTTTTTATAGGGAAATATTTGGGGCCAATTTTTAGGTCAAAGTTATCTATTAAAAATAACTTAAAAAAAGCAAAAATAGATGGAAATTACGAAAAAATTGCCTCTAATGTCTTGGGAAACTATGGTCGAATATTTGCAGAGTACGTGCATTTAAAAAATTTTAGAAACGACAAACTAAAAAAATATATTTCAATCAACGGAGCCGAACATCTTGCTAAAATTAAAGAGAAAAAAGAAAAAGTAATATTCATATCTGGTCATTTTAATAACTTTGAATTAATGGCAATGTATATTGAAAAAGCTGGTGTAGATTGTGCGGCTATATATAGACCCTTAAACAATCCATATCTTAACAAAATAATGGAGAAAATAAGAAAGAGAGATATTTGCAAGAATCAAATTAAAAAAGGAAGGGCAGGAACAAGGGAAATAGTTAGACTTTTGAGCAAAGGAACATCTGTTGCATTAATGATTGATCAAAGAGTACGAGAAGGGGAAAAAGTATCTTTTTTTGATTATTCAGCCACAACAACTACTATACCTGCTCAATTAATTAAAAAGTATAACTGTAAATTAGTTCCGATATATATAGAGAGAAAAGATAAAAATTTCTTCAATTTATATATTTCTAAACCAATTAAGATTAATAATAACAAATCCACCTTAGAAATAAGCCTTTTTATCAATAAAATATTAGAAAAAATGATACTTAAAAATATTGATCAATGGATATGGACTCATGATAGATGGAAAGAATAGAATTTTATTCTAGGATTTTTCTTTTTTTATAGATGCTTCTATGTATGAAAAATATGCTTCTTGTTTTTCAACATTCCAATAATTTAAGTTTTCTAAGAAAATTTTTTTTCCAGAAATTGCGCAAATCACATGATCACCCTCTTCAATAATATTAAAGTTATTTGGCATATATTTTAATTTAGCTAATTTATTTTTCATTAATAAGTTATATAAGTAATAATATGAAAATTGCAATTCTTGGGAGTGGTGGCAGAGAACATGCTATAGGTCATGCAATTTCAAAATCTACAAAAACTGGGAAAATTTACTGTATACCTGGAAATGCAGGTACATCTTCTTTTGCAGAAAATGTTGATATAGATTTAAATAATTTTGAAAAAATTTATCAGTTTTTAAAAGAAAAAAAAATTAATTTAGTAATTATTGGTCCAGAGGATCCTTTGGTTAATGGTATAGTAGATTATCTAAATAAATTTAAAATAAAAGTATTTGGACCTAATCAAAAAGCTGCTCAGCTAGAAGGATCAAAAATATTCACAAAAAAACTGTGCAAGAAATATAATATACCTACTGCAAATTTTGGAATTTTTGAAAGCAAAGAAACATCAAAAAAATTTTTAAAAAAATCTAAATATCCACTAGTAATTAAGGCTGATAATTTAGCTGCAGGCAAAGGAGTTTATATATGTAACAACATAATTGATTCAAATATTGCAGTTAATGAAATATTTAATGGGAAGTTTGGTGTAGCAAAAAATATTCTTATTGAAGAATTTTTAGATGGTGAGGAAATGAGTTATTTTATTATCACTGATGGTAAAACAATTAAAAGCTTTGGAACTGCTCAGGATCATAAAAGGGTTATGGAAGGAGATAAAGGTAAAAATACTGGAGGAATGGGAGCGTATTCACCGTCAAGATTAATTAACAGCAATCTTGAAAAAAAAATATTGAGTAAAATTATTACACCTACTTTAGAAGGATTATTAGAATTAGGAATAAAATATAAAGGATTTTTATATGCAGGGCTTATGATTATTAAGGACGAACCATATTTAATTGAATACAATGTTAGAATGGGTGATCCTGAATGCCAAACAATTCTTCCAACACTAAACTCAGATATATTGGATATTTTTACTTCTTGTGTGGAAGAAAAACTTGATAGAGCTAATTTAGAATGGTCCGATAAAAAAAGTTTGTGTGTAGTTTTGTGTTCAAATGGATACCCAGATAAATATAAAAAAAACATTAAAATTGACAATATTCATAAAATTAATTTAGATAAAAATAGTTATTTATTTCATGCTGGAACTAAAAATTTAGAAAATGAAATTTATGCTGTTGGTGGAAGAGTTTTAAATTTTGTTTCACTTTCCAATGACTTTTCTAAAGCTAGAAAAAAAATTTATAACAATTTAAATAAATTAAATTGGCATGGTGGTTTTTATAGGAAAGATATTGCCTTCAAAGTTATTAATAAATGAGAATTATTGGAGGTAGTTTTAAAGGAAAAAAAATTCTAGAACCTAAGGACATCAAAACTAGACCATTAAAAGATCTTACAAAAGAATCAATTTTTAACATTCTAAATCATTCAAAAAAATTAAATGTAAATTTAGAGGAAGCTATAGTTTTAGATTTATTTTCTGGAATTGGTTCATTTGGTATAGAATGTTTATCAAGAAACGCAAAAAAAGTTTTTTTTGTTGAAAAATATTATGGAGTTTTACCTATTCTTAAAAGAAATTTATCTAATTTAAAGTTAGTTAATAATTATGAAATAATAGAAAAAGATATCTATGATCAAAATATATTTGAAAATTTCGATACACAATTTGATATTATTTTTTTAGATCCACCTTACAAGGACTCGAATTTAGAGATGGCATTGTCTAACATAAAGAAAACTAAAATATTAAAAAATAATGGAGTAATCATTATTCATAGGCATAAAAAAGATAAGAGTGAATACTCAGATTTATTCAAAATTATTGAAAAAAAATATTATGGGATTTCAAAAATATTATTTTTATCAATTTAAGTTAAAATTTTTTTTGTTTCCATTTTAATTAATTCTACAGCAGGTTGATCAAAAGGGTTTATATTTAGAGCTCTGCCTAACAAGATAGTTTCAAGTATGAAAAAACAGAAAAGCTCCCCTAAAGTTTTTTCATCTCTTTTGATTATTTCAAAACTTCGAAAAGGTATATTTTTTTTTCTAAAGACATTTTCTGTAGCTTTTTTTTGGGCATAAATTATGCTTGATATATCTTTATTTTTTAAAAAATAATGTGACTTTAGTAAGTTTTTGCATCTAATTTTTTCAGAAATTTTTTCTCTTACATTAAAAAAAGTAAAAAAGTTATTTTCAAATCCATCTAAATAAAGCTGCATAACACTATGATTATCTTTGGGCATATTTGAAACTATTGGAAGAATACCTGTTTTGTTTTTACCCAAACTTTCCGCAACTAATTGTTGGTACCATTTAAATAAATTTTCTGATTTATCATCATAATTAATTATTATTGAGTTAAATTTTTTTTTTTTTATAAAAAATAAAATACTTTCAACATTATTAATTAACGAATTTAAAAATCTTTTATTTTTAATTAATTGATTGTATTGTCGAAAACTATTCGACTTTAAACCCATCAATTCTGCTGGAACCATTCCTACCTCTGAAAGAACAGAATACCTTCCTCCAATAAAATCATTATGATGAATAATTTCAGCTTTCATCTTCTGCGCCAATAAATGAAGATAATTTTTTTTGTTTTCAGTAATAAAAATATTTTTATCGTATTTTTTTATTAAAATATTTGAGTTTATTATTGTTTCAATAGTGTTTCCAGATTTTGATATAATCAAATTTGTAACATTTTTTTTTAGACTTTTTTTATTTGTTGTAAGATTATCAGCAAAATAGAATTTTTTATTTATTTTATGTTTTAAAAAACAATAAATACTTTGGGCACCTAATGAGGATCCGCCCATACCTATAATTCTAAAAATTGATGATTTTTTAAATTTTCTTAAATTTTTTCTTTCAAAACTTTGTTTATAATTTTTTGATAAGGAGCTTAATATTTTATTGTTCTCACTTAGTAAATTGAATAATTTTTTAGAAATATTTTTATTTTTTTTTTTACTAAAATTAAGAAACTTAATTCCAGAAGTTAACATTAATTACTCTTAATTTTTTCCAACAATGATTCTTCAAAATTTTTATCAGTTTCATCTTTGGCTGAATCGGATGATGGTTTCTGGTTATTCGTTATCAACATCTTGATTGTATTGTCACTTTCTTGATTTTTAGCATTATCAGTTTGTGGAATCGGCAAATCTTTATAATCGGGCGGCATAACTAGTGGTAATTTTTTCTCAACCAAGAATTCATCTGAATTTTCTTTTTTTTGATTTTTAAAACCCTCTTTGACTGAACCACATGAAAAAATAAACAAAACTAAATTTAATAAAATTAAAGTTTTTAAATGTTTCATATTTTTATTTAATTATTTTTAATAGTTAATTCATGTATTATCATAAAAACTACACCTATAGTTATAAATATATCTGCTACATTAAAAATAAACCAATGAAAATCCCCTACATGAAAATCAATAAAATCAGGAACAGCTCTATTAAATATTCTATCAAAAACATTGCCTAGCGCCCCTCCCAAAATCATTATTAATGCAATTTTTTTTAAACCAGAACTTTTTAAAATCATAAAAAAAATAAAAAATATTATTAAAGTTATTACGATTGTTAAAAAATTATATAAATTTTCTTTATCAAATGATAAAAGTCCAAATGCAATTCCCTCATTCCAAATTAAAATTATATTCAAATATTTTGAAGAAAATATTTCAGATCCAAGTAATTTCTTATCTATATTAATTACATAAATTTTGGAAATTCTATCAAGTAAAAAAATCAGTAGAACTAAAAATGAATTAATAAAAAAATTTTTTCCTGAGTTTTTTATTGTCATTCCTTATTCACAGCACAGTTAACTCTATCACAAGCTGTTTCTTTAATCTTCCAGCAAATCGAACACTTTGATCCTTTTGCTTTAGAAGCAATTGCTGTTGTCTCTATATCATCTTTATAACTAACTTCAGCTTTTGATGTAATACAAAGTTCAGAAAAATCTGTCTTTTCTGTAAGATTTTTTAGTTTTTGATTCATTTTTATTTTTAAATCTGCCTCTAAACTTGATCCTATTTCTTTACTAGCTCTTTTTTCTTCAATACTTATATTACAAATATTTCTAATTTTAATTAATTCGTCCCATTTTTCGCAAAGTTTTTGATTTTTAAATTTCTCAGGTAGTTCTGGAAATTTTTCAAGATGAATACTTTTTTGATCTTTAAATAATAATTTAAAAATTTCTTCTGTTGTAAAAGATAAAATTGGAGCAAACCATTTTAATAAAGCATTTAAAATTATATTAAGAAGTAAAATAGTTGATTTTCTTTTTTTTGAGTCTTTAGGATCACAATAAAGATTGTCTTTTCTAATATCAAAATAAAAAGCAGATAAATCAACAGTACAAAAATTTAGCAATTCTTTATATAAATTATGAAAATCATAATTATTAAAATATTTTTTAAAATTATGATTTAAAATATATATTTTATGCAGCATTAATTGTTCTAACTCAGGTAACTGATTTAGATCTAGCTGATCAAAATTTATTTTTTCAAAATTATCATTTATATTGCCAAGTAAATATCTGAAAGTATTTCTTATTTTTCTATAAGACTCTGCATGTTGATCTAAAATAGAATAATCTATTCTTAAATCCTCTGCATAATTTGATGATGCTACCCAAATTCTTAAAATATCAGCACCATACTTTTTTAAGATATCCTCAGGAGCAATTACATTTCCTAAAGATTTAGACATTTTCAAACCTTTGCCATCTACAACAAAACCATGAGATAAAATTGACTCAAATGGAGCTCTACCTCTAGTTCCACAGGATTCCAATAATGATGAATGAAACCAGCCCCTATGTTGATCTGATCCCTCTAGATACATTGATGCTGGCCATTTTAGATCCTTTCTTTTTTCTAAAACAAAAGAATGAGTTGAGCCGCTATCAAACCAAACTTCAACGATATCACTTAATTTATCATAATCTTCAGCTTTGTATTTACTGCCTAAAAATCTTTGAGTATCATCTGAAAACCAACAATCCGAACCTTCTTTTTCGTAAATAGAAGCAATATTTTCTGTAACCTCATCATCAACTAAAATTTCTTTTGTTTTTTTATTTACAAAAATTGGAAGGGGTACTCCCCAAACTCTTTGCCTTGAAACACACCAATCAGGCCTTGTTTCTATCATTGATTTTAATCTTTCTTTACCTTTGCTTGGGTAAAAAGTTGTTTCATCAATAGCCTTTAATGCTTTATCTCTTAATTTATGACTTTCCATTGAGATAAACCATTGAGGAGTAGCTCTATGTACAAGTGGTGCCTTAGACCTCCATGAGTGTGGATAGGAATGAACCAGCTCACCATTAAACAATAAATTTTTTTGTTCTCTAAGTTTTTCAATTACAATAGGATTTGCTTTAAAAATATGAATTCCCTCAAACAATTTCACATTGTTTGTATACTTCCCGTCCCCATCAACTGTTTCTATTGCTTTGATACCGTTATTCAAACAAAGATTAAAGTCATCAGGTCCATGACTAGGTGCGCAGTGAACTATTCCAGTTCCTTGCTCAGTAGTTACAAATCTAGCCTCAAGCATTGGGATATCATAATCATAACCAAGATTTAAAAAAGGGTGACTACAAATAGTATTATTAAATTCTTTTCCCTTAAATGTGTGAATTTTTTTATAATTTTTTAACTCACACTCTTTCACAACTGATTCCAGCAGAGCATCTGCTATAACAATTTTTCTATTTTTAAAGTCACCTTCGTCATTTATTTCCAATATTATATAATCAAGAGACTCGTTATATGCTAAAGCTTTATTGGCTGGTATTGTCCATGGAGTTGTTGTCCAAATAACTATTTCACTTCCAACTAAATCTTTTAAATTAGATGATTTAACTTTAAACGAAGTATAAATTGTATCTGATTTATGATCTTGATATTCTACCTCAGCATCTGCAAGAGCGGTTTTTTCAACTGTTGACCATAACACAGGTTTAAAACCTTTATATAAACTTCCTTCTTTTAAAAATTTACCAAGCTCCCTAACTATTTGAGCTTCTGCATTAAAGCTCATTGTTGAGTAATAATTTTCCCAATCCCCTACAACACCTAATCTTTTAAATTGAATTTTGTGAACTTCAATCCACTTCTCAGCAAATGTTCTACATTCTTTTCTAAATTCAACTATTGGAACTTCGTTTTTGTTTTTTTTATTTTTTTTATAATGTTCCTCAATTTTCCATTCAATTGGTAAACCATGACAATCCCAGCCAGGAACATAAATTGAATCTTTTCCATCCATTTGATGAAATTTTACAATTATGTCTTTAAGAATTTTATTTAGAGCTGTTCCCATATGAATATTTCCGTTAGCATAAGGCGGGCCATCATGTAGAACGAATTTCTCTCTCCCTTTACTTCGATTTCTTAATTCATCGTAAAGATTTATTTTTTTCCAATATTCAAGAATTTCTGGTTCTCTAGTAGGCAGGTTGGCTTTCATTGAAAAAGCTGTTTTTGGTAAATTTATTTGTGGTTTAGTCATTTAATATTTTTCGCAATATTTAAGTCTTTTTTAATTTGTGCTCTTAATTGATTAACATTATTAAATTTTTTTTCTTTCCTTATAAACTTTAAAAACTCTACTGATAAAAGTTTATTATAAAGATTTCCAGAAAAATTAAATAAATGAACTTCTAGCAATATTTTTTTTTGATTAAATGTTGGTCTGTATCCAAGATTAGCAATTCCTTTAAGATATTTCTTACTATTTTTTCTCAAAACCTTGACACCATAGACTCCAGGTTTTGCCAAAACATAATCACCGATGTCTATATTGCAGGTTGGAAAACCAATTTTTTTTCCTACTTGTCTTCCTTTCTTAACTACTCCTTGTATCGTCCAATATCTTTTTAAAAGATTATTCGCTTTGTCCAGTAGACCTTTTTCTAAAAGATTTCTTATTAAAGATGATGATACAATCTTTTTGCTATTAATTAATGGCTCAGGTTTAACAACTTTATAATTAAATAATTTTTCGTATTTTTTTAGTAAATTAACATTACCTTCTCTTTTATTTCCAAATCTAAAATTATTGCTAACAAAAATAAATTTTGAACCTAATTTTTTATTTAAAATTTGAGAAATAAAGTTAAACGCTTTAGTTTTTGAAAATTTTTTATCAAATTTTTTTGTTATAACAAAATCCACTTTTAAATTACTAAGTAATTTAATTTTTTGATCAATATTAGAAAGTCTAAAATTTTTTAATTTTTTATTGAAAAACATTTTTGGCATTGGATCAAAATTTACAACACCAATCTTTAAATTATATTTTTTCTTATATGACTGTGCTAATTCAAATAATTTTTGATGTCCCAAATGTAATCCATCAAAATTACCTATTAAAATAATTGATCCTCTGTGTATTTTTTGAATGTTAAAATTTGAATAATGTTTTACCATTTTAAATCTGACTGACTATAATTAACTATTGCTTCATATTCTTTTGAAACTTTTTCAATACCTTTTTTTTTAATTTCTTGTTTGTGTATTCCATTAGAAATTAACAAAGAATCATAATTTAAAAGATTTGCACCTTTAATATCTGTATTTAAGTTATCACCAATTGATAATACTTTTTTATTATTGTTATTAATTGATTGATTGTAAACTTCAGGATAAGGCTTACCAAAATAAATTACTTCACCACCTATTTTTTCAAAAATCATAGCAACTGACCCTGCGCACATTTCTCTTTTATCGCCCTTATCAACGATCAAATCTGGATTAGTACAAATCATTATTTTATCAACATGATTTTCAAGTAAATTTTTATAATAATTTAAATCATCAAAAAAATCTTCGAATAAACCTGTGCATAACAAATATCTACTTTTTTCAATCTCATTTGTTTTGTAATTTTTAAAATCACTAAATAAGTCAAAGTCCTTGGGTGGACCTATGTGAAAAAAATTACTTTCTGAATATTTTTTTTTCAGATAAGAAAGAGCTGCCTGACCAGATGTAAATACGTGATCTCTTAATTTTTTTTCCATACCCATCTTATCTAATTGTTTTGTTACTATATTTGTTGGTCTAGGGGCATTAGTTAAAAGAACAAAATTTTTATTCATTTTTTCTAATTTTTCCAAGACTTCTATAGCTTGATCATGCAGACTGATCCCATTATGAACAACACCCCATAAGTCTATATAAAAAAGATCATAATTATCAGCAATTGATTGTAAGCCATTTGAATCTAAATTTTTGGTCATATTTTAAGGTATAAACCATAAAATCCCGGATTTACTAGCATTATTAATATCCTTTAGTCTTTCTTATCTTGAAATAGGCGGTGAAATATCTATATGAGGCTCATATTTGTAAAGATTTATAAAGGAGAATTTATGAAGTTTAAACCGTTACATGACAGAGTTTTAATCGAAGTATTAGACAGCAGTGAAAAAACTGCTGGAGGAATAATTATCCCTGACACAGCTCAAGAAAAACCTCAAGAGGGTAAAGTTGTTGCTGTAGGTGGTGGAGCAAAAACAGAAGATGGAAAGTTAATTCCAATGGATGTTAAAGTTGGTGATAAAGTTTTATTTGGCAAATGGTCAGGAACTGAAGTCAAAATTAATGGTAAAGAATACAGCATAATGAAAGAGTCAGACATTATGGGTATTTCTGGTAAGTAATTTAATTTAAAGGAGAAAAATAATGGCAAAAGTTGTTAAATTTGATGCTGAAGCAAGAGCAGCAATGATAAGAGGTGTAAATATCTTGGCTGATACTGTTAAAGTAACTTTAGGACCAAAAGGAAGAAATGTCGTAATGGATAAATCTTATGGTGCACCTAGAATTACTAAAGATGGTGTTTCTGTAGCTAAAGAAATAGACCTTGAAGATAAATTTGAAAATATGGGTGCGCAAATGGTTAAAGAAGTTGCTAGCAAAACTAACGACGAGGCTGGTGATGGAACTACTACTGCAACTATACTTGCACAAGCAATTGTCAAAGAAGGTGTGAAATATGTAACAGCTGGCATGAATCCAATGGATGTAAAAAGGGGAATAGATGCTGCTGTAGAAACAGTAAAAGAAAGCCTTGTTGCATCTGCAAAAAAAGTAAAAGACAGTGATGAAATTGCTCAAGTAGGAACAATTTCTGCAAATGGTGATAAAGAAATTGGAACGATGATTGCAAAAGCAATGCAAAAAGTTGGAAATGAAGGGGTAATTACTGTTGAAGAAAATAAAGGTATAGAAACAGAATTAGATGTAGTTGAAGGTATGCAGTTTGATAGAGGATATCTATCACCATATTTTATTACTAACAGCGATAAAATGACTACAGAATTAGATAATCCTTTTATTTTATTACATGAAAAAAAATTAACTAATTTACAACCAATGGTTCCTCTTTTAGAAGCTGTTGTACAAGCTGGTAGACCACTGATGATTATTTCTGAAGATGTTGAAGGTGAAGCTTTAGCAACTTTAGTTGTAAACAAACTTAGAGGTGGTTTAAAAGTTGTAGCTGTTAAAGCTCCAGGATTTGGTGATAGAAGAAAAGCTATGCTTGAAGATATTGCTATTTTAACAGAAGGTCAGGTCATATCTGAAGACCTAGGTATCAAACTTGAAAATGTTAAACTTGATGATCTTGGATCTTGTAAGAAAATAAAAGTTGATAAAGATAACAGTACTATCGTCAATGGTAGTGGTAAAAAATCTGACATCGAAGCTAGATGTGCATCTATCAAACAACAAGTTGAAGAAACTACTTCTGATTACGACAGAGAAAAACTTCAAGAAAGACTTGCGAAGTTAGCTGGAGGAGTTGCAGTAATCAAAGTTGGTGGTGCAACCGAAGTTGAGGTTAAAGAAAGAAAAGACAGAGTTGAAGATGCTTTAAACGCTACTAGAGCTGCCGTTGAAGAAGGTATTGTAACTGGTGGTGGATGTGCTCTTCTTTATGCTGCTCAAGATCTTGACAAAGTTAAAGCAAAAGGTGATGACCAAAAAGCAGGTGTTGATCTAGTCAGAAAAGCATTGGAAGCCCCAATTAGACAAATTACTAAAAATGCTGGTGTAGATGGTTCTGTGGTAGTTGGTAAATTATTAGAGCAGAAGAAAAAAACTAGCGGTTACGATGCTCAAAACGAAGAGTATTGTGATATGTTTGCAAAGGGTATCATAGACCCAGTTAAAGTTGTGAGAACTGCTCTACAAGATGCTGCTTCAATTGCTGGATTATTAGTAACCACTGAAGCAATGATTGCTGACAAACCAGAGGAAAAAGATGCTGCTGGCGGTATGCCTGGTGGTATGGGTGGCATGGGAGGAATGGGTGGAATGGGAATGTAATCCCTCATTTCTAAAACAAAATTTAAAAGGCCATCTCAAGATGGCCTTTTTTTTATGTAAAATTTAATTATGTCAAAAAGATATAGTGGTAAATCATTTAAAGACTCTAGTGTTAAAAAAAAACCTAAATTGAGCTTTAAAGAAAAAAGAAAACTCAAAAAAGATAAGCAAAAAAAGACAAATTAATCCTGAATTTTGAAAATTATTCAAGCCAGTTATGAGTTTTTTTGAGTTTTAATATCCTTTTAAATATGTATAAGAGCCAGAATTTATGAGCAATAATATCAGAAACATCACAATCATAGCCCATGTCGATCATGGCAAAACTACTCTTATTGACAATTTAATGAAGCAAAGTGGTTCATTTAGAGAAAATGAAGTTGTCGATGAAAGATTAATGGACTCGGGTGAGCTCGAAAAAGAAAGAGGAATTACAATTTTAGCAAAACCTGCTTCAATAAATTGGAACAATTCAAGAATAAATATAATCGATACTCCTGGCCACAGAGATTTCGCTGCAGAAGTTGAAAGAGTTTTAAGTATGGCAGATGGAGCACTGTTATTAATTGACTCTGCAGAAGGAGTAATGCCTCAAACAAAATTTGTATTATCAAAAGCACTTAAACAAGGATTAAAACCAATTGTTGTGATTAACAAATTAGATAAAGCCGATCAAAGAGCTAATGAAGTTTTAGATGAAACATTTGATTTATTTGTAAGCTTAGATGCAAATGAAGAACAATTAGATTTTCCTGTTTTATATGCAAGTGGAAGATCAGGTTGGGCAGACCATGAGGTTGATGGTCCAAGAGAAAATTTAAATCCTTTATTAGATTTAATTGTTGATCATGTAAAACCTGCTGAACTTGATAAAACTAAACCTTTTGCAATGTTGTCAACGCTACTTTATGCAGATAGTTTTTTAGGAAGAAGTTTGGTTGGAAGAATTACTCAGGGTACTGCAAAAGCTAATCAATCTATAAAAGCTATCAATTTGAATGGTGAAAAAGTTGATGAAGGAAAATTAACAAAAATATTTAGATATGAAGGAACAAAAAAAGTTCCAATAGATGTTGGTGAGGCTGGAGATATTGTAGTTGTTGCTGGGTTAGAAAAAGCTAACGTTGCTGATACAATATGCGACCTAGAGGTAAATGAGCCGATCCCAGCAACTCCAATAGATCCTCCTACAATGTCAATTACAATTACTGTAAATACTTCACCTTTAGCTGGAACTGAAGGTAAAAAACTAACCAGTACCCAAATAAGAGATAGATTAGTTCAAGAGGCACAAAATAATGTTGGTATTACATTTTCAGAAAACGAGGGAAAAGACTCATTTGTTGTTAGTGGTAGGGGTGAGTTGATGTTGGAAATTCTTTTAACTCAAATGAGAAGAGAGGGTTTTGAAATGACAGTAAGCCCTCCAAAAGTATTATATAAAACTGACGAAAGTGGAAATAAACTTGAGCCAATTGAAGAAATTACTATGGACCTTGATGAAGAACATTCATCCAAGGTAATTGACTCAATGAACAGAAGAAAAGGTAAATTAATAGAGTTAAAAGATACTGGAACTAACAAAAAAAGATTAATTTTTCATGCACCTACTAGAGGACTAATGGGGTACACAAGTAGATTTCTTACACTTACAAAAGGAAACGGAGTGATTAATAGAATATTCCATAGCTATGGTCCTTTTGAAGGAGAGATGGAAGGCAGAAGAAACGGAGCGTTAATATCAATGGAGCAAGGAAAAGCTGTTGCATTCGCTATCTTTAACTTACAAGCTCGAGGAGAAATGTTCGTTACACATAATGACTCTGTTTATCCTGGAATGATTGTTGGTCTTTCGCCTAAACCAGGAGATATGATTATTAATGTAATGAAGGGTAAAAAATTGACCAATATGAGGACTCAAGGTACTGATGAAAATGTTGTGCTTACACCTGTAAGAAAAATGTCGATTGCAGAGCAGTTAAGTATGCTTAATACAGATGAAGCTTTAGAGATAACGCCAGACTCATGCAGATTAAGAAAAGCAATTCTTGACCCCCACGAAAGAAAAAAAAGCGAAAAAGCTATAGCTGCTGCTTAATCAAAAGTTTTATCAACTAAATAAAGTCCTAACGCAACGCATGGACCTATGCCAAATGCAAATAATAAAGTTCCTACACCCACTGTTCCTCCTAAATACCATCCAATACTAACAACTGAAATTTCTAATGTTGCTCTTACAACAGCTATAGGAAAATTAGTTAATTTTTGTAATCCTATCATTAGCCCATCTCTAGGACCGGCTCCTAAATTTGATACTAAGTAAATACCTCCACCTATTCCAACCATGATAACAGAAATTACAGCTAATAATAATTGATGAATATAATTTGATGGCGTTGGAACATACTTGATACAAAGATCAATCATAATTGCAATTATCAGAGCATTAAATATTGTACCCATCCCTGGTTTTTGACCAAGAGGTATCCATAAAATTAAAACAGCAATACTTATTAATAATGTGATAGTTCCAATACTTAAATTAACATTTAAAGAAATACCTTGCGCTAAAACACTCCAAGGAGAGGCTCCTGTGAACGAAACAATTAATAACCCCTCACCTAATCCAAATAAAGACAAACCAAAACATAAGAAAAAAAATGTAGAAAACTTTGGTTTAAAATTAAATGGTTTTTCTGAGCTCCATTTTACTTTTGGTATTTTTTTTATTTTTAAAAACATAATTGTAATAAGCTATATCTATTAATGAAAAATTCTAATATTGTAACCAGCAAATGAAAAAGTTTGCAATTATTTTACTTGTTGTATTTTTCTCATCAATTTCTTTGGCTCATATAGGTCATTATAACAAATTTGACAAAATAGAAATGGAGATCTTGAGAAACGATGAAGTAATTGGCTATAACAATTATTTTTTTAAAAGAGATGGTGAAAAAACGATAGTAAAAAATCAATACAAGTTTGAGGTAAAGGTGCTATCTGCAACAATATTCAAAGTAGAGGGGTATGGGGAAGAAATTTATATAAAAGATAATTTAATATCTTTTCAATCAAAGACACTTCAAAATAAAAAAGAAAAATTTGTAAACTTAAAATTAGATAAAAATAATAAAAAGTTTGACATCAAAGGGTCCTCATATTCAGGTGAAGCTTCTATAAAAAATATTATTGGAAATTGGTGGAGTCATAGAATTTTACAAGCAGAAAGCCAAATAAGTCCTATTTCTGGAAGTATAAAAGAACAAATAGTTACTTTTATTGGCAAGGAAAACATTTCAATTAATGGTAAACAATACGAAACTGATCATTTTAAACTTACATCTAAAGATATGACTCTCCCTGAAGATAAAAAATTAAATTTTGATATTTGGCTTGATAAAAAAACTTCAGTTATTGTTAAAGTTACATATAAAAGAATGGGAGATTGGGAGTATCGCTTAAAAAATCTTGAATAAAATTATTTATTCATTTTTTTAAAAAGATCGTTCGCACTTATCCATCCAGCCTCTACTCTAGGACCTACAAACCAATCTGCACACACTCCTAAATTTAATTTAGTATTCCAATAACTTTTGATTTTAAAGGGCCTAGAATTTGAGGAATATTTCCAACCATGATTTAATGAAGTTAATATTTTTGTTTTTTTAATTCCAGTAAGTTTAAAAAATTGATCTATTAAAATCTTTGAGTTTTTTTCTTTATTTTCTCTATTTTTATTTATTTTTTTATTTGCCCATAGGTTTGTGCTTTGTAAAGTCCATAAATCATTTATACTTTTAAATCTTTTTTTACTATTTTCTTTGGCAGCCCACCCTAAAATTTTGTCGTCAAATAAATAACTTGATATGTTTTTATTTGTTTTTTTTATTTCAATCATAACTGTAATATTTGCATCCATTTTGATTTTTTGCTTGATGAACGGATCTTTTATATATTTTTTTGATAATTTTTTTAATTGTGGGAATGGACAAGTTAATATTAATTTATCATAATATTTTATTTGGTTTTTCTTAAAATCTAATTTCCATTTGTTATTTATAAATTGAATTTTCTCTAACTCACTTTGAAAGTCACATTTTATATTCTTTATCAAATATTTGCTGATATCATTATTACCTTTGCAACCAATTATTTTAATATGATTTTTATTTTCTTTTTTTAATTTGTTTAAAAAAATATGTTTACCACTCCATTTTTTTAGAATTTTTTTTTTACGTAAATTTGTAATAAATTTTTTAAATTGAATTGATTTTGGAGAAATATATTGAGCTCCATGGTCAAATCCTTTTGACTTTTTTAATCTTTTAAAGGAAGATCTGCCACCTGGACCTCGAGCTTTATCATAAATATGTACAATATTTTTTTTGCTTAAAAGATTAGCTATTGTCGCTCCAGAAATTCCAGAGCCAATTACGCAATAACTGCTCATTTTCCTGCAACAGTCATACCTTCTATCATCATAGTTGGTGAATTGACTGAATATTCGAATTCTAAATCATTAGCTAAAGTTATATTTTTAAACATATCCTTAAAATTACCAGCAATAGTTATTTCATTAACAGGATATTTAAATTCTCCATCTTCAACCAAAAAACCAGTTGCCCCTACTGAATAATCTCCTGTTACAAGATTAGATCCATGACCAATAGTCTCAGTAATATAAAGACTTTTTGAATTCTTTTTTAGAAGATCTTCGTAGGTTATATTTCCATTTTCAAAATATAAATTAGTAGTTCCGCCACTTCTTCCATTTGATTTTAAATTTAATTTTTTTCCATTATAAGTGTCGACAAGGTAATTTTTAAGTATTCCATTCTCTACAAGTTGTATTGTATTGGAATTTACACCCTCTGAATCAAAGTTTTGGGAACCCATTCCTTTAATTATATCTGGTTTATCAATTACATTTATCGAATTGGCAAAAACCTGTTGATCAATTTTACCCTTCAAAAATGAAGTACCTCTTGCAATTGCAGATGCAGATATTGCACTTGCAAATACACTTAGCATTCCTTTTGAAATTCTTTTATCAAAAATTATGCTTATCTTCTCGCTTCCAATTTTGTTGGGACTTAATTTTCTAATAGTTTGCTTGGCAGCTTTATTTCCAAGATCTGATGCTTGCTTAATATCAGACAAATGACGTTTGCTTGAAAATTCATAGTCTCTTTCCATGCTATTTTCATCTTTTGCAACTGTTACGCAAGAAGTAGTAAAAGATGAAGTTTTATAACCATCACAAAAACCGTAACTATTAGCTAATATAAAATTTGATTTATTTTCAGTAAAACTAGATTCTGTATTTATAATTTGCTTATTTGATGAAGCAGCCTCCTCTAAATCTTTTAAATATTTTATTTTTTTATCATTTTCGAATCTTGTTTCATCATACAAATTAAGGCTACTAATTTGTTTGGCTAATAAATCTTTTTCAGGCAAAGAATTAAATTCATCCTCTGGTGTAATTTTTGTAGTCTCAAAGCACTTTTCAATTAAAGTTTTTATATTTTCATATAGTAAATTTGATGATGAAATTGATGATCTTCTTTTACCTAAATAAGTTTCTATACTTAATGCCAATCCATCTGATCTATCTGAGGCTTCTAATGATTTATTTCTAAAATTAACTGTTTCTGAAATTGAGTGACCAACTGTAACACTTGCATCAGTTGCTCCCATTTTTTTTGCTAAATCCAAACAATATGAAGCTTTTGATTTTAGAAATTCTTGATCCTTAACCATAATTTAAAGTTTTGTTCCACCAACTGTCATTTTATCAATCAAAATTGAAGGTTGAGCAACTCCCACTGGAACTCCTTGTCCTGCCTTTCCACAAGTTCCTATGCCTGGATCTAACATCATATCATTTCCTACCATCGATACTTCTTTAAGTATTGATGGTCCATCACCAATAAGTGTTGCACCTTTAATTGGAGATCCAATTTTACCATTATTTATTTCGTAAGCCTCAGTGCAATTAAATACAAATTTTCCAGATGTAATATCTACCTGGCCACCTCCAAAACTTACTGCAAAAATTCCTTTATCAACAAATTTGATCATTTCATCTTGAGTTTGATTGCCACTTAACATCATTGTATTTCTCATTCTTGGTAACACGATATGTCTATAATTTTCTCTTCTTCCTGATCCGGTAGATTTTGTATTCATTAATCTTGCATTATGTCTGTCTTGCATAAAATTTTTGAGAATACCATTTTCAATTAAAACTGTTCGCTCAGTTGGTGTTCCCTCATCATCAATTGTTAAACTACCTCTTCTATTATCTATCGTACCATCATCAACAATTGTTACTCCCTCACTTGCAACTTTTTCACCCATAAGATCATGAAATGCTGATGTTTTTTTTCTATTAAAATCTCCTTCAAGACCATGACCAATTGCTTCATGAATTAATATAGCTGGCCAACCAGGTCCTAAAACTACTTTCATCTCACCAGCAGGTGCTGGTTTGCTCTCTAAATTTACTGATGCTATTCTATAAGCCTCCTCACAAACATTTTTCCAATTGTCATTTTTTAAATAATCATCATAAGATTGTCTGCCACCAATTCCATATACACCCGTTTCTTTTCTTCCATTTTTTTCTAACATCACAGACACATTAAATCTAATTAATGGACGTACATCAGTAAGCGACTCTCCACCTGATCTAATAATCTCTATTGATTTTTGCTCACCAGCAAAACTAGCCGTTACTTGTTTTACCGATGCGTCTTTTTTTCTTAAAAATTCATTTACTTTATTTAAGACTTCTAATTTTGAATTTAACGTTTTTTGTTCAATTGGATTAATATCTTTATAAAATTTTTTATTAGATTTTGGAATTTCATGATTGTATGTGCCTTTAATTGATTTCAAAGTTGATTTAAGATTTTCTGAAGAATTTTTTAATGAATCTTTTGATATTTCATTTGAATATGAATAAGCAACAACCTCGTTTGAGATAGCCCTAAAACCAAATCCCAAATCAGAACTGTAATTTGAGCTTTTTATTTTGTTATCATCTAGCAAAATTGACTCTGATTTAGACTCCTCTAGATAAAGCTCGCCATCATCACAATTGTTAAGTGTTTCAGATACTAATTTATCTGCATCTTGTCTTGTTAAATCTGATTTATTAAAGAAATTACTCATTCACCTTAAATAGTAGTTTGTTGATAATTTTCAACTGATCATTTTACGCATGTACAATTTCATACTAAAAGTTAATTGTTATTGCATGAAAGTATATTTTAATAATTCTTGTAAAATCTGTAGGTCAGAAATTAACTTATATAAAAAAGAAAATATCAAAGATATTGATTGGATAGATATAACTAATAATTCGGATGCTGAAAAAGAAACATCAAGAAATGATAGAGAATTGTTAAGAAGACTACATGTTAAAGAAAATGGTAAAATTATTCAGGGGGCAGAGGCATTTCTTTATGTTTGGAAAAAAATTCCAAAATATAAATTTTTATATAATTTTTTTAAACTACCAATAATTTTCACAATCTTTAAATATGGGTATGAAATGGTTGCCTTTTTTTTATATTTGAAAAATAAAAAACAACTCAAAAACTAAGTTAAGAAAAATATTAAAAATTCACTAAGTAAAGACATAGATAACAAGAACATTATTAATAAAATTGAGTACATTAGAGTTATAACTCTATTTCTTTTTCTTCTCAGTCTAACAAAAGTTTTATCATCAAGATCTGAGATATCTCTTTCACCTATAACTGGATAATCATAACTCCATCTCCATGTAGATTGGCCTAATCTAGAGTCGAGACTGTTAAAATATCTTATCCATGCAAGAACATATCTAAATACTAAATATAAAATTATCATTAATGCAGATGAAAATAACATTCTAAATGATACTTAATAATTTATGATAATTTAATTGATATTTTTGGCTCTTTTTCTTCCGATTAATTGAGTAAGTGCGTCAACCATAGTATCTGAAGCCTTAAATATTTCATTATTTTTAAATTCATGAGAAATATTTTTTTCTGGGTTAGTTTTATCTTCAATAACTATTCCTTCATCTGGTGAATTATTTTTTATATAAATTAATAATAGCCATTCATCATCTGAGGCTTCATCCCATTTAACAAATATTTCTCCTGTTTCAAATCTTCTGTCTATACATCTAAAGATAGACATATGTCTTGTTATGTGTCTTTTGTTTAACTGAAAGACTAAACTACTAGCACTTCTGTAAAAACTTTCGAGAGCAAACTCAATTTTTTGTCTAGCTAAAGTATATTCTTTTTCTTTTTGTAAAAGAGTTTCTCTATCTTCATCTCCTTGAATTTTTACTCCTAAGGCCTCTACTCTTTCCCTAATCTTTTGATCTCTAATAATTCGGTATTTTTCTTTTAGTTTTTCTATTCTTTGTTGTAAGCCAGCATAATCTTCTCTCTTTTCTCTTAAAGAAATTTTTTCTAATTTCTCTAATTCTTTAACCTCTCTAACTCTAAACTTTTCAATTTGCTTATCTAATTTTAATTGTTGTAAAAATTGCTTTTGTTTTTCTGCTTGTTCAATTCTTAAAAGAGCCTGTTCTTTTCTTAAGAATAATTTTATTTCTTTTGTTCTTTGTTTTTCTAATCTAATTTCATCCTTTAAAGCTTGTTCTTTTAATTTAACTTTTAATTCAGCCTCTTTTTGTTTTTCTTTTGCAATTTCGATCTTTTCTAACCTTTCTTGTTCTTGTTTTTCTAATTTTAATCTTCTTGCTTCATCTTTTTTTAGAATTTTATACTGTGAAATTGTGTCTGCTATTTTATCAAAAAATGCTTGGATATATTTTTCAAAACCGAAATTTAATCTAAACTTAAATTCAGGCTTTAGAGAATTTTGAAAGTTAACTAACTTTAAAAGAAAATCTGGTTTCTTTGGTGATGTAGATTTATATTTTTTTATTACTTTTTTAGATTTTTTAACTTTTCTATTTTTAGAATTTTTTTTTTGTCTTACCTTAACTTTTTTAATGTTGCTTTTCTTGATCTTTTTTAGAGCTTTTTTAATTTTTTTTTTATTTTTGGAAAAATTTTTTTTTATTTTTTTTTTCTTTTTTTTCATTTGAGGAAATTTATATTTATCAATAATTTATTGATAAATATAGTCTCTTGTAACTGGTGTTGAAGAATAATTTTTTGTTAATTGAAATTGATATACAACTTGATCACCCCATTTAAATGCCATCTCACAACCTGCAAGATAAAATTCCCACATTCTAAAAAATTTTTCATCAAACATTTCAATTATTTTTTCTTTGTTTTTGAGACAATTTTCTTTCCAATGTCTTAAAGTGTGCATGTAATGTAGCCTTAAAACTTCAATATCTGCAACGATTAATCCCGACTTTTCTATATGTGGACTTACCTCACTCAAGCTTGGTGTATATCCACCAGGAAAAATATATTTCGTAATCCACGGATGTGGATCTCGAGGTGGATTTACTGACCCTATAGTATGAATCAATGAAACTCCATCATCTTTCAAAAGTTTTTCGACTTGTGAAAAAAATTTTCTATAAAATTTTCTTCCTACATGCTCAAACATTCCAACACTTACGATTCTATCGAATTTTTCGTCTAGCTCCCTATAATCCATAAGTTTAAAGTGTAACTGATTTTCTAAATTAAGTTCTTTTGCTCTTTTTTTACAATAATTAAATTGATTTTCAGAAAGGGTGATACCTGTGACTTCACAATTTGCACTCTTTGCTATATCAGTTGCAAGCGATCCCCATCCGCATCCGATATCTAAGACTTTTTGATTAGGCTTTATATTGAGTTTTTTTATAATATGTTGAATTTTATTATTTTGTGCTGTTTCAAGCGTGTCTGTTTCGTTTTTAAAATATGCACATGAATATTGTCTTTTAGGATCCAAAAATAAATCATAAAGATCATCTGAAATATCATAATGATGCGAAACGTTCATTTTTGATTTTTTTATAAAATTAAAATTAGTAAAATATCTGTAAGAACCTCTTAATTTATTAATTAAAGAACTGAAAAAATTTAACTCTCCTCTTCCAAAATTCATTAAGGAAAGATCTAAAAAATCTGTAAGCGTTCCGTTTTCTATAATTATTTCACCATCTGTATAAGCTTCACCAAAATATAAATCGGGATGAAATAATAATTTATAATGGAGGTTTTTATTTAATATTTTTAGCTTAATAGGGTTTTCACTTTTTGGATTACCAATAATATAGCTTTTAGAATTAGCATCAATTAAGATAAATCCATCTTTTTTAAAAACATTATTTAAAAATCTAGCCAGTTGCATCTAAGCCGCCTTATTATTTTTTAATGAAAAATTTAATTTCTCTAAATTATTGATTAAATCTGACTCATCTCTAGTATTTAAAATACTAAGTGGTGGTAAAAGATTTTTATAATATGTTTCTTTTTTACTAAAGTACGTATGTAAACCTGAAATTAAATTATATTTTTCGAATTCAGCTCTTACTTCACAAAGATTTTGGTTTACTGTCTGTTCATTTCCATCATTAAAATCATCGTACACCTTTCTTGCCAGTGAAGAAGTAGCATTGCATGTAGCTGTGATAATTCCTGAACATCCTAATTGAAGTCCTTTAAATAATTTAGATTCTGATCCAGGTAAAACTGAAAAATCGTCAATTTTTAGGTTTTCAAAAAGATTGTAAGAACTATCTTTTACTCCAATAATATTTTTTGGATATTTTTTTACTAACTCTTCAATACATTCAATACTAAACTTATAACCACAGAGTTTTTCAAAATTATATAGTACTATTTCACAATCAGAAATTACCTCTACTATTTTGCTATAAAATTCTATTACTTCTTTATCTCCATATTTATAGTAAGCGGGCGGCATAATTAAGAATCTATTAAAACCTAAAGATTTAGAAACTCTCATTAAATTAATTGTTTCACCTAAAGAATTTAAACCCGTGCCTATAATATATTTTTCTTTGTGTTTGCTTGAAGTCAGATGATTTAATAAATTAATTTTTTCTGAGACAGGTATAAGTTGAGCCTGCCCTGTACTTCCAAATATAGCTGCTCCGTGACAACCATTGTCTATAACCATTTCTGCGTGTAGAATGGTTTTTTTAATATCAAGCGTCAAATCATCATTTAAGATCGACATTGAGGCCGCATAAATGCCTTTAATTTTACTCATAATAAAAATTTATATAAAAATATTAATTAGTAAAGTTTATAAATTAACTATGAAAATATTAGCTATTCAAAACAGGATGGGCATAGGTGATACGGTAATTTTTCTGCCTTTTATTAAAGCCATTTCAAAAAAATTTGGAGCACCTGTTAGTTTATTGGTTAAAGAAAATTCAAAAGCGAACGAGTTTTTAAATCAAACAAATTATATTGATGAAATAATTCACTTAGAAAGAGATAATAAAATAAATCAAAAACATGATGGTTTCAAAGGATTTTTCAAATTAGTAAGCGATATAAAAAAATATAATTTCGATAAAGTTTTTATATTCAATTCTTCTTTGAGATATAACTTAATTTCAAGATTGGCAGGAATTAAAGAAGTATTTCAATACCCGTTATTTAAAAAACAAAATCAACATATTACAGAATCTGCTAAAAAATTAATAAAAAGATATTTAGATATCGAAATTATTGATAATCCAGAAATTCAAATTGATAATGATCTAGTTCAAAAATCAGCAATAAACTTTAATATTAATAATGATGAGCTTAATGTTTTGTTGGGTGTTGGCGGTTCAGGTCCAACAAAAAGAATACCATCAAAAACTTTTCTAGACGTAATGGAAAAATTAGAAGCTTTTAAAAAATGTAGATTTTTTTTAGCTACAGGTAAAAATGAAGATGAGCAAAAAATCTTAATGGAAATATTAGATACAAAATTTAAAGAAAAATGTGTTGCCCTAGACAATCTTAGTATAAAAGAAATTTTACCTGTTATTAAAAATTGTAATGTTGCAATATGTAATGATACAAGTTTCTCACATCTATCTTCAGCATTAGGAATTAAAACAATTACACTAATGGCAGATACTCCATTAATTTATGGTTCTTACAACACAAATATGTATCCAATTATTCCTGATGGAGAAACAACAGTTTCTCACAATACTGGTGGTAAAGACAAAATTAATCCAGATAAAATCTACGAAAAACTATTATCAATAATTAATTAAGAAATATCTTTAAGAACTATCTCTTTTGCTTCATTAACAATAGCTGATAATCTTGAGGTTTCTGGAGAAATATCGGGGTGAATTTTTTTTTGAATTTTTTGGTAAGCTTTATTTAGAGCTTCTTTAGTTGGTTTTTTATTAATGTCTAAATTTAAAATCTTATATGCCTCAGATATTGATAATGATGACGAGTTATTATTTTGATATTGATTAAAAGAAAATCTTCCAGAATTTCTTAAGGTTTGAATAAGCCTATAAAGAGAAAGCAATTGAAACAATGATAAACCTTTAAGTTTAACTAGAGCAAGGCTTGCAAGAGTTAATGGCAATGTGAGTAGAAATTTTCCACCAATAGCAAATAAAACTGCTAATAAAGCCAATAATAAAATTGTAATCAGCCTAACTCCTTTTGACATTTTTTTTGGAGAAATATTTGACCACCATCTTAATAAAAAATATAAGATGACTAAAATTACAAGTAGATAAATAATAATATTCATATATTTCCTTATTAGATGAAAGTACCACAACTTAAAAAAAAACTAGAGATAAAAACTTGTCACAATATTGATTGGGAAGACAATTATAGCTGGATTCATCAAAAAGATATTTTAGAAGTCCTAAAAGATAAAAGCAAGTTAGATCCTGATGTGAAAAAATATTTAGAAGACGAAAATGCTTACACAGATCATCATTTAAAAGATACAAAAGATATTCAAAAAAAATTATTCGATGAAATTAAAGGAAGAATTAAATTAGAAGATGAATCTTTGCCCTATAAAGATCATACGTACGAATATTGGACTAAAACTACAGCAAAAGGAAATTATTCCATAAAACTTAGAAAAAAAATTGGTTCAGAAAATATTGAGGAAATATGGAATGGAGATAAAGAAAAAGAAAAACTTAAAACTGAATATTTTGGGGTTGGAGATTTAGAAGTAAGTAACAATGATAAATATCTAGGATACTCTTTAGATATTAAAGGATCTGAATATTATACAATTTATTTAAGAGATATAAAAACAAACAAAATTATTTCAAAAGAAATTGCAGAAACATCAGGGGGGATAACATTTAGTTTGGATGATAAATATATTTTTTATTCTAAACTTGATGAAAATCATAGAGCAAGAACAATATACAGGCACAGAATAGGTGATTTTGAGGGCAAAGATGAATTAATATTTGAGGAGAAAAGCGAGGCTTTTACAGTAGGAATTGGAAAAAGCTCAGATGAAAAATATTTTTTTATAAATACTTCTGACCATAATACTTCGGAGCAATATTACTTTAAATCAGGTGAATTAAGTCCATCTCCAAAACTTATTATTAAAAGAGAAAGAGGTGTTTTGTATTCTGTTAATTCATGGGATGATAAATTTTATAATCATACAAATAAAAATGCTGAAGACTTTAAAATTGATATTTGTGACAATTTAGAAAATCAAAATTGGCAAACATATATTCCAGCAAAAGATGAAGTTTTAATTGGTGGATTAACATTTCTTAAAAATTGGATTATTCGTGGTGAAACATCAGATGCACTAGATAAATTATTTGTCAAAAATATTTCTACAAATGTAGAAGAAGAATTGGTTTTTTCTGATGAATCTGTTTATGTTCCAGGAATAAGCTTAACCCAAAAAGATAGAAATACTGATGAAGTTCATTTAGGATATTCATCACCTAAAACTCCTTCTAGAGTATTTAAATATAATTTAGCAACAAAATCTAAAGAACTTGTTAAAGAACAAGAAATCCCATCTGGTCATAATAGAGATGACTATATTGTTGAGAGAGTTGAGTTTAAATCTCATGATGGGAGGATGGTTCCATTAACAATTACTAGACACAAAAAAACAAAAATTGATGGGTCTGCAAATGTTTTATTGTATGGATATGGGTCTTATGGAAATTCTATGTCCCCAAGTTTTTCTTCTACAAGATTAAGTCTTATCAATAGAGATATAATTTGGGCCACAGCCCATATCAGAGGTGGTATGGAAAAAGGTATGAAGTGGTGGAAAGAGGGAAAATTAACAAA
This sequence comes from uncultured Pelagibacteraceae bacterium, assembly GCA_902624015.1. GTDB lineage: Bacteria > Pseudomonadota > Alphaproteobacteria > Pelagibacterales > Pelagibacteraceae > Pelagibacter. Next base: position 25,616 of record CACNVV010000006.1, read on the forward strand.
CAAAAAAAATACTTTTGAAGATTATATTTACGCAGCAAAATATTTGATCGAAAAGAATTATACGTCAAAAGGAAATATCATTGGAATGGGTGGATCAGCCGGAGGATTATTAATGGGAGCTGTAGTCAATCAATCTCCTGAATTATTTTTAGGAATTATAATGGCTGTTCCTTTTGTGGATTCTTTAACAACAAATCTTGATCATTCTTTGCCTTTAACCGTGGGAGAATTTGACGAATTTGGAAATGCAAAAGAGAATAAAGAACACTTTGATTATATTTTTTCATATGCGCCCTACAACAATATTAAAAAAATGGATTATCCACATATTTTTATTACAACCAGTTTAAGTGATAATAGAGTTTTATTTGATGAACCTGCAAAGTTCACAGCAAAACTTAGAGACTACAAAACAGATAATAATTTACTTCTTTTAAAAACCGAAATGAATGCTGGTCATGGTGGAAAATCAGGAAGAGATGGCGCAATAGAAGAAATTGCTATTGACTATGCATTTGCATTAAAAATATCAAAAAAAATTGGTACACTTTAAATCTTGAAAAAAACAAATTAATTCCCATATAAACTTAGTAGGTCGCCTAATGGGGCTTACATAAATAAACTTGCTTAACAAAGGAGGATATTATGACAAGTAAGGATCTATCTATATTTAACTCACTTAGACCTTTTTCAATTGGTTTTGACGACATGTTCGACCAATTTGAAAATATGTTGGGAAATGGAAATTTGACGATGCAGTCAAATTATCCACCATACAACATCCGAAAGACAGGTAAAGACAACTATGCAATTGAGGTAGCATTGGCTGGCTTTAGCAAAAAAGACGTTGAGGTTGAGTTCGAGGACAATTTATTAACAGTAAGAACAAAACAAGTTAATAAGTCTGAGGACAGTGATGTTAATGGAGAAATTATTCATAAAGGTATTTCTCAAAGACAATTTGCAAGATCATTCACTATTGCTGATGATGTAAAAGTTAATAGTGCTGAACTTAAAGACGGTCTTTTAACAATATCTTGTGAAAGAATAATTCCAGAACATAAAAAAAAGAAGCTTATTGAAATTAAATAAGTCTTAAACCTTGCTTGTGGGGATTTCTCCCCACAAGTTTAAATTAGTTATTTCTTTGCCATTATAGCATTCAAAGCAAATGCTAATAATCCAGCAGGTATAAGTCCAGTTGTTAACAGTAGTTTTAAACTTATTCCAAAATCTGGAATATTTTTCACAAAGTCTGGTAACAATGACATCCCAATTCCAAAAGACAAAGAAAGAGCTAAGATTAATAAATTTCTTTGATCCATTTCTGCCCTTGAAATCAATTTAATACCAGCAGCTACAATCATACCAAACATAATGATTGCTGCTCCACCTATCACAGACTCTGGCATCGCTGCAATTATTCCACCTAATTTTGGAAATAATCCCATTAGAACTAAAACTATTCCTGCAATAGTTCCAACGTGCCTACTTACAACACCTGTAAACGCAACTAGTCCAGCATTTTGTGAATAGGATGTATTTGGCATCGCATTAAATATTGCACCAAATGCAGTACCAACACCATCTGCCATAATTCCACCTGATATTTCTTTATCTGTTGCTTCTCGTTTAGCACCACCCATTGTCGTAGCACTTATATCTCCAATTGTTTCAATTGTTGTAACAACTGACATAAATAACATCAGAATTATTGCACCAGGTACAAAATCAATTCCATATTGAAGTGGCATTGGAAACGCAAACCATGCTGCAGATGCAATTTTGCCGTAGTTAACCATTCCTAATGCTGCTGCAACTATGAAGCCAGCTACTATTCCAATCAAAATTGAGGCTGCAGAGGCCATTCCTTTACCTCTTAGATTAAAAAAGATAGCAACTATGAACACTGAAGCGGCAACCGTTAAATGATTTGCATTTGCAAAGATTTCAGGTTTGTTGTTCATTAACCATCCACCTCCACCAGCATACATAAAACCAACTTTAAGCAAACTAAATCCAATCATTAGTACAACTATACCAGTGACTAATGGTGGAAATAGATGTCTTATTGGTTTTAAAACTTTTCCAATAAAAATTTGAAAAATTCCTCCAATGAACGCTGCTGTAAATACCGCACCTAATCCTGCTGCTTTAAATGGTAGCATAATTGGTATAAACGCAAAACTTGTTCCTTGAACAATAGGAAGTCTTGCACCAATTTCTTTGTATCCAACTGTTTGGATAATTGTTGCAACTCCTGCAACAAACAAAGCCATTTGAATCAAAAATATTTTTTGTTCAGGCGTTTGACCAAAAACTCCAGCCACAATAATAGGAACTGTTATATTACCAGCAAACATTGCTAGTACGTGCTGAATTCCTAAAGGTATGGATTTATTTAATGGAAGTTTTTTATCCGGACTGTTTGTAGAGCCCACTTTTGTTTTTCTTGAAGCCATATAACCTCCGTCGTTAACTAAATAGACGTTACATTATTGGCTATTAATTAATATAAAAAAACTGATTAGTTTAGAAGAACTCCACTTTAGATAGTAAAAAAAACCTATAATGAGCAGATTTATTTAAATTAATAAATTTAAAAGCAACCGTTTGAAACAAAACCCACAACTATATTTTCTGAATTTATTTCAAACCTACGTTCACATGGAACAAGGTATTTTTTACTATTATAAACTAGCTCAAAATTCCCTTTAGCATTTTTAAAGTCTTCGTCTGGTTTTCCAAGCTCCATCTGAAGTTCACTAGCTGATTTTCCAAGGAATTTACTTAATTTTTCATTTTCTTTTTCAACAATTGCATCTGTTTTATCTTTAACAGTTTGACACCCTGAAAAAAAAATTAATACAATTACAAGACTTATTGCTGATTTTAATTTTGACATAAGTTCAAATTAACATTTTTTGTTTCATAAATTATTAACTTTTAAGTTGTATAAATAATTTATTTCTTATTACTTTTAAGTTTAATTATAGTACCAATTGTGTTCTTTATTTGATGGTTCAAGCATATGAATGAAAAAGCCCTAGAAAAGATACTAAATATATTTTTAAAAGAAGTTTTACCCTTAACTGAAAAAGGTGTTGCTAAAGGTAGTAAAATATTTGGTGCCGCAATAATTAAAAAAGAAGATTTATCTCTTGTAGTTGCAGAAACAAACAATGAAATAGAAAATCCATTATGGCATGGAGAAATGCATACTCTTAAAAAATTTTATGAATTAGATCCAAATACAAGACCAAAAGAAAAAGACTGCATGTTCTTAAGTTCACATGAGCCTTGTAGTATGTGTTTGAGTGCAATCACATTTTCTGGATTTGATAATTTTTATTATTTGTTTCCGTATACTGCCACAAATAATGAATTTAATATTCCACACGATTTAAATATACTCAAAGAAGTATTTAAAATTAATGATGGAGAATATAATAAAGAAAATTCCTATTGGAAAAGTCGAAATATAAACTTACTTATTGAAAATTTACCTACTTCAAAAAAAGAAAATATTTTAAAACAATTAGACGAAATTAAAAAAAAATATCAAACTTTATCAAATCAATATCAGGAAAATAAGGATGGAAATTCTATACCATTAAATTAAGAAATGAATACAAACCTTAAAATTTCAAATGTAACTAAAATATATCCTGGGTGTGTTGCAAACGATAATGTTTCGCTAGAGTTTAATAGTGGTAAAATTTATGCCCTTCTTGGAGAAAATGGTGCTGGAAAATCTACACTAGTTAAAATTCTATCAGGCGTCATAATTCCTGATGAAGGTGAAATTTATTTAAATAAAAATAATCTAAAGCTCAATTCGCCATTAGATGCAAAAAAAAATGATATTGGAATGGTATTCCAACATTTTAATCTTTTTGAAACTTTGTCCGTATTTGAAAACTTAATAATAGACTCAGATGAACAAAGGGAAAGTTTAAGAGAAAAAATTGATTCAATTATGAAAAAATACAATTTTTCAATTGATCTTGATATTCCTGTTCTAAATCTGTCAGCAGGTCAAAAACAGAAAGTAGAAATAATTAGATGCCTGATAAGAAATCCAAAAGTTTTAATTATGGATGAGCCAACATCAGTATTAACAGAGCAAGAAACGAGTGAATTATTCTTATCTTTGAAAAAATTTTCAGAGGAAGGAATTTTAATTATTTATATTACACATAAACTAAAGGAAGTTATGCAGCTTTGTGATGAAGTTGCTGTGATGAGAAGAGGAAAGTTAATTTCTGTAAGTGAAATAAAGAACGAAAATATTGAGTCACTTGCTAACAAAATGGTGGGTCAGAACTTAAAAACAATTAAAAAAAAAAAAGCAAAAACTTCGTCAGATCAATTAATTAAAATAACGAATCTTAATTTCTCAAGCGAAGATCCCTTTGAAACAAATTTAATTGATATTAATTTTTCTGTTAATCGAGGGGAGTGTTTAGGAATTGCTGGTATATCAGGAAACGGACAAAGTGAATTATTTCAAGTATTAAGTGGTGAAATTATTTCGGAAAAGAATTCTATAGAATTTAACAATAATTACATAGGAGATTTAAGTCCTCAAGAAAGAAGAGAATATTTGATGGCCTTTTCTCCAGAGGATAGGCTTGAGCAGGCTGCAATTCCACAAATGAAAATTTTTGAAAATGTAGCTCTAAACAATTTTAAATCATCAAATTTTTTTAATAATGGATTAATAAACGAAAACAAAATTAAAGAACATTCCAAAAAAATAATTTCAGATTTTAATGTTAATACTGACAACATTGAATTAAAAAGCCAATTTTTGTCTGGAGGTAATCTTCAAAAATTAATTATTGGAAGAGAATTAATAACTTCTCCAGATTTATTAATTTGTTTTAATCCAACTTGGGGTCTAGATGTTGGAGCAATAAATTATATCCACGAAACATTGATTAAAATCAATGAACAAAATAAATCAATTATATTAATATCTACAGACACTGATGAGTTATTAAAATTAAGTGATAAAATTTCAGTAATTCATAAAGGAAAATTGTCAAAAATTATGAATGCTGAAGAAGTTACCTCTGAAAAACTTGGGATACTAATGGGAGGAGCAAATTGATTAAAATCGTAAAAAGAGATCAACCACCAAGAGCTATTTTTTTCTTTACACCCGTGTTAGCTATTTTTCTAACATTAGTAGCGGGAGGTTTGATTTTTTTTATTTTAGGTTTTAAACCATTTGAAGCTCTTAAATTTTTTTTCATAGTTCCAATTGCAGATAAATATGGTTTCAGTGAATTACTATTAAAAGCTACACCTCTTTGTTTAATTGCAATCGGCTTATCTTTTTGTTTTAAAAGTAATAACTGGAATATTGGAGCCGAAGGGCAATTAACTTTCGGTGCGATAGTTTCAGGAGGAGTTGCATTATTGTTTTATGAGCAAGAAGGATTTTACATTCTTCCGATAGTAATTTTAGCTGGTGCAATCGGTGGTATGCTATATGCATCCATACCCGCAATCTTAAAAACTTACTTTAATACAAATGAAATATTAGTAAGTCTTATGTTGGTATATGTTTCAAAATTAATTTTAGACTATCTTGTTGTTGGTCCTTGGAGTAATCCAGAGGGATTTAATTTTCCTGAGACCAGACAGTTCAGTGACTCTGCTAAACTTCCGTTATTATTTGAAGGACTAAGAATTCACGCAGGAATATTTTTAGCTTTAGCTGCAGTAGTTATCAGTTGGTTTGTTTTTTATAAAACTTATTTAGGGTTCCAAATGAAAGTTTCAGGTTTTAGTTTAAAGACAGCAAGATATGCCGGATATAAAGGTAAAAAAATGATCATACTCGTTTTTTTAATAAGTGGTGCTTGCGCAGGTTTAGCTGGAGTTGGAGAAATAACTGGACCTATTGGACAGCTTCATAGAGAAATTTCTCCAGATTATGGTTTTACTGCTATAATTGTAGCGTTTTTGGGTCGTTTACATCCTGTTGGTATCATCTTTGCATCTCTAGTTGTTGCAATAACTTATCTGGGTGCTGAGACAGCTCAAATATTTATGCAAATACCTAAATATACTGGTCAGGTTTTTCAAGGAATGATTTTATTTTTTCTTCTTGCATCAGATTATTTACTTTTTTTCAAAATTAAATTTATAGGTTCAAAAAAATGATCATCGATATAAATTTTATTGGACTGATAATTGCATCAATAATGGCCTCCGCTGTTCCTTTGATCCTAGCGTCCTGTGGTGAACTTATTACAGAAAGATCCGGTGTTCTAAACCTTGGTGTTGAAGGAATGATGATCATTGGTGCTATTTCAGGTTTCGCATTAATGACTGTTACAGGAAGTTTAATTATTGCAGTTTTTGGTGCAATGTTAGCTGGAGTTTTAATTTCAACTATTTTTGCATTCCTTACTCAAACATTGATCACAAATCATGTTGCTACTGGTTTGGCGCTTACCATATTTGGAATTGGTATTTCTGCGATGATAGGAAAAAATTTTGTAGGTATTCCTGGAAAAGAGTTTCCTGTTTTGTTTGAAGGTTTAAAAGACACAATACCACTTTTAGGTCCAATATTATTTGGACATTCAATTGTTTTTTATTTTGCTTTTGCCCTTCCCTTCATAACTAGCTATTTTTTAAAAAAAACGAAAATTGGATTAATTGTAAGAGCTGTAGGAGACTCACCTGAGTCTGCATCTAATCAAGGAATAAATGTTAAGTTAGTTCGTTACGCTTGTATACTTTATGGAGGCGCAATGAGTGGACTTGCTGGTGCATATTTATCCATGATTTATACTCCTCAGTGGATTGAAAATATGACAGGTGGAAGAGGTTGGATCGCATTAGCTCTAGTGGTTTTCTCAACGTGGAACCCAATTAAAATTTTGATTGGTGCTATGATTTTTGGTGGCTTAACGATTATTCAGTTTCATATGCAAGCAATTGGAGTAAGAATTCCTGTACAATTTTTAACAGCTCTACCATACATCGTTACAATAATAGTTTTAGTTGTAATTTCTCGTGATAGTAGAAAAATAAGACTAAGTACTCCTAGTTCATTGGGGAAATCTTTTCATAAAGACAATTAATTTAAAAATAATCATTTTTTTTTAGATAATTTAATTTAAATTTAAATAATTAAAAAATCAAAAGGGGAAATAAATTTATGCATAAATTTTTAATTCGTTCTTTCGTCTCTTCTTTAGTTTTATTATTTACATTAACTGTAGCTGCAGTTGCCAAAGATGTTAAAGCAGCATTTGTTTATATTGGCCCAACTGGTGACCATGGATGGACATATCAGCATGATGTAGGTAGAAAAGCTGTTGAAGCTGCCGGATTTAAAACAACTTACGTAGAAGGTGTTCCAGAAAGTGCTGATGCTGAGAGGGTTCTTAGACAATTAGCTAATTCTGGTCATGATGTTATCTTTACAACTAGTTTTGGATACATGAATCCAACTAACAAAGTTGCAAAAGAGTTTCCAAATGTAAAATTTGAACATGCTACTGGATACAAAAGAGAACATCCAAATGTTTCAACATACGCAGCTAGATTCTACGAAGGTAGAACTATCTTAGGGACAATTGCTGGAACTATGACAAAATCAAATATTATTGGTTATGTTGCATCTTTTCCAATTCCTGAAGTAATCAGAGGTATCAATTCATTTACTTTAGCAGCTCAAAAAGTTAACCCGAATATTAAAACTAAAATTGTTTGGGCTTTCACTTGGTACGATCCAGGTAAAGAAGCAGAGGCAGCAAAAGCTTTAATCGATCAAGGTGCTGATGTAATTGCTCAACATACAGATAGTACTGCTATTGTTCAAATGGCTGAAAAGGCTGGAGTATATGCTTTTGGGCAAGCAAGTGATATGGACAAGTTTGCTCCTAAAGCTGTATTAACTTCAGTTGAAAACAATTGGGGGCCATATTACGTAGACAGAGTTAAAGCTGTTGCGAACGGTACATGGAGCCAAAAAGATACTTGGCATGGTATTGGGGACGGCATGGTTGTGATATCAGATTTAGATTCACAAATGCCAGCTGACCTAAGATCAAAAGTTAAAAAACTTCAAGCAGATTTAGCATCTGGTAAAGTTCATTCTTTCACTGGACCAATTTATGACCAGAAAGGTAATTTAATGGTAGCAGAAGGAAAAACTGCAGATGATGGAATGCTTGCAGGAATGATGACTTACGTTAAAGGTGTTGAAGGAGATATACCTAAGTAATCAGTTTCTAATTTAAAAATTTAAAAGGCCGGTTTTTTAACTGGCCTTTTTTATATCTGATGTTTTTTTTTGATTTCTTCAATCCTTAATTCTTCATAAATTTCAAAGGGCTGTACTATCCAAGGATTATCAGGAAGTCTATTTGCACAGAAGTCTGGCTCAAATGTTGATTTCTTTTTTTTAAATAATGTTGCGGTTTTAATGTCTTCTATCTTATCTTTAATTGGTTCATATTTTTTTAACCAATCTATACTTTTGTTAAAAGTAATTCCTGTGTCAGATAAATCATCACATAAAAGTATTTTTCCACCCATATTAGGTGCTATCGAACTCATTTCTCTTGAAAACACAATATCACCCTGCTCATCTTCTACTCCCTTACCACTGTAAGATTCAACTGCAAGATACGCGCATTTTAATTTAAAAATTCTACTTAGAACATCTATCATCGGCGCTGCTCCACGCATGATGCCAATTAGTATTGTTGGTTTATATCCGCTCTCATCAATTTGGATTGCTAGTTTCTCAACAGTTTTATTGTACTCGTCCCAGCTGACAATCATTTTTTCAGACATAATTTTTTATATCTAGTTATTTAAATAATAAAACTAAAACTGCAAGAACGATAAGTGCTATTATTGAAGAAATTAAAATATACAACCTATGAATGTTTCTTCCTCTTAAGTTAAAATAATGTCTTGCTACACCTGAAATAACAGCAATCGCACATAATATTAACCAATTATATTGGTGATAAACTAAAAAGCTCGAATGCCCAGAAAGCATTATAAACAAAACTAAAAAAGTTGAATAATTATTGTGAATTGATCTTTGTTTGGCTGCTAAAGATAAGCTCATATCAAATTTTTCACCTCTTTCACTGCTACTAATTATGTTCATTTGATTAGGGATAATTACCGTGAAAACATTTCCAAACATATTGGATCCAATTATTAATCCAACACTTAAAATTGCAAATTTGGGTCCAAATAATTTTGTAAGTCCAAATGATACTATTGCTAGCAAAATTATTCCCACGGATATAAATAAAATATTATTCTCAATTAATTTTGACTTACATAAAAGATCGTAAACAAACCAAGAAATAATCAACGATAAAAGTGAGATAATAATTGCATAACTAGGGGGTATTAACAGTACACGCTTATCAACCATTAATACACCAGCGTTATAATAGTAAATTACTACTAAGAGCAACATTCCGGTTACAAAGGTTAAGTAACTTTGCCATTTGAAGATTACTAATCTATTTAAGTAATCCTGAGGTGGAGATGTTTTTAACCTCGAAAGTTTGTAAAAAAAACCTGAATGCATCAGATATCCTTCACCATCGATATCATTACTTGTTATATTTTTATTTAAATTATTATCTAAGTAATTAAATAAAAAACTATTACCTACCCATAATATTGCAAATAATACATGGCCCCATCTAAGAATAACTTCTAACCATTTTATTGTATAAGGTAACAATTCCATTAATATTTTATTTTATCTACTTTTTTATCCCAAATTTCAAATGCTTTTAAAGCTTCATCTCTGAGCATTTGAACCATTTTAATTTTCCTATCATCAATTTTTTTTGGGATTTCTGTATAAATAAAGGAGTCATCGAAATCTATATTTTTTGCATCTTCTCTAGTATTTGCATAATATATTTTATCTAATCTTGACCAATAAATTGCTGAGAGACACATCGGACAAGGTTCACAAGATGTATAAATCTCACATCCAGAGAGATCAAAAGTATTTAAATTTTTACAGGCTTCTCTAATTGCTACTATTTCTCCATGAGCAGTTGGATCATTTGAAGAAGTAACTTTATTTGAACCCTCTGCAATAATCTTATCATCCTTAACTATAACACTTCCAAAGGGACCGCCAATTGTATTTGCACTATTTATTGAAAGTTCAATAGCTTTCGCCATAAATTTTATTTTATCTTCCATTTTAATTTTTTATTTTATTTTTAATTTTGTTAATGCTCATTAAAATTCTTTCAGGGGTTGCTGGTGCATTTAGTTCTGGTGCAAACTGATAATTTCCAATTGAAGCAACTGCATCTTTTATTGCATAAAAAACACTCATGGCTAGCATCAAAGGGGGTTCACCAGTTGTTTTTGCTTTATTAACAACTTTTTCTTTATTTAATCCTTCTTTAAAAATTTCTACATTAAATTTTTTTGGAATATCACTTACTGCAGGTATTTTGTAAGTCGATGGAGAAAAAGTTGTAATCTGGCCATCTGATTTCCACTTCAATTCCTCAATTGTAAGCCAACCTTGTCCTTGTACAAAACCGCCCTCTATCTGGCCCAGTTCTAGTGCTGGATTTATTGGTTTCCCAGCATCATGTAAGATATCCACTCTTTCCAGTATGTTTTCACCAGTCAATGTATCTACAGTTACTTCCGAAACAGCTGCTCCGTAACAAAAGTAATAAAAAGGTCTTCCTCTAAATTTTTTTTTATCAAAATTAATTTTTGGTGTTGAATAGAAGCCTGATGATGAAAGAGAAATTCTATTTAAATATGCCTCTTGAATTATGCTTTTAAATTCAAATTGTCTGTTTCCAAATATTATGTATTGGTCTTTATAAACTGCCTCTTGATTGTAGATCTTATATTTTTTCTTAATAAATTTTTCTAAATTTAATTTAATTTTTGCTACTGCATTTAGAGCTGCTGCTCCATTAAGGTCTGTAGTTGATGAAGCTGCGCTAGCTGAAGTATTTGGAACCTTGGCTGTATTTGTTGATGAGATATGAACTAAATTATATGGTAATCCTAGAGAGTTTGCCACTAATTGAGCAATCTTTGTGTGAGTTCCCTGACCCATTTCAATTCCACCATGATTCAAATGAACACTTCCATCTGTGTAAATATGAACTAAGGCTCCAGCTTGATTTAAGTGAATTGTAGTAAATGAAATACCAAATTTTAAAGGTGTAATGGCTATACCTTTCTTTTTAAATTTATTTTTTTCATTAAATTTTCTTATACTCGAATATCTTTTCTTATAATTAGATTTACTTTCTAAATTTTTAAATATTTCATTAATGACATTATCTTCAACGGTCATTCCATAATGAGTTACATTCCTTTTATCTTTTTGGTAAAAATTTTTCTTTCTAACTTCTATAGGATCTTTTTTTAAGTACCTTGCGATATTATCTATAATATTTTCTATAGCCATCATCCCTTGATTTCCACCAAAGCCTCTAAATGCAGTTGATGTTGGAATATTCGTTTTACATAAATTATTTGTTACCTCGATATCTGAAATATAATATGCATTGTCCACATGAAGCAAAGCTCTCTCGTTTATTGCTGCTGATAAATCGGGTGACATTCCACAATTAGAAGATAAATTTAATTTTAACCCTTCAATGATACCTTGATCATTAAAACCAACTTCAAATTCAGATAAAAATTCATGTCTCTTACCAGTTAATATTATATCATCATCTCTATCCAATCTTAATTTAACTGGTTGACCTGATTTTTTTGCCAACAATGCACAAATGCATGCTGTCATAAAATTTGTTTCCTTTCCTCCAAAACCACCTCCTATTCTTCTAACTTCAACATTTATTGAATTACTTTTTTGATTAAACATTTTTGCAATTAATTGTTGAGTTTCCGATGGATGTTGTGTTGAACTATAAACTAAAAAATCATCATCCTCTTTAGGAACAACAAAAGCTGCCTGGCCCTCTAAATAAAAGTGCTCTTGGCTTCCAGTTGTAAAATTTCCTTTTAAATTATTTTTTGAATTTTTTATTTTTTTAGAAGGGTTACCTTTTTTAATTTTTCTAGGTTTAAATAAAAATTGCCTTTTATTTAGAGCTTCTTTAATTGTAATAACAGGTTTTAAATCTTTATAGGTAATTTTGGCTTTTAATACTGCCTTTCTAGCAAGTTCTGTAGTTGTAGCAGCTACAGCAAATAATGGCTGACCAAAAAACTCAACTTTTTTTTCTGGAAAAATTGGATCACCATCAAAAACTGGACCCACATCATTCCTACCAGGGATATCTCTTTGAGTAACTATTGATATCACTCCTTCACTTTTTTTTACCTCGGTTAAGTCTATATTTTTGATTATTGCATGAGCTTTTTTGCTTAAACCAATAGCACCATAAATTGTATTTTTAGGTTCATTAATATCATCAGTATACTCTGCATATCCACTTACATGCTTATAGGCACTATCATGTGGTCTTATTTCCTCAATATAGTTCTCTTTACTCATTTAGTTTACTCTTGATAACTTATTTAAATTTATTTCTACAAAACATTTCATTAACAAATTTTTTGCTATCTCTAATCTATATTCTTTGCTAGCTCTCATGTCTCCAATTGGACTTAAATCTTTTTCTAAATATTTTTTTGCTTGATCAAAAGTATTGATGGTAAGAGGCTTGTTTTTAAGAATTTTTTCACATGCTTTAGCTCTTTTAGGCACAGCAGCCATACCTCCATATGCAATATAAACCTCTTTAATTTTATTATTATTAATCTCAAAATTAAAAGATCCACAAACAGATGAAATATCATCATCAAATCTTTTTGAGATCTTAAATGCCTTAAAAATATTTTTCTTAAATAATGGTATTTTTATTGAGTGTATAAATTCATTGTTTTTTAATTTAGTTTTTCTGTAATCAAGAAAAAAATGATTTAAAGGTAATACTTTTCTTTTATTAAAACTTTCAATTAAAACCTCTGCATTTAAAGATAATAGAATTGGCAGTGAGTCACCAATTGGAGATGCAGTTGCAATATTGCCACCTATAGTTCCAACATTTCGAATTTGAACAGATCCATATCTTTTTAGAACCGAATAAAAATCTGGATAATATTTTTTAATTTCTTTTTCAAATTTTATTAAAGGTGTAGCAGAACCAACTTCTAAATAATTTTTATTTACTTTTATAAAATCTAATTCATTAATTTCTTTTAAATCAATTATAAAAGGAATTTCTTTTCTTTCTTTTGTAACTTTTAAAGATAAGTCAGTTCCACCAGCAAGAAAACTAAAATTAGAATGTTTTTTAATTATAGCTTTTAAATCTTTAATATTTTTTGGTGAAAAATAAATTTTATCATCTTTTTTAATATAAACATTTTTCGGTTTAATTTTTTTTAATTGCTGAATAACTTTATTTTTATTTTTAGAAAATTGATCATTCTTGTTTATCTTATTTAAACTTTTGGCAGCATCAATTATAGGTCTATAACCAGTACAACGACATAAATTACCTGATATAGAATCTGTTATTAATTCATTATTCAGACTTTTATTATTTTTAAACATTGAAAATAAAGACATGACAAATCCTGGTGTACAGAAACCACATTGTGAACCATGAAATTTTACCATCGCATCTTGCACTGGGTGAAGTTTTCCATTTTCAGAAACTAAATCCTCAACAATTATAAGTTGCTTACCATTCAATGAGGGGACAAATGAAATGCAAGAATTAATTGCTTTATATAAAATTTTATTATCGACTAATTCACCCAAAACAATTGTACATGCACCACAACCACCCTCCGAACATCCTTCTTTAGTTCCGGTCTTTTTTAATTCAGTTCTAATATAATTAAGTAAAGTTTGATTTGGATCGGGATTTTTGATTACTATAAGCTTGTCATTTAATAGAAATTTAACAGAACTCGATATCACTTAACTACCTCTATAAGTAGAATAACTCCAAGGTGAAACAAGTAAAGGAACATGGTAATGCTGTGAGGGATCTGAAATACCAAATCTTATAACAACATCATCCAAAAATGGTACATCGCTAGCTGAAGATGTATTTTTAAAATAATCACCGATATGAAAAATTAATTCATATTTACCTTTAATAAAAACATCTCCCTCTGCTAATGGTGAATTAGCTCTACCGTCGTCATTGAGTTTTGTTGACGTTAATTTTTTTCGTTCTGAATTATTAATATAAAACAACTCAACCAAGATACCTTTGCCAGGTTTACCAGAATACACATCTAAAACATGAGTTGTGAGCTTTGTCATAAAATTATAGTATCATTTAATTTCAAACTTAAATTTTTAAAAGTTATATGAGAACAATAGATAACATTAACGATCTTAACAAGTCTGATTTTTTGTCTATATTTGGTAATGTTTTTGAAAAAACTGAGTCAGTTGCTATGGAAGCTTTTGAGTTAAAACCATTTAAAAACTTTGAAGATATTGTGTTTAAAATGCTTCATATTTATGAAAATTACGAAAAGAATAAAATTTTAGAGATTTTAAATGCACATCCTGAGCTTGCTGTAGCAAAAAAAATGACCTCAGAATCTATATCAGAACAAGCCTCTGCAAAATTAAACCTATGTTCTAATGATGAATATGAGGAATTTAAAAAATTAAATGCAGAATATAAAAAAAAGTTTAATTTTCCTTTTATAATTGCCGTAAAAGGTAAAGATAAAAATGAAATTTTGAATAATTTTAGACAAAGAATACAAAGTGATGTAGAAAGTGAATTCCTTGAAGCAAAAAAACAAGTAAAAAAAATCGCAACCTTTCGTTTGAATGAAATAAACAAAAAATGAAAAAATTTATAATTGCAAAAATGATTAACTTAGCAGATCCAAGAATTGGAACTAAAGTTATATTTAAGACTGACGATTTTTTTGCAGCTGCTCATAGAATATTAAACATAGAAAATCCAGTTTTTAAAGATGGACTATTTGACAAACATGGTAAATGGATGGATGGATGGGAAACAAGGAGAAGAAGATCAAAAGGTTTTGATTATTTAATTTTAAAACTTGGTAAACCTGGAAAGATATTCGATATCGACATTGACACATCGCATTTCAATGGAAATCAGCCCACACATGCTTCGTTGGAAGGTTGCTTTAGTAAAACAAAGCCTAATAAGAAAACAAAATGGATTTCTTTACTGAGCAAGAAAAAACTTGGGCCAAGCCGAAACCATATCTTCAAATCAAACAACAAATCTGTTTTTAATTATATAAGACTAAACATTTTTCCAGATGGTGGAATTGCAAGACTAAGGCTTTATGGAAAAATTGAAATGGAGAAAAACTTTTTAAATAACAAAACTATCAACCTTACATCTGTTTTAAATGGCGCTTCAATTATTGGTTGTAATAATGAACATTTCGGCAGGGCTGAAAATATCATAGCACCTGGTAAAGGAAAAAATATGGGAGATGGTTGGGAAACAAGAAGAAGTAGAGGAAAAAACTTTGATTGGCTTATAATAAAATTTGGAAAACCAGGATTAATAAAAAAACTAGAGATAGATACCCATCATTTTAAAGGAAACTATCCCGATAGTTGCTCAATTCAAACTGCAAGCATTTCAAAAAATCTGTCCAATAAATCAATTGTAAATAATTCAAAAAATTGGAAGTTTATTTTAAATAAGTCAAAACTGTCAGCTCACAAGAAACATATTTTTAAAAAATTCTTAATTAAGAGAAGTAAGGAAAATTATCTTAGAATAAATATCTATCCAGACGGTGGAATTTCAAGAATAAGGGCATTTGGAAATTTTGTGAGATGAAAATAATAAAAGCAAAAAAAATTACTAAAAAAAATTTTTCTAAATTTGGTCAATTAATAGATACGTCAAAAAAAAATCCTATAAATATTAATGATGGATATGCAAAAAGATTTGATAATTTGATAAACGTAGATGCATCTAAAAAAAAAGGGAAAGCAATTGTTAGTATTTTTAAAGCAAAAAAAAGAAGGTTTCCTATGAAAATTGATATGATGGAAAAACACCCTTTAGGAAGCCAAGCCTTTATACCTATGGAAGATACAAAATTTTTAGTGTTTGTAGCACCAAAAGGAGATAAACCAGATGTAAATAAAATCCAATCCTTTTTAGTCCCAAAACAAACTGGGGTTAATTACAATACTGGTATTTGGCACTTTCCTTTGATTTCTATGAAAAATATGAATTTCCTAATTGTTGATAGAAAAGGAAAAGGAAACAATCTCGTAATTCATAAATTTAAAAAAGATAAAATTATTTTAAAAAAATGAAAAAAAAATACCCAAGAGATTTGGTAGGATATGGTTCCCAAAAAGTTAAAGTAAAGTGGCCTGGTAATGCTAAGTTAGCTTTGCAATTTGTGCTTAATTACGAGGAGGGAGCAGAGAATTGTACTCTTCATGGTGATAAAACTTCAGAAATATTTTTATCAGAAATTATAGGAGCAAAACCAATTAAAGGTCGACACTTAAATATGGAATCAATTTATGAATATGGATCAAGAAGAGGGTTTTGGAGAATTCACGATCTATTTAATAAAAAGAAAATTCCACTTACTATTTTTGGAGTTGGTATGGCATTGGAAAGAAATAAAGAAGTTTGTTCGGCTATAAAAAAAGCAAATTATGAAGTTGCTAGTCATGGGTGGAGATGGATTGACTATCAAAAAGTATCAAAGAAAAAAGAAAAGAATGATATGAAACTTGCAGTAAAATCTATAAAAAAGATTTTTGGTAATCAACCTGCTGGTTGGTACACTGGTAGGTGTAGTGAAAATACTCTAGATTTAGTAATAGATAACGGTAGTTTTTTATACTGTAGCGATACATACAGTGATGATCTTCCTTATTGGATAAAAAAAGGAAATAAAAAACAGCTAATGGTTCCTTATACACTTGATAACAATGATATGAGGTTTGCAACCAATCAAGGATTTAATTCGGGTGAACAATTTTATAATTATTTAAAAGATAGTTTTGATGCCCTTTATGAGGAAGGAAAAACTTCACCAAAGATGATGTCGGTCGGCTTACATTGTAGATTAATTGGAAGACCTGGTAGAATACAGTCTCTTAAAAAATTTTTAAATTACATCACAAAATTTAAGGATATTTGGATCTGCAAAAGAGTAGATATAGCTAAACATTGGATAAAAAATTATAGTTAAAATTTTTATTATTGTTCTGCAGCTATAGAAGTATAGTGAGCAACCGCTTCTATTTCATCATCAGTTAGTATACCCTCCATTGCGGGCATTACTCCTATACCATTTCTAACTGCCATTATAATTCTTTGAATATCAGGTCTAATTTCATTTAAATTTGGACCAACCATTGCGTTAGATCCAGCATCTGAAAGCATATGACATGCCGCACAATTTCCGGCCCCCAGAAAAACTTCTTTTCCCTTATTAAACAATTCATCAGCATTAACTTGAGTTAATAATGAAAATATCAAAAATAATGATGTGCCAAAGAAATTTAAAAATAATTTTTTCACATAAATTTGGTATCATAATTAAAAAAATTTAAAAAGGAGAATTATGAAAGCTTATTGGGTAGCAAATTATACTGAGATAAAAGACGACGAAAGACTTAAAAAATATGCTGTTAAAGCTAAAGAAGCAGTTGAAAAATATTCTGGAAAAATAATAGCGAGAAGTGCAAATAATGTAACTTTGGAAGGTAGGGAAATGGTTAGAGTAGCACTTGCAGAATTTCCAGATATTGAAACAGCAAAAAATTGTTACAATTCCGAAGAGTATGTTGAAGCTAGAAAACATTTGGAAAATAATGCTACTAGAGAACACATAATTTTTGAAGGAATGTAAGTTAATAAAGGCTTAATACTGAATGGGTTCGGGGTCTATGCTTCTCCATAAATACCAAGTCGCTACAGAACAGTAAGGGGAAAACTTTTTGTTTAAATATTTCACGTAACTTTCAGGTGGAAGATATTTTTTATTAAAATTTTTTGAAATAGCTCTTAACAAACCAATATCTTGGATTGGCCAAATATTAGGACGATTATAAGTAAATAATAAAATCATTTCTGCTGACCATCTTCCAATTTGTCTTAATTGTGACAGATAAATTATGGCATCTTCATCAGACATTTTTGAAATAAGTCTTGGATTAAATTCTTTACTTAATATTTTTTGGGCTAAACTTTTTATTCCTTTTACTTTCTGTCTACTTAGACCACAACTTTTGAGCTGAATAGTAGTTAACTTGCTTACTGTTTTTGCGTTAATTTTATTTTTACATTTTTTCTTAAATTTTAAAAAAACTGAATTAGCAGCAGCTACACTAATTTGTTGTCCAATTATACTTTTACAGAGAGAGAAAAAGACATCTTTTCTTGAAGTTAGCACTGTCTCTGAAGGGGATTTATATTTTGTAATCAAAGAAGACATGATTTTATCTTTTTTAGATAAATATTTTTTTGCTTTATTCCAATATAATGGGGGTTTACTCATGTCGTGAAACAGATAACTTTTTTTTCAAATACATCTCTCTTCTAAATATTATAATAGATGAAACAA
The DNA here is from genome assembly GCA_902624015.1 of uncultured Pelagibacteraceae bacterium. Classification (GTDB taxonomy): domain Bacteria; phylum Pseudomonadota; class Alphaproteobacteria; order Pelagibacterales; family Pelagibacteraceae; genus Pelagibacter. Next base: position 44,222 of record CACNVV010000006.1, read on the forward strand.
TGACTAATAAAGCACCTAATAAAGTTTTAGAAGTTGGTATTTCGTTCCAAATAAAATATCCAAATATTATGGCAAATACTAATCCAAGATATTTTAAGGGAGAAACCAAACTCACTTCTGAGTATTTGTAAGATTGTGACAACCATAAATTTGCAAGACCGCCTAATATACCAACCATTGATAGCAAAAATAAATCAAGTAAACTTGGCAAGATCCATCCCTGATAAAAAGATAAAAAACTTAAAAGCATTATCGAGAATGAAAAGAAAAAACTAATTAACCAAGCAGGCTCTGTTGAGGATAATTTTCTTATAGCAATAGCTACATAAGATAAGCCTAAGCAAAAAATTATTGGATAAATATAATATAAATTTAAAGAGCTAAAACCTGGCTCAGTGATGAAAATTATACCAACAAATCCTACTAAAACTGCTAACCATCGATAAATACCAACTTTTTCTTTTAATAAAAAAATTGAAAATATTGTTATAAATATTGGTGCTGCAAAAGAAATACTTACAACTGTTGCTAAAGGCAAATTTCTTAATGCTATAAATATAGAAACCAAAGCAATTAATCCTGCTAAACATCTTTTAAAATGAAGAAACGGTCTAGTTGTTTTGTAAAAATCTAAATATCTATCTTTAGGAATAAGAAATAAAATAGGAATTATTCCACAAAATCCTCTGAAAAATAATACTTGTCCAACGGGATAATCCTCAGACCATTTAACAATCACATCCATAAGTGAAAATGCACATACTGATATGAACATGTAAAAAAAGCCTAATTGATTTTTTGATAGCATATGATTAACTTTAGATTAATTAAGTTAATTATCAATGGAAATAGCAATTTTAGGATTGGGGTGTTTTTGGGGACCAGAAATTAAGTTTAGTAAACTTGATGGAGTTATAAAAACAGAAGTAGGTTATTGTGGAGGTCATAATGCTGAAACAAATTACAAAGAAGTATGCACAGGCACAACAAATCATGCAGAAGTAGTAAAATTAGATTTTGATCCTAAAGTAATATCTTACGAGAAAATTCTTGAATATTTTTTTGAAATTCACGATCCAACAACCTTAAATTCTCAAGGACCAGATTTCGGAACTCAATATAGAAGTGAAATATTTTATTTAAATGATCAGCAAAAAATTATTGCTGATAAAATGATAGAAAAAGAAAACGTCAAATTATCAGGAAAAGTAGTAACAAAAACTTCTTTAGTTAAAAATTATTGCCCAGCTGAAGATTATCATCAACGATATTTAGAAAAAAGATAAAATGTCTTTAGTTGATACAAGTTGGTTAGAAAATAATATTGATAAAGTAAAAATTATTGATTGCTCGTGGCATATGCCTCAAACTCAAAGAAACGGTTTTGAGGAATATGCAGAGGAACATATTCCAAATGCTATTTTTTTTGATTTAGATAAAAATTCTAAATTAGATACTGATTTACCACATATGCTTACTGATAGTAAATCTTGGGAAAAAATAATGAACAACATGGGTATAAAAAATAATGATCGAATAGTAATTTACGATAACTCTGATGTTATTAGCTCTTGTAGATGTTGGTACAATTTAATTTATTATGGACATGATCCTAAACTAGTTCATGTTTTAGATGGTGGATTAAAAAAATGGAAAAAAGAAAATAGATTTACAGATAACAATAAAGTGACCATTCAAACTTCTAAGTATACATGTAAAGAAAATAAAGAACTTGTTAAAAATAAAAAACAAATAGATGAAAATATTGTTTCAGGAAAATTTAATGTTGTTGATGCAAGAAGTAGAGAAAGATTTGAGGGCAAAGTTGCTGAACCAAGGAAAGGTCTTAGAAGTGGTTCAATAAAAAATTCTTTTTGCCTACCCTTTTCTGAATTAGTAAACGAAGACCATACTTTCGTTAGTAAAGATAAAATAATTGAAAAATTTAAGTCCTTTAAATTTGACCATGATAAAAATCTAGTATTTTCATGCGGTTCTGGAGTGACTGCAAGTGTATTGGCACTAGCTTATTCTTTAATAAATGCTAAATATATGCCGACAATTTACGATGGCTCTTGGGCTGAATACGGAAAAAATTAACTTATGAAAACATCTACAAAAATAACAAGTATAGTAATCATATTTTTCCTAATCATTGCAACAGTGATTATTGGAAGAACAATGATAGGAAATCATTTCAAAAAAAAATTTAGTAAAAGACCGCCTCCTGGAATAATAATAACTACTATTCAAGAAAAAGTTTTTGAAAATATTGTTAGTACCTATGGGACTGCAACTCCAATTCAAACACAATCATTTAAAATTGAAAAATATGAAATATTAAAACCTATAAAATTTAATCAAAAAGTTAAAAAGGGTGATGTAATTGCTGAGCTTAAAAATCGAAAAGTAATTGCTCAATTTGATGGTGTTATTGGAAAAAGAGAATTTTCGGAAGATATAGAGGTTTCAAAATCTTCAATATTAATTAATCTTGAAGATACTAGCTCAATATATTGTGATGTAGATATACCTGAAATTTTTGTACCATTTATTAAGATTGGTCTGCCAGTTGATATTAAATTTTCTGGATATAAAAATAAAATTTATAAAGGTGAAGTAGACTCTTTCGCTAGCAGGATAAGCGAAGATACAAGAGCTTTAGCAACAAGAATTAAGATGGACAATTCATCAGGTGAAATATTACCTGGCTCATTTTTAGAAATATCTATTAAATATGATGTAAGAAATGGCTTAAGCGCTCCTGATACAAGTACAGTTGTCGAAGGTGAAAATGT
>CACNVV010000007.1 GCA_902624015.1 uncultured Pelagibacteraceae bacterium
TTCTTCCATTTGCTTACCCCACTCGTCAGCACCAACTACACTAGTGTCATCCAGACCAATTTCTGTTAAGAAATTTTTGTAATAGTTGTGACTCATTGCTTTAAGCATTCCAGCTTCTAATTGTTTTACTCTGTCTGCTGGAGCACCTTTTTTAGTTACAAATCCTCTAACAGTTGATAAAGAAACAGGAATTCCCAATTCTTTAGCCGTTGGAGAGTCTCCAATTTTAGCCATTCTTTCGTTTGCTAATACAACTGATACACAAAGTTTACCTTCGTTAATTTCAGTTAATGCTTCACCTAAATTTAAAACACCTACATCGATATCACCTTTGATTAGGTTAGTTTTAATTGGTGCTACACCTTTGTAAGCAACGATAGTTGGATCTTTTAATCCACCTTTTTTTGTAAATGCGATTGCACTAACATCATCAATACCACCAGTATGAGTAGTTCCATATTTCAGTGATTTTGATTTTTGTGTGCTAATGAATTTTTTAGCATCTTTGATATCGTTTTTACAATTTACAACAAATAATTGAGGATCATCAGTTCCTCTAGCTAGTGGTTGCATATCACTTAACTTAACTTTAGTTTTACCTAAAGCCATAGATACAGCATGACCAGTTGTCCAAGTTAAAGTGTGGTTACCATCTGCAGGTAAAGACATCATGTAATCCATAGATGCTGCTCCACCACCGCCTTTTTTGTTTACTAATTGCATATCCTGCTTAAGAACTCTTCTTGCTCTTAATAACATCATTCTAGTAGTAACGTCAGTTCCACCACCAAAACCCGCGTGTGTAATTGCTTGTATTGGATGACCGTCAGCTTTAGCTGATGTGATCATTAATGGTAGAGCTACAACAAAAAATTCAGTTACTAGGAAAGCAGCTGCTAAAAATAGTTTAAAGCTTTTTTTCATTATTTCCCTCTTTAGTTAATTTATATTTAATAATTTAAACATAATCTGATACAAGACGTAAAGGAAAAAATGGCTCAAAATAAATCTAACATTGCTTTACTACTAGGTGATCCTGCTGGCATAGGTCCAGAATTAATTTCAAAACTTTTAAATGATGAAATGACTAAAAAAGCAAACATCGTCATCATTGGAGAAAAGCAAGTATTTGAATGTGGAAACAGTATTACAGGAATTTCACATAATATAGATGTTGTAGGAAATTTTGATGAAGTTAATTTCAATAAATCAAATAGATTTTTGTTAGATATTTCAAAGGGAAAAAATCATAAATATAAATTAGCTGAACCATCAAAAGAATCAGGCGAAAGTGTATTGGAAGCTTTAGATTTAGCTTTAACTCTTGCTAAAGAAAAAAAAATTGACGCTATCAATTTTGCGCCAATGAACAAAACAAGTTTAAAGCTTGGAGGAAATAAACACTCTGATGAATTACAATTAATGGCTGAAAAACTTGAAGTAAATAGTTTCTGTTGTGAGTTTAATGTTATAGATAATTTTTGGACAGCAAGAGTAACTTCGCATATACCAATAAAAGAAGTTGCACAACATATTACAAAAGAAAATATTATGAAGCCTATAAAATTAATAAATGAAGTTATGGAGCTAAACGGTGTAAAGAAACCTCGAATTGCTATTCAAGCACTTAATCCCCATGCAGAGTTTGGTACAGAAGAAAAAGATGAAATTATACCTGCAATTGAGGAAGCAAAAAAACTTGGTTACAATGTTGATGGTCCATTACCATGTGACACCTCTTTTGTGGTGGCATATAAAAATAAAAATCATGACTGTATGGTTGGCATGTATCATGATGCGCTACAATCTGGTCTTAAAGCATTTGGTTTTGATAGAGGGGTAACAGTTCAAGGTGGATTAACTGTTCCAGTTACAACTACTGCTCATGGTTCTGCATTTGCTATTGCAGGAAAAAACGAGGCAAACTTAGCTCCACTTTTAAACTCATTTAAGATTGCATTATCAATGGCTGAAAATAAAAATAAATCAATAAATTAAAATTTAATTGTTTTATTAATTTAATAATTTTTTAATTTCTTCAAGTGTAAAAGGTTTTGGTTTTTTACAGGTCGTCTTTATTTCTTGAGGAACTGCAGTTTGTGAAGCTCTCATTGTAGAATCTATAATATCTAATACATGTAGCGATAATTCTCCATTACATCTATGCTCTAAATTATTTTCAATAGCATAAGCCATCTCTGATAGACCGGCTCCTCTATAATTTGCATTTGTTGGTGATTCATTTGCTCTAGAACTTTGACTTTTAATATTTATTTTTCCTAAAGGCATCATGTCAGTTTTATGCTCACCCCAATTACCACCAGTGGTTACTGAAACAAAAGCAGATCCACCAAACATGTTTGGGTCAGGGACAATAATTGATCCTTTGTTACCATATAGCTCTATGTGGTTTCTTTGATGAGCAACCACATCAAACGATAAAGTAATTTGTATAATGCAATCATTTTCAAATTGTATAGTTGCAAGATAAGTTGTTGGAGTTTCTACTTTAAATTTTTGACCTTTTTTTGGGCCTATTCCAATTTCTCTTTCTTCAAAAACTTTTGTGCACCTTCCTTGTACTTGTTTTGCTGGGCCAATTAAATTTACTAATGCTGTAAGATAATATGGTCCCATATCAATTACAGGACCTCCTTCATTTTCAGCAAACCAAGGTTCTGGATTAGGGTGATACGATTGAACTCCAGGGAAAGCAAAAATTGCATTACCTAATTTAATGTCACCAATTACACCGTTATCAATTAGTTCACGCGTTTTTTGAATACCTCCACCCAAAAAAGTATCAGGTGCATTTCCAATATAAAGATTTTTTTCTTTAGCAAGTTCAACTAATTTTTTTCCGTCTTCAAAGTTAATAGCCATAGGTTTCTCGGCATAAGAATGCTTACCATTTTCTAAAGCCATTTTTGAAACTTCAAAATGTGCTCCAGGAATTGTAAGGTTTAATATTATTTCAATTTCTTCATCTTTAAGAAGTTCGTCAACTGTTACAGCCTCAATATTGTAATGGATTGCACACTTCTTTGCTGTTTCCATATTGATATCAGCACATTTAACAATCCTTATATTATTGAAATACTCTTGAGCTCTAAAGTAAGTTTCTGAAATATGGCCACAGCCTATAAGACCGACTTTAAAAATTTTGTTCATAAAGGTTTATACACCTTGTCTTTGTTTGCCTTTTCCTTCTTTATAAAGTTTTAAAGCTTCTTCATTCTCTTTAGTAGTCGGAATTTCTAGTGTGGGACTATCCCAAAAAGCTGATCCCTCAACCCATTTATAAGCATGAGTTTTTATTGAAATAACGTATGTTACATCAGATGCTTTTGCTCTCTTAAATGCAGCTTCAAGATCCGAAATTGAATTAACATGCTCAGATTTAGCTCCCATACTTTCTGCATGTTTTGCAAAATCAACATCAACTAGTCCAGGAGTATTAGAGCTCTTTAATAAGTTGTTATATTCTTTGCCACCTTTAAATAATTGTAGTCTATTGATAACTGCAAACCCACCATTATCACAAACTATAATTATCAATTTATTTTTTGTTATAACTGATGAGTAAATATCTGTGTTATTTAGAAGATAAGAACCATCTCCTATAAAAGAAATTACTTCTTTGTCAGGATTAGCCATTTTTATTCCAAGCGCTCCAGAAATTTCATAACTCATACAACTAAAACCCCACTCTGTTTCATGAGTGTTTAATTCTCTAGGTCTCCAAACTTGAACAACTTCACCAACTAAACCTCCTGCTGCGGTAACAGCAATATCTGTTGGGTCAGAGTTTCTATAAATTGCACCAATTACCTGAACATAACTTGGAACCTCTTGATTTGTCGGTGCACTCTCTTTATCTATATGTTCATTCCATGATTTGAGTTCAGTTTGAGATTTTTTATTCCATTCATCTCCAGCTTTCCAACTACCTAATGCTCGCGATAGCTCTATTAATGAAACTTTAGCATCTCCAATAACAGCTTGTGCTAAGTGTTTGTTAGCATCAAATCTTGATACATTTATTGAAACTAGTTTAAAATTTTCGTTTTCAAAATTTGCCCATGAACCTGTTGTAAAATCTGCAAGTTTAGTTCCAACTGCAATTGCTAAATCTGTTTGTTTTGCTAAAGTATTTGTATTTTTTCCACCTAAACCACCAATCTGACCTGCAAAATGAGAATGGTCTCTTTTCATTGTAGAATATCCCATTACAGTTTGGGTTACTGGTATGTTGTGTTTAATTGCAAACTGATTTAACTCATCCATTGCATCTGAGTAAAAAACTCCACCACCAGAAATTATAATTGGATTTTTAGATGACTTAATTTTTTCTGCTGCCTCTTTAATTTGAAATTCATCTGGTCTTGGTCTTCTAATCGCGTGAACTTTTTCATTAAAAAATTCTTCAGGATAATCAAAAGTTTGACCTTGTATATCTTGACTTAAAGCAATACATGCAGGACCACAATCTGCGGGATCTAACATTGTTTGTACTGCTGCTGGAAATGATTGAATAATTTGTTCTGGTCTAGTTATTCGATCAAAATATCTTGTTACAGGTTTAAACGCATCATTAGCTGTAATACCAGGATTATTAAAATGCTCAACTTGTTGCAATACAGGATCTGGCATTCTATTTGCATAAGTATCTCCAGGTAAAAATAAAATTGGTAACCTGTTACTCATAGCAACTGCAGCAGCTGTAACCATATTTGTTGCCCCCGGTCCAACTGAGGACGTTGCTACAAAAATTTGTTGTCTTCTTTTTGCTCTAGCATAACCAATTCCTGTAAGGGCCATATTTTGTTCATGGTGTCCTCTATATGTTGGAAGTTCTTTTTGATTTTCCTCTAGTGCTTGACCTAAACATGCTACATTTCCATGTCCAAAAATTCCAAAGACACCTGGAAATAAAGGTTCTTTTTTACCATTAATTAATATTTTCTGAGCAATCAAATATTTTACAATTGCATGAGCACAAGTAAGGGTAATTTTCTTCATAAATATGTTTATCTTTTAATATGTATAGTGTTTATATATAATTCTATTTATAAATTAAAAAACCTAATTAAGTAAACTTAAAAATAAATTCTATGTACGAAAAATTTGGACAATTCATTGATGGTAAATGGCAACAAGCAGAAAAAAAAGAAACTTATGACGTAATTAACCCTGCAACTGAAGAAGTAATTGGAAAAGCATCTAAAGCTTCATCTATTGAAGTGCAAAAAGCATTAAAGTCAGCAGAAAAAGGATTGGAAATTTGGAAGAACACTGCGCCATGGCAAAGAGCATATGTGCTTAGAAAAATTGCAGACATGATGAGAGAAAAAAAAGATGTTATCGCAAAATGGTTAACTCTTGAAGTTGGAAAACCTCTTGCAGAAGCAGTTGGTGAAGTTGGTGGTGGAGCTGATATTTTTGAATGGAATGCTGAAGAAACAAAAAGAATTTATGGTCAAACTCAACAAAGTAGATTTCCAGATACAAGGGTTCATGTTTATTATCAACCAGTTGGAGTTGTAGCAGCTTTAGTTCCTTGGAATTTCCCAATAGTTTTAGCATCTAGAAAAATTTCTACTGCTTTAGCTGCGGGGTGCTCTGTAATTTGTAAGCCAGACGTAATTACTCCTGGTGCTGTAATGGAATTAGTAAATATTTGTAAAGAAGCTGGCGTGCCTGATGGTGTTGTTAGTCTTTTATCAGGTGATCCTGCTGAAATATCAAACGAATTAATGGAGTCTGATATAATTAAAAAAGTGTCAGTTACTGGGTCAACCAGAGTAGGTAAAATTATTTTAAAAAAAGCAGCTGATAAAGTTCAAAGAGTTACGATGGAGCTTAGCGGACATTCACCTTTTATTGTGTGTGAAGATGTAGATATAAACAAAGTAGCTGATATAGCAATAACTAGTAAATTTAGAAATAACGGACAAGTCTGTATTTCACCTAATAGATTTTATATTCAAGAAAATAAAAAAGATGAATTCGTTAATGCTTTTTTAGACAGAGCGAAAAAATTAAAAATTGGAAATGGTATGGATGAAGGTGTGGATCTTGGACCTTTAACTACTGCTAAGAGATTAGAAGAAATAGAAAAATTAGTAGAAACAACTAAAAAAGAGGGAGCTAAAGTATTAATGGGTGGACAAAGACCTTCAGGTTTTAATAAAGGTTATTATTATGAACCAACTGTATTTGATGATGTGAAAGATAATTTTACAATAATGAAAGAAGAACCTTTTGGTCCACTAGTTCCGATATTAACTTTTAAAAACTTTGATGAAGTAATTGAAAGAGCAAATGATAACGACTTAGGTTTATGTAGTTACCTTTACACAAATTCTATGAATAAAGCTCATATTGGATCTGAAAAATTAGAGTCCGGTTGTGTTGCAGTCAATACTGGTGTTGTTGCTATTGCTGAAGCACCATTTGGAGGTATAAAACAAACTGGTTATGGTCGTGAAGGTGGATCAGGTGCAATTAAAGATTATCTAAATGTCAAATATACTCACATGGGTTTAAAAATCTAAAAATGAGAAAAAATAAAGTTAAGGAAATGATGAAAGCAGGGAAACCTGTTATCAATGGTTGGCTTCAAATACCTAGTACTGTTTCAGCAGAAGTAATGGCTCACCAAGGATGGGATTCTCTGACAATTGATATGCAGCATGGTTTAGTTGACTACAGTAATGCACTTCCCATGCTTCAAACAGTATCAACAACAGATGTAACTCCTTTGGCTAGAGTAAACTGGAATGAACCAGGTCAAATAATGAAAATTCTAGACGCGGGTTGTTATGGAATTATATGTCCAATGGTAAGTAATAAACAAGAAGCAGAAAAATTTGTTCAAGCTTGTATGTATCCTCCTCATGGTTATAGAAGTTTTGGTCCCGTTAGAGGATTAATCTATGGAGGTTCAGATTATGCAAAACATGCAAATGACGAAATGCTAAAATTAGCTATGATCGAAACAAAAGAGTCTTTAGAAAAATTAGATGAGATTATGTCAACTCCTGGTGTAGATGGAATATATATTGGGCCAGCTGATTTAAGTTTAGCAATAGGAGAAGAACCTGGCTTTGATAGAGCAGAAAGCACAAAAGCTTATTCGGAAATACTAAGAATATTAGAACACGCAAAAAAAAATAATATTTTTGCAGGAATTCATAATGGTACACCTGAGTATGCACAAAAAATGATAGCTAAAGGTTTTAACTTTGTAACTATTGGGGCTGATCAAAGAGCTTTAAGTGCTGGTGCAAAAGCTGTTGTAGAAAAAATGAAAGGTTCTTCAAAAAAAGAAGAGTCTAAAGCTTATTAATCTAGTTGATTTATAAATTCCTCAAATTGTTTTTTTTCTAAATTTAAAGATTGTTTCTTTCCTGGAAATTTTCCAGTCATTGAATCTTTTTTAAAAGCCTTTAGAGCTTTTATTCTTTCTATTTTTATCTCATTTCTTAATTTTAGTAAATTTCCATATGCTTTAGAGTGTCTTGGAGGATTTTCAGTATCACCACAGATATCTTCCATGAATAAATACATTACATCTGCATTTCTACCTGAGCCCAAAGAAACAGTTACGATATTTGTACGCTTTGAAATTTCACCCATTACATTTTCAGGTATTACTTCACACTCAGCCGAAAAAGCACCTGCATCTTCTAGTCTTTTAAACTTTTTAAAAAGTTCGTATGCTTCATCTACAGTTTTACCAACTGCTCTTAAGCCACCAATCCAAGTAGATTTTCTAGGAACTAAACCTAAATGCCCCATTACTGGAACATCTTCCTTAGCCAGCATTTCAACTATATCCATACTTCTTGGTGTCATAACTGCATCCGCACCATTCTCTAATGCTTTAAAAGCTCCACGCATAATATCCTCTGCAGTTACGAACTCATTTAATACTAAAGCAGCTGTTAAAAATAAATTTTTTGAACCTTCTCTTACAGGTATTACATTTTTTGCATTTGATATAATCATATCAAAGCCTGCTTTTTCAGCTGCATCAGCTTCTTCAAAACTATTCGCTGTAACTTGTGTAAATTTTCTTTTTCCTTTTGCTGCTTTTAAATCTCCAACAGTCAAAGTTCGTTTTGCTGGTTTAGCAGCCCAAGTATAGATATTCTTCATTATTTAACACCTTTATATAGAATATCTCTCCTATCAATAAATTCCTCAAAAGTTTTAATGGTAATTACTGAAGGTAAAATAAATATAGATCTTTTGTCTCTCTCGTTTCTTATAATTCTAAAATAACCTTTTTTTATTGCTGTATCGATGTAAACGTTTGAGGTTAAATATGATTTCTCGATTACTTTAAGTAATTGATTTTTAGTAATTGATTTATTTTTGTAGTAAGCGAGCATAACCATATGTAACATTATCCAATGTTGTGGTGTTAGAGAAAACCAATTCAATAACTCGTTAGCTAATCTTCCTTCAAAATCTCCAAGTGATATTTCTGCTAATTGAATTCTTTTTTGAGTAAGTTTTGGAATTTTTTTTTGTTCTTCGAAGTGCTTAGGATACTTGAACTGTCTTTTCATTTAGATAAATTTAAACACATTGAGTTTTCTATTCAATACTATTTTCACTTAATAGTTCTTTATAAATGTTATTTACTCTATGTACCTCTTTAGCAGTATTAAAATAACCTTCATATTCTATTTCATCAGGCGTTACATCAAAATGATAATGTCCTGCATCTCTTTCATGTTCATAAGAATGAAAATGAGTATGTTCACCAGACTCTCTGAGATTTAATTCTCCTCCAGTTGGATCACCCGTCCAAAGAACTGTATAACATTGTAATTTTGGTCCAACAGGTTCATAAAATTGAAGAAAATCTTTTACGCACTTCATTTGTTTAGGATCGTAATACTCGTGTTTAATATCTTTATAATCAGGTTGCACATGCGATCTTATTTTTCCATTTAACACTCTAAATACGCCAGCAAGAGACAAATGTTCATTATCTTTAATTTTTAAATTTTTTGATAAAGAAGACCTCATTGCTTGAGGCAAAGAACCTTGTTCTCCATTTCTACCTTTGATTTTTATTTTAATTACTTTTCCTTGTTTGCCATCTGTGTAATAAATATTTCCAAGTCCACCGTGTTTTTTTGCAGAATACTTTTCAACAATACATTTTTTGTCTGGGCTAACCCTTGCTATTATTGACTTAGACTCATCCGTTATTAAATTTTCATTTATTACTAATTCTCCACAATGACCATTTAAACATGTCATTGCACCTGATCCAGCTCCCAAAGCATAAGATTTTTCAGAGTTGATCATTTTAGATATTTCTTGATAGTCAAACTCTGCACCAATAAATTTTGGATCATGCATATAAGGCTCTCCACCAACGTCAATTATTTTTTGATTTCCACTTATTCCTTCTGATGGACAATCCCAATCTCTAAGATTAGGGCACTCTACAACCTCTACCTCAACGTTTTGGAAATTTTCAGATAATCCTTTTCTTAATGCATCTGAAACATCTTCTAATGAGTAATCTTTAAAAGTTCCTTTTTCTATTTTTAATTGCATGATGTTAATAAGCTATAATTTATTTTGCATAATGTCTATAGATAATATATATAATTTCTATACATAAATAATTTTAAATAAGGTAACGATGATTAATAAAGATTTGAAAGTAGCTGTTGTTGGGGCAGGAGCAATGGGTTGCTTGTTTGGTGGTTTGCTTGCCGAAAAAGGTTTGAATGTAATTTTAATTGATGTTTGGAAAGAGCATGTAGATGCAATTAATAAAGATGGTTTAAAAATGGATGGACATGGCGGTGATCGAGTAATCAAAGTTAAAGCCACTTCAGATCCATCATCGTTAAATAAAGTGGATGCTGTTATTGTTATGTGTAAAGCTACAGCTTTAGAGCCTGCATTAAATAGTATTAAAAATATCATAGGAGACAAAACAGTATTTATGTCTTTTCAAAATGGTATTGGTCATGAAGCAATTATTCAAAGTATTGTGGGTAATGAAAAAGTAATTGGTGGGACAACTACTCAAGCTTCAAATATTTTAGGACCAGGTCATATTATGAATCATGGTTCGTTACCATCTTGGATTGGTGAGTACGAAGGAGGAATTACTGATCGAATTAAAGAAATAGCAGATACTTTTACAGCACATAATCTTGAAATGATTGCTGCAGAAGATGTAAAGAAAAGAAAATGGATGAAGCTTTTTGCTTTAACTGCAATTGGACCATTGTCTGCAATTTTTGATCTTCATCATACTGATTTATATATAAACAATAAAGCAAACGAGGTATCTCGAGGGCTGGGCAAAGAAATAATTTTAGAAACTAGAGAAGTGGCTCTTGCTGATGGAGTTAATGTTTCAGAAGATGAATGCTTATTTATGTTTAATAAAATTGTAGATTCTATGCAAACCAACAAATCTTCAATGGCTTTTGATGTTCAATATAAGAGAAAGACTGAAATAGACTTTATTAGTGGTGCAGTTTCAAAAATAGGAAAAAAACATGGGATTAAAACGCCTTTAAATGATCTGATGTACAAAATGATTAAAGTGAAAGAAGGTATGTACAGCTAAATGCTCAGTACAAATAAATTAAAAAAAATCAAAAGTAACTTTCCTGTTTTAGTTGGAGACAAAGTTGTTTCAAAAAATATCTGTAATTTATTAATTAAAGAGATCAGTAACTCAAAATCATTTGATGATATGATTATGGGAGGTAGAAGCAGGATTAATAAAGGCTCAAAAAATTTTAATTTATATATAAAAAATTCAATAAACTCTGCAAAGCTTTTTAAACTATTTAATAGCAAGTCTTTTTACAAAAAAATTGAAAATCTTTTTACAAAAAATTTTAGAGATGGATCATGGATAAATTTACATAAACCAAAATTATTTAATCCTAAAAAGTTCACTATTAAAAAAAAATTAAACTCTACTGAATTAAAAAAAATACTGGGAAACAATTACACTAATCCTAAAGTAAATTTAGATATAGACTTTTCAGTATCAAAAGGAGGATATAGATTAAGACCTCATAGGGATGATATAACTAGATTATATAATTTCTTAATTTATTTAACAGACATACCAAAAAAAAATGGCGGCTCTCTTACTATCTATAGAAAAAAAGCAAAAAAAAATTTAAGAAAAAGTTTTAGAAGATTTCCAAAAATAAGTGAGCTTGAAGTAGTCAAATCTTTTACTCCCAAAAAAGGAACTGTTGTTTTTTTTCAATCTACTCCAAATTCCTATCATGGAGTTAAGCGTTTTATTGAGAGAAATTGCCCAAAACGTTTTTTCATTTATGGTAGTTACGCTTTAAATAAACCTGTTATATGGAATTACAAAGGTGTCTCATATTATCCACATATAATTAGTACAAAAAAAAGAATGCTAACTTCTTTTCATGATGCAAACTATTTAACCACAGCACCAAAACATTGAAATTATCTAAATGATAAAATAAATTTAAGTTATGACAAATAGTCTTCAAAAAAAACTATACGAGAACGGTTATCTAATCGTCAAAAATATACTTAACTTTAACAGAGATTTAAAACCAATTCTTAATGATATGGAATTTGTAATGGACTGTCTTATCCAAAAATATGCAAAAAAAAAAGAGATCAAAAAAGTTCTTAACTTAGATTTTAAAAAAAAATATTCATATATTTCAAAACTTAATATTTATGATCTTGATCAATATTTTAATACAAGATTACCAAGAGATCATGTAAAGCGAGATAGCGATTATTTTGCAACCCAATCATTGTGGAATTTAATTACTAATAAAAAAATTTTGGATGTTGTAGAAAAAATTTTGGGTAAAGAAATCATGTCTAATCCTGTTCAAAATACTAGAATTAAACAACCTGAAAAAAAATTACCAAAAGGATCAATTCATGATGGTCTAAGTGGAAGAACGCCTTGGCATCAGGATGCAGCTGTATTAAATACAAGAGGGCAAAAATTAACTGACATGGTTACTGTGTGGATTCCTTTTACTAAAACTACTAAAAAAAATGGATGCATGATTACTGTTAAAAAGATCAATAAAATGGGATTATTAAATCACATATCAGGATACAGAGGACAGGTAGAATTAAAAAATAGTGAATTATTAGATGATATGAAGCACATTTATTTAGAGGCAAACATTGGTGATGTGATACTTCTGCACAAACATTCAATACACTGCTCTTTACCAAATAGATCAAATGATTTTAGAATAAGTGCTGATCTAAGGTATAATGTTGCCGGACAACCATCTGGAAGAGAGCCTCTTCCCAATTTTTACGTTAGAAGTAAAAATAAAAAAAATCTTAAAATTAAAAATTTCAAACAATGGTTATCTCTTTGGGAAAGAGCAAAAGAAAAGTGTATTCCAAGAAAATATGCTTTTAAATATCCATTGCCTACATTCAAAACAAATAAAAGAGATTTATCAAAATTAATTCAATTTTAATGATTAAACTGAATCCATTTGCTGTTTTTTTTACTTGAATTTATAACAGTCTCTATAAACTTCATCCCTTCAACACCATCGTAAATAGTTGGGTAACAGTCATCTAGCTCATTATATTTTTCATTGTTTATTTGAGCATTTAATCTTTTAGAAACATCGGTATAAATATTTGCAAAACCTTCCAAATATCCCTCAGGATGACCTGGTGGAATTCTTGTAACATCGTTAGCCTCTTTGTTTGCACTACTACTGCCTCTTGTTATTTTTTCAGTAGGTTTTCCAAATTTTGTATAATACAAATAATTTGGATCCTCCTGTTTCCACTCTAATCCACCATTTTCACCATACACTCTGATTTTAAGATTGTTTTCATTACCAACTGCAACTTGGCTAGACCATATCGCACCTTTTGCACCGCCTTTAAATCTAAGCATGATTTGTGCATTATCATCTAGTTTTCGACCCTTCACAAAAGTATGGATGTCAGCTGATAGCTCATCCAATTCTAACTCAGTTATAAATCTAATAAGATTAAATGCATGAGTTCCAATATCTCCTATGCAACCTCCTCCTCCAGATCTTTTAGGATCAGTTCTCCACTCAGCTTGTTTTAAACCAGTATCCTCAGCTTTTGTAGTTAACCAATCTTGAGGGTATTCTGCTTGTATAACTCTTATTTTTCCAAGATCACCTTCTTTAACCATAGACCTAGCGTGTCTTACCATTGGATACCCGGTATAATTATGAGTTAAGGCAAAAATTATGTTTTTATTTTCTATTATATCCTTAAGAGAATTTGCCTCTTCACTTGAAAAAGCAAGAGGCTTATCACAAATAATGTGAATGCCTTTTTCCGCAAAAATTTTTGCCACTGACACATGTAGGTGATTAGGAGTTACTATAGAAACAACATCTATCCCATCGGAACGGGTAGACTCTTTTTCAGCCATTTCTTGATAAGTTTCATAGATACGTTCTTTTGACAATCCAAGCTTTCTTCCAGTTTCTTTTGAGTTGTCAAAATTAGATGAAAAACATCCTGCTAGTAATTCGTAATGACCATCAAGTCTTAGGGCTATTCTGTGAACACCTCCAATAAAAGCGCCTTTTCCTCCACCGACCATTCCAATACGGATTTTTCTTTGCACTAATTTATACCCAGCATTTTTTTATTTGCTTCAATATCAGCACCACTTCCTGCAAAATCATCAAATGCTTTTTCTGTGGTGTTAATAATATGATTTTTGATAAATTCAGCACCTTCTCTCGCTCCATCTTCTGGGTGTTTAAGACAACACTCCCATTCTAGAACTGCCCAACCATCATAACCATAAGTGGTAAACTTTGAAAAGATTGATTTAAAGTCTACCTGTCCATCACCAAGAGATCTAAATCGACCTGCTCTATTAACCCAAGATTGGAAACCACCATACACCCCTTGTTTTCCAGTAGGATTTAACTCTGCATCTTTAACATGAAACATTTTTATTTTTTCATGATAAATATCTATATGAGCCAAGTAATCTAAATTCTGTAAAACATAATGACTTGGATCATAAAGCATATTACATCTTTTATGATTACCAACTTTTTCTAAAAACATTTCAAATGTAATACCATCATGCAGATCTTCTCCTGGATGTATCTCGTAACAGAGATCTACTCCATTTTGATCAAATTGATCAAGAATTGGTTTCCATCGATTAGAAAGTTCATTAAATGCGTTTTCAATTAGTCCTTCAGGTCTTTGTGGCCAAGGATAAACATAAGGCCAAGCTAGTGCTCCTGAAAAAGTAACATGCCTATCTAGTCCAAGATTTTTTGAGGCCTTAGCTGCCATCATCAATTGATTTACTGCCCACTCTTGTCTTGCTTTTGGATTTCCTCTAACTTCAGGTGCGGCGAAACCATCAAATGCGGTGTCGTATGCCGGATGTACTGCAACCAATTGCCCTTGAAGATGCGTTGATAGTTCGGTGATCTCGAGATTATGTTTTTTTGTTATGCCTTTTACTTCATCACAATAATCTTTGCTTTCAGATGCTTTCTTTAAATCAATTAATCTACCATCCCAACTTGGAATTTGCACACCTTTGTAACCTAAAGAAGATACCCACTTACAAATGTTATCTAAGGAATTAAACGGTGCGTCTTCACCTACAAATTGTGCTAGGAAAATTGCAGGGCCTTTTATTTTGTTCATAATTTCCCCCCTCTATTAAAATTTATCAACAATTTTTTTTATATAAAAAAAATACTAGCAGGCACAACTCATCTTGGGTAGACTATTATTAAGAAAAATAAACTAAGAGGAGATAAAATGAAAAAAATAATGATTTTATTGTTTGTTTCTCTATTTTCATTCTCTGTAAATTCAAACGCTAAATCTATCACTTTAGGATGGGCCGCTTGGGACCCTGCTAATGCTTTACAAGAATTAACTAAAGAATTTACTGCAGAAACTGGAATAGAAGTTAATTTTGAGTTTGTGCCTTGGCCAAATTTTGCCGACCGTATGTTAAATGAGCTTAACAACAAAGGTAAAACATTTGACCTTCTAATAGGTGACTCTCAGTGGATTGGTGCTGGGGCAGTATATGGACATTACGTTAAGTTGAACGACTTCTTTGACAAAGAGGGAATTTCAATGAGTGATTTCTCACCAGCCACTGTTTATGCATATTCGACTTGGCCTAAAGGTAGTGAAAACTATTATGCATTACCTGCTATGGGAGATGCATTAGCTTGGGCTTACAGAAAAGACTGGTTTGAAAGACCAGAACTTAAATCTGAGTTCAAAAAGAAACACGGTTATGATCTAGGGGTTCCTGCAAACTGGAATCAATTGTACGATATGTGTACTTTCTTCCAAGGAAGAGAAATTGATGGTCAAAAAAGATATGGGGCTGCAATTAACACAGAGCGTGGATCAGAAGGTATAACAATGGGTGTTACAGCTGCTATGTATGCGTGGGGTATGGAATATGAAAATCCTAACAAGCCATACGATATGGAAGGATATTTCAATTCACCACAAGCTGTAGAAGCAGTTGAGTTTTACAGAAAGTTATATGAAGATTGCGCACCTCCAGGACACTCTGATGCTTACATGGTTGCAAACTTAGATGCTTACAAATCAGGACAAGTTGCATTCCAAATGAATTGGTATGCTTTTTGGCCGGGTGTTTCTAAAGAAGACAGTGATGGAAGAGTTAGTGGATTCTTTGCAAATCCAAAACAGAATGTTGCAGCTGCAACATTAGGTGGACAAGGGATATCTGTTGTTAAATACTCAGATAAACAAGATCTTGCTCTTGAATACATTAAGTGGTTTGCAAGACCAGATGTTCAACAAAAATGGTGGGATCTAGGTGGATACTCATGTCACAATGATGTTTTAAATTCACCATCATTTCCAACATCTACTGTTTATGCGCAAGGATTCTTAGACTCAATGGGAATTGTCAAAGATTTTTGGCAAGAACCAACATTTGTTGAGTTAATGCTTCCTATGCAAGAAGCAATTCATGACTATGTTGTTAATGGAAAAGGAACTGCTAAAGAAGCTCTAGATAAAATTATCGAGGAGTGGGTTGAAGTATTCGAAGCAGACGGAAAACTTTAACATTAATAGTTAAGAAATTAAAAATTAGGGGGGGTTAAACCTCCCCTTTTTTTATTAAAAATTCATATGAGCGTTAAAAAAAAATTCAAAGGACTTTCTGATAAAGCTGTAGGTTGGCTTTTTATTGGACCAACTGTACTTCTACTACTGGCTATTAATATTTATCCATTAGTCTATGCAATTAAAATGTCTTTTACAAATTTTTACGCAAATAAAATTGGAAGAGAACCTCAATTTGTTGGTTTAAAAAATTATATTAAAGTTCTTAATAAAGAAGCCATATGGGAAAAAATGCAAGTTACAGCGAGCTTTATGTTTTGGACTTTGTTACTACAAGCAATTATAGGTTTGGGTTTAGCTTTGCTTCTAAACAGAAAATTTAAGGGTAATGAACTACTAACCACATTAATTGTTTTGCCCATGATGTTATCACCTGCAGTAGTAGGAGTATTTTGGACTTATCTTTATAATCCTCAAGTAGGTTTATTTAATTACGTAGTAAATTTTTTCTATGATTTAGGAAGCTTTGACATGATTGGTTCAAGTACGCTTGCTCCTTGGGCTATTGTTATTGTTGATACATGGATGTGGACGCCTTTTACAATGTTAATTTGCTTGGCAGGTCTAAGATCTGTTCCAAATTATTTATATGAAGCTGCAGAAGTTGATAGAGCCAGTAAATGGCAGCAATTCATATATATAACTTTGCCTTCCGTTCTACCATTTTTATTACTAGCTCTGCTTTTTAGAGGGATTGAGAATTTCAAAATGTTTGACATGGTTGTAGAGCTTACCTCTGGTGGTCCCGGTTCTGCTACAGAGCTTGCCTCAATTAACTTAAAAAGAGAAGCGTTTGAAAAATGGAAAACAGGTTACAGCTCCGCATTTGCTGTTATTCTTTTTGTTACCATATTTGGTTTCGGAAATGTCTACGTAAAAGTAATGAATAAAATAAAGGAACGCTGATGGATACTTCTAGATCATATTTGGAACCTTCGTCTTTTTCAAAAAAAATGGCTGCTGCTATTATCATAGTTTACGCTGTAATTACTTTGATACCAATATCTTGGATGGTAATGACAAGTTTTAAAAATGTTGATAGTGCTATTTCGTATCCACCCGAAGTTTTGTTTGAACCCTCACTAGAGGGATATGTTAACTTATTTACTAATAGGTCAAGACAATCACAAGAATATCTTGATTCATTGCCTCCCCCAGAAAATTGGTATGAAGAACTAGTGAGAAGTAGAGAGATGGTTATAACAGGACCATCTAAATTTTTAGGTAGATACTCAAATTCAATGATAATTGGATTTGGTTCAACTTTTGCATCTGTATTTTTAGGAGCATTGGCTGCATATGCGTTTTCAAGGTTTAGGGTTCCTTTAAAAGATGATTTATTATTTTTTATTCTTTCGACCAGGATGTTTCCCCCAATAGCAGTGGCTGTTCCTATATTTATTATGTACAGAAAATTAGGTCTTGGGGATACTCACCTTGGAATGATCATATTGTATACCGTTGTAAACTTAAGTTTAGCAGTATGGTTATTAAAAGGATTTATGGATGAAATTCCTAAAGAATATGAAGAAGCAGCTATGATCGATGGATATTCTAGACTTCAGGCTTTCTTTAAAGTTGTTCTTCCACAAGCAATGACTGGTATAGCGGCAACTGCAATTTTTTGTATGATTTTTTCGTGGAATGAATACGCTTTTGCTGTTTTGCTAACTCAATTTAATGCACAAACAGCCCCACCATTTATTCCTACAATCATTGGTGAAGGTGGTCTTGATTGGCCTGCAATTGGAGCAGGAACAACTTTATTTCTATTACCTGTTATGATTTTTACAATAATTTTAAGAAAACATCTTTTAAGAGGTATCACCTTTGGAGCAGTAAGAAAATAATGCAAGAAGAAAAGTCATTAATGCGAAGAATATTTAGAAGAGTTTACTGGGAAAACTTATCGACGATACTAATTTTAATTGGAGTTTTCATGTTGTTACAACCATTTGCAATGTGGATGTTTACTTATTCTTTTATTGTAATTTTAGTAGGAACTATAGGTTTCATAATCACAAGCCACTTTCCGGATTAATATGTCTCAAATTAAAATAGTAAATTTACAAAAATCATTTGGAGATTTTACTGCAGTTAAAAATTCTAATTTAACGATTAATGATAAAGAGTTCTTTGTTTTACTTGGACCATCTGGTTGTGGAAAGACTACAACACTTCGAATGATTGCAGGATTAGAATTACCTACTTCTGGTGAGATATATCTTGGAGATGAAGAAGTTGGAATGTTGAGAGCATCAGAGAGAGATATTGCTTTTGTTTTTCAATTGTTTGCCCTCTACCCACACATGAATGTTAGAAACAACTTATCATTTCCTCTCAAAATGCAGGGTTATAAAAAAAGTGATATCAAAAATCGAGTTGAAGAAGCAGCAAAACTTTTAAGAATTGATCACATTTTAAATTCTAATATTTCCTCTCTTTCGGGTGGAGACAGGCAACGGGTAGCTTTAGGTAGAGCACTAGTTAGAAGACCAAAAGCATTTTTAATGGACGAACCATTGGGGACTTTGGATGCTGAATTTAGAGAATTAATGTGTCTAGAATTAAAAAAACTACATTTAGATATTGGAGCAACTACAGTTTATGTAACTCATGATCAATTAGAAGCAATGTCATTAGCTGACCGAATTGCAGTTATGGATGGTGGTGAAATATTACAAGCTGATGAGCCTAATATTATTTACAATAAACCTAAAACTAAATTTGTGGCCTCATTTATAGGATCTCCAGGTATGAATTTTTTTGAGGTTAATGAGGGAATTTCTAAAGACCAATCATTTGTAAATATCGATGGAGCTAAATTTGATATTCCCAAACAATTTGAGGAATCAAAAGGAAGTAAAAATTTCTTTGGTATACGTCCAGAAAATTTAACTCTAAATAATAATGAGGGTCTAAAAGGTTCAGTTTTTGGAGTAGAGTATTTAGGATCAAGAAAAATCATTACAGTTAAAACAAGTTTAGGCGAAATTAAAGTCAAAACAGATATTTCCATTAGCGTTAAATTGAATGAAAATGTACAGGTTAAACCTTTAAATAATAATATTATTATTTTTGACGGTCAGACAGACAAATCTTTAAACAGTGAGTTTATAAAATAATGGCAAAAGTAGAATTAAAAAAATTATTTAAAACTTATAATAAAAAAATTAAAGCTTTGGAAGATATAAATCTTACGATTGAAGATGGTCAATTTTTTGTATTACTAGGTCCATCTGGTGCCGGAAAAACTACAACACTTAGATGTATAGCCGGTTTAGAAAAAATTGATTCTGGAGATGTATTATTTGATGATGAAAATATAACTCATGATCAACCTGCTTCAAGAGATGTGTCTTTTGTTTTTCAACAATACTCTCTTTATCCTCATTATACTGTTTATGAAAATCTTGCTTTTCCTTTGAGATCTCCAATGAGAAAACTTCCTGAGGAAGAAATTAAAAATAAAGTAGAGAAAATTGCTGAAATGCTCAAAATTACAAACAAATTAAAAAATAAAGCTACTGAACTTTCTGGTGGAGAAATGCAGAGGGTAGCTATCGGTAGAGCTCTAGTTCGTGAACCAAATATTTATTTGATGGATGAACCACTTTCCTCATTAGATGCCAAACTAAGAGAAACTCTTAGAGTTGAATTAAAAAATATTCAATTAAATCTAAACGCTACTATTTTGTATGTTACACATGACCAGGCTGAAGCAACAACATTGGCAGATAAAATTGGCGTTTTAAAAGAAGGCAAAATTGTTCAAATTGGAACTCCTGAAGAAATTTATGAAAATCCAAATTCAATTTATGTATCTCAAAGATTAGGTTCGCCAAAAATAAATATTTTACCTGGTTCTTTGTTTAAACTAAACAACATAACAAAAATTGGTCTTAGACCAGAAAATATAGAATTAGGTAATGGACCATACGAAGGAAAAGTTATTTCTACAGAAAATTTAGGATCAGAGACTGTTGTGGCTATTAATTTTCAAGACAATGAAATATTAGCTTCAATTCAAGGTAGCTATAATTCATCAATAAATGAAAAGATTAATTTTGACATTAATACAAATAAAGTTTTAAAATTTGATAAAGGGGATCAAAGAATTTATGAGCGTTAATTTTTTAATTTCTCAAGCAAAAAATATTCAGATAGTCATTGATGAAAATGCAGCAGAAATTGAAGCACTAGATCAAAATATTGGGGACGGAGATCATATATTTAATGTGCAAAGAGGTCTTAAGTTAGTAGTTGAGCTTGAAAAAGATATTAAAAACTTACCTTTGCAAAAAGGTTTAAATATGATTGCTATGAAAGTCTTGTCAGGTATTGGTGGCTCTTCTGGAGCTTTGTTTGGAACTTTCTTTATGTCTATGGCTAAAACACCAGATCTAGATGGAAATATAGATTTTAACAAAGCATGTGAAATGGTTATAACAGGAATTAATGCAATGAAGGAAAGAGGAAAAGCGGATGTTGGAGAAAAAACAATGATGGATGTTTTAATTCCAGTATCAGAAAAACTTAATGAATTAAAAAGTGGCAATACGGATATGAATGAAGGGTTAAGTGAGATAATAAAAATTGCCGAAGATAGAATGTTGGCAACAAAAGACATGCTTGCTACCAAAGGTAGAGCTTCATTTTTAGGAGAACGTGCGAAAGGTCATATAGATCCAGGGGCTCGTTCATCACAACTTATAATAGATACAATATGCAAATCACTACTTAATAAATAGGAGGAAATATGAAAAAATTTATAAATAATGTTGACGACTTTTTAAAAGAAAGTCTTAATGGATTTGGTAAAGCTCATAGTGATATAATCAAAGTAAATTTTGAGCCAAACTTCATTTCTAGAAAAACAAAAACTAAAGAAGGAAAAGTATCTTTAATTTCTGGTGGAGGGAGTGGACATGAACCAATGCACGGTGGTTTTGTTGGTCATGGAATGTTGGATGCAGCGTGTCCAGGTTTTGTTTTTTCAGCACCTACTCCAGATCAAATGCAAGCAGCTGCTGAACATGTGGATAGCGGTGCTGGTGTTCTGTTCATAGTTAAAAATTATTCTGGTGATATTATGAATTTTCAAATGGGTGCTGAAATGTATTCAGGTAAAAATGATAGTATTATTACTAATGACGATGTGGCTGTTGAAGACTCTACTTTCACAACTGGTAGAAGAGGTGTGGCTGCAACAGTTTTAGTTGAGAAGATTGTTGGATCACTAGCTGAGAATAGAGGTTCGTTAGAAGAATGTAAAAAACTTGGTGAAAAAGTAAACAAAAACTCTGGAACTATGGGTGTTGCTTTTACTAGTTGCACAGTGCCTGCTGCAGGCAAACCAACTTTTGATATTGGAAATGATGAAATGGAATTTGGAGTAGGTATACATGGTGAACCTGGAAGAAAGAGAGAAAAAATTCAACCATCAAAAACAATAGTCAATAATATGTTGGAAGCTATACTTGATGATTTAAAACCACAAAAAAATGACAAGACGCTTCTATTTATAAATGGTATGGGCGGAACTCCTCTTACTGAATTATATTTAGTATACGATGATGCTTGTGAAATTTTAAAATCCAAAGGAATTGAAATCACAAGAAGTTTAGTTGGTAATTATTGTACATCACTTGAAATGCAAGGAGCATCAATAACACTCCTAAAATGTGATGAGGAAATTTTAAAAAATTGGGATGCACCTGTGCATACTGCAGCTATGCGATGGGGTATGTAAAAAGTAATTTACATTTTTAATTAATTTTCGTATTAGAAAGACCTTATTCAAACTTAAATATGAGTAGTAAAAAAAAAATTTTAATTATTCAGCCTATTCACCCTGCTGGTATAAAATTATTAGAAGGTAATTCTGATTATGAATTTGAAATAATAGATAATACAGATAATGAATTTTTAAAATCCAAGATAAAGGATTGTGATGGTATTTCTATAAGAACTGCAAAACTTACTGGTGAAGTGATAGAAGGTTCAACCAAATTAAAAATTATTTCCAGACATGGTGTTGGTTATGACAATATAGACTTAGAGAGTACTAAAAAAAATAATATCACTCTCGCGATCACAGCAACTGCAAATGCAGTAGCAGTAGCTGAGCATGTAATGTTTATGCTGCTAAATATTTCCAAAAAAGGAAATATGTACGATGAAACTGTTAAAAGTGGTAAATTCAATGACCGAAATAAATTGCCCAAAACTGTTGAATTGTGGAATAAAAATATATTGATTGCAGGATTTGGTCGTATTGGACAGGCTTTAATAAAAAGATGTCAGGGATTTGAAATGAAAGTTTTCGTCTATGATCCATTTGTATCTAAAGAGATAATTGAAAAACACGGTGGTATAAAAGTAGATAGTTTAGAAGATGCCTCAAAAAGAATGGATGCTATATCCCTTCATGTGCCACTTAATGAAAAAACTAAGAATATTATCAATTATGATTTACTAAAAAATATGAAAAAAAATTGCATTATAATCAATGCTGCAAGAGGTGGGATTATAAATGAAATTGATCTAGATAAAGCTTTAAATGAAAATTTAATTCTTGGAGCTGGTTTAGATGTTTTTAAAATTGAGCCACCTGATCCAAATAATCCTTTACTTAAAAATAATAAAGTATTTTTAAGCCCACACACTGCTGCTTTTACTGATGAATGCATGACAAGAATGGGTGTAGAAACAATTCAAAATATAATTGATTATTTCGATAATACCTTAGAAAAATCAAAAATTGTAAGATTGTAGTAAGATATATCGTTTTAAAAGTTAGCTTTTATAAAGCTCGATACCACAAAGATTTAAAGTTTCATTTAAATACTTGTAACCTATTTTTGCGTATTCAAATGGGTTTGCTTTTGCAGGATCTTGTTCCGCCTCTACTACCAACCATCCAGAATAATTATTTTTCTTCAATACATCAAACAATGGCTTGTAATCAATACATCCATCACCAGGAACTGTAAAAGCACCCTCTAAAAATGCTCCTCTAAAACTTAAATCTTCATTCAAAGATTTTTCTAAAACACCTTTTCTAATATCTTTACAATGCACATGAATTAATCTTTCACTAAAGTCGTTTAATATTTTTAACGAATCCCCTTGAGCAAACAACATGTGACCAGTATCTAATGTAAGTTTTACACTATCATGAGTGTTCTCAAGCAATCTTACTGTATCTTCTTCAGTCTCTATTACAGTGCCCATGTGATGATGATAAGCTAGTGGCATACCTTCGTCTTCAAGATACTTGCCCATCTCTGAAATTTTTTCATAGTATTTTTTTGATTCTTCAAGATCCATTTGAGGTCTTGTAGACAATTTTCGATCTGGATCTCCTTGAATTGAACCAGAAACTTCAGCAAAAACCATACAAGGTGAATTACAATCTTTAAAAAGTTTCAGCTGATCTTGAATTAAATCTTTTTCTTCATCAATACTATTTGCTCTTAAATTAGCTCCATACCAACCTGAGCAAAGATTTAGATTAAATTCTTTAAGTTTAGGGATTAATTCCTCTGATTTTTTTGGAAATTTACCACCAGACTCAATTCCAATAAATCCTGCCTGACTAGCTTCTGACAAACATTGTTCTAAAGAAGTATCGCCACCCAATTCAGGCATATCATCGTTACTCCATGCAATTGGTGCTATTCCTAATTTTACTGACATAAAATTTATTAAAAAGTTAAATCATTATTAAATGATGATGTTATGTGCATCAAGAAAATTATATTTTTAATTATTGTTTAATTCATCATTAAAAATGTTTCTTGATTTTGTATTTTAATTCTGTTCTATATTCTTATGATTAACTTTTCGTTAATGGGAGCAGGACGGATTGGAAAAATGCATGCTAAATTTATTGCAGCACATCCAAAAGCAAAATTAAAATACATTTACGACATTAATTCTGAATTCACTGAAGAAGTAGCAAAATCAACAGGGTGCTCAATTGCTTCTTCACCAGAGGAAGCAATTAATGCGGATGACGTAGATGCAGTTCTTATAGCTTCTGCAACACCAACTCACACTCAATTTATTACAATGGCAGCTAAAGCAGGAAAAGCAATTTTTTGTGAAAAGCCAATAGATCTAGATATTAACAAAGTAAATGAGTGTATGGAAAATATTAAAGGAACTAACATTCCTATTCAAATTGGCTTTAACAGAAGATTTGATGCCAGTCACGCAAAAGCACAACAGGCAAGAGTAAAAAAGGAAATTGGTGAATTGGAAATGGTTGTTATTACTAGTAGAGATCCTGAGCCCCCAGGAATTAACTATTTAAAAGCTGCAGGAGGATTTTTTAGAGATACTACCATTCATGATTTTGATTTAACTAGATTTATATTGGGAGATGATCCTGTGGTTCAAATATCAGCATTTGGAGGTGCTTTATTTGATAAAAATTCCCAAGATGTAAAAGACCTAGATACCGCAATGTTTATTTTAAAATCAAAAAATGGTGTTTTA
Organism: uncultured Pelagibacteraceae bacterium; assembly: GCA_902624015.1. Taxonomy (GTDB): domain Bacteria; phylum Pseudomonadota; class Alphaproteobacteria; order Pelagibacterales; family Pelagibacteraceae; genus Pelagibacter. The sequence goes on from CACNVV010000007.1 coordinate 24,700, forward strand.
ATTCATATTAACAACTCTCGACGAGCAGTTTATGGATATGATCAAAGAGTTGAAGTATTTGGTAGTAAAGGAATGGTAATCTCTAATAATCAAACTCCTACCTCTTTAGAAAGATACACAAGCAAATCAACAAATGAAAAAGAACCTATACATTTCTTTTTTATTGAGAGATATGAGCAAGCTTACAGAGATCAATTTAATGAGTTTGTAAAATGTGTAGAAGATAAAACAAAACCATTAGTAGGATTTGAAGATGGTAGAAACGCTTTAATAATGGCTAATGCAGCATATGAATCGTTTAAAAGTGGGAAAGTAATAGATATAAAATTCTAATATGTCTAATAAATATATAACTGAACAATCTAAACAATTTAAAAATAAAATAATAATTGTAACAGGAAGTACTCAAGGAAGTGGAGCTGAGACTGCAAAATTACTAGCAAGCAGGGGCGCTAAGGGAATAACTATCTGTGGAAGAAATAACGAAAAAGGAAACAAGGTAAAATCTGAAATAGAAAGCATGGGTACAGAATGCCTGTACGTTCAAGCAGATTTAGAAAAACTTGAAGACTGTAAAAAAATAGTTTCTGAAACTGATAAAAAATTTAGGACAGTAGATTCTTTTATAAATGTTGCCGCTTTTACCGAAAGAGGAACGATCTTAAGCACAACAGAGGAAAATTATGATAAAAATTTTAACGTAAATGTAAAAGCTCCCCTTTTTATGATGCAAGACGTTATTAAAATAATGATAAGAGATAAAAAAAAGGGAACTATAGCTCATATTTTATCAATGGCTGGCTATAGTGGTATGCCTTTCTTAACTGCTTACAGTTCTTCTAAAGCAGCATTAGCAGTAATGATTAAAAATGTTGCAAATTCAGTTTCTGGTCATCAAATAAGAGTGAATGGTGTAAATTTAGGTTGGACAGATACACCTGCAGAAACAGTAATTCAGAAAAAATTTCACAACGCAGATGATGATTGGTTAAAAAAAACTGAAGCAAAAGTTCCTTTTAAAAGATTAAACAAACCTTTAGATGTTGCCAAAATATTGGCTTTCTTGTGCTCAGATGAGTCAGGAATTATGACAGGAAGTATTGTAGATTTTGATCAAACGGTTGCTGGATGGCATTCTTATTCAGCATATGACACCAAAGTATTAGATGATAGTATTTTAGGTGAGTGAACCTAATTAAATTAACTTATGAAAAAAAATAAAATTAAAGATACTGGTGTAGAAGTTACAGAATTAAGTTTTGGAACATCCTCTCTGGGGAGTATGCCAGATACTTATGGTTATGAAGTGCCACATCATAGAGCTCAAGAAACGTTAAAAAGATTTTTTCGAGGTCCAGTTAATATGCTTGATACTTCAAGAAATTATGCAATGGGAGAAAGTGAAAAAAGAATTGGAATGGCAATAAAGGAAAATGGGGGTTGGCCAGAAAATTTTGTCTTATCAACAAAAATTGATAGAAATATGGATACGCTAGTTCTTGATAAAAAGAGAACAAGAGAGTCTATTGAAGAAAGTTTAAAAACCTTAAATGTAGATTCTGTCGATATTTTATTTCTTCATGATCCAGAATACGTAAAAGATTTAAATGATGTTACTAAAAAAGATGGGGCATTGGATGAGTTGTTTAGAATAAAAGAACAGGGTTTGGCTAAAGCAGTTGGTCTAGCGATGGGAAAAATAAATATAATGTTTCCTATTTTAAAAAATTGGGACTTTGATGTGATAATTAATCATAACAGATATACTTTATTAAATAGAGAAGCGGATGAGATGTATAGCTATGCTCACAGTAAAAATATATCTATTTTCAATGCTGCTCCTTACGCTGGTGGTGTTTTGGCAAAAGGTCCAAGCAAATTTAAAAAAATAACTTATCAAGATGCTACGGAAGAAAAACTTGCACCAGCTAAAGAAATAGAAAAAGTTTGTAAAAAGTATAATGTTGAAATGGGTGCAGCTGCCTTACAGTTTTCAATGAAAGATAAAAGGATTACCTCGACTCTATGTGGGGTTACTAGTGTTAAGAGTATTGAAAAAAATCTTTCTTGGGCTAATACAAATATACCAGAAGAACTTTGGAACGAAATTTTAAAATTACCTTACTCAACCAAAGATCCAGAATCAGAAAGAATATTTACACCTGGTTAAATTTTAAAAAAATTATAAGTAAGATAATTATATGTTTATTTTGTTAATTTAATTATCAACAATTTACGGGGATAATTTTTAATTGTAATCAATTTTAAAAATACATAATCTATCAAAGATAAATTAAAAAAGGAGCATAAATGAAAAAGGTTATTATCTCATTAATAATGATGTTTGGAATAATCTCTTCAACTTCATTTGCTGGTACTTTGGTGATAAATACAGATACATCTGATGCAGCACCAAAAGAAGCTTTTGAATATATTATTAAAAAATTTGAAGAAGAGAACCCAGACGTCACAGTAAAATGGAATGTTTTTGACCATGAAGGTTACAAACAATCCATAAGAAATTTTTTAAACACTGATCCACCTGATGTTGCAAACTGGTATGCTGGAAATAGAATGTTACCATTTGTAAGAGCAGGTTTGTTTGAAGATGTCTCTGATATTTGGAAAGACTCAGGTTGGGTAGACGGAAACCTTTCTGAAAATATGGAGCATGCTAAAAAATCTATGACGATTGGTGGTAAGCAATGGGGTATTCCTTACACTTATTATCAGTGGGGCGTGTATTACAGGAAAGATTTATTTACAGCAAATGGAATATCTGTACCAAAAACATGGGATGATTTTGTAGCTGCATGCGCTACGTTAAAAGCTGCAGGTATTACACCTATTACAATCGGATCAAAGTATCTTTGGACAACGGCTGGTGTTTTTGATTATTTAAATCTTAGAACAAATGGCTATGAGTTCCATATGGATTTAACACTAGGTAAGGTTCCTTACACAGATCCAAAAGTTCAAGCAGTATTTGATAAATGGGATGAACTTGTAAAGCCTGGTTACTTCTTAGAAAATCATGCAGCACTTAGTTGGCAAGAAGCTTTAACTCCTATGGTGAACGGTGAAGCAGCAATGTATGTGATGGGTAACTTTGCTGTTGCTCCTTTAAAAGAGGCTGGCTTAAGAGATTCTAATTTAGGTTTCTTCCAGTTCCCTGAAATCACACCAGGTATCCCAATGGCTGAAGAAGCACCTACGGACACTGTGCATATACCTTCTAAAGCTAAAAATAAAACTGATGCTAAGCGTTTCTTAATATTTATGTCTCGAGCAGATGTGCAAGAAGAGATCAATAAAATATTAGGTCAGCTTCCTATTAACAAGAACTCTAGTGTTAAAAAGGGAGATCCATTCTTAAAAGCAGGATTGAATATGCTAAATAATGCTTATGCAATGGCGCAATTCTACGATAGAGATGCTCCAGCTCAAATGGCATCAGAGGGTATGAAAGGCTTTCAAGAATATATGTCTAATCCTGACAGAAGACAAAAAATCTTAGAAAGATTAGAAAAAGTACGTCAAAAAGTTTATAAATAAACTTTTAGCTTAACTGTGGGGCTTACTGGCCCCTCAGTTAAAAATTCGATTTCATCAATTTTTAAAATATAATTAAATGGAACTAAATAATCCAAAAGCTAAAAGAATTACTTGGTGGCAAAAAAATCAAATTAAAATAAGCCCATGGATTTTTCTAGCTCCAGGATTAATATTTTTTTCCATTTATGTAATAGCACCGATATTTGTATCTATTGGCATTTCTTTTTATCAATGGGATGGATTATCTCCATCTATATATGTTGGTCTTCAAAATTACATTGAACTTTTAGATGATGAATATTTTTATATTTCACTTTGGAATAATCTTAAATGGTTAATATTTTTTATGTTAGCAGTTCCTATTGGCTTAGGACTAGCAATATTTTTAAATCAAATTGTTTTTGGAATTAGATTAATTAAATCTCTATTTTTTTTTCCATTTGTTATTTCTCAAGTAGTCATTGGACTTATTTTTACTTGGTTTTACCAACCAAATTATGGGGTTATTGCACCCTTTCTAAATTTTATTGGATTAGAAGGATTTTCAATTCTTGCAAATGAAAATACTGCAACTTATGGGATAATATTTGCAGGTCTATATCCACAAATTGCTTATTGTTTAATTTTATATTTAACAGGACTTAACAATATTAACCCTGAACAAATTGAGGCTGGGAGAATGGATGGCGCCAAAGGATTTCATTTATTTTGGAATATAGTGCTTCCGCAACTAAGGCACGCTACCTTTTTAGCAATTGTAGTAACTGTTATTGGTGCGCTTAGAAGTTTTGATATGGTGGCAATAATGACTCAAGGTGGACCTTATGGTTATTCAAATGTGTTAGCGTATTACATGTTTGAGCAAGCTTTAAGTGAATACGGTTACAGAATGGGATACGGGTCAGCAATAGCAACTGTTTTGTTTACAATAATGATGTTTTATATTTTATTTTTTATATACAGAATGTATCGAAACGAGAGGGAGGATAATAACTAAATGTTCCCTACTCCAATTCATCAAAGACCAATCGTAAATCAATATATTTATAAAATATTTTTACCTATCTCATTAATTATTTGGTTGATACCGATTTTTGGTATTTTAATGACATCAATAAGAGGTTTGGGAGATATTACTGCTGGAAATATGTGGGGAACTCCAAGTGAATTTTTACTTTTTTCAAATTTATACGATGTTTTCACTAACACTCCAATGATCAAATACACTCTAAATAGTTTTAAAGTAACTATTCCAACAATGTTAGGAGCGGTTGCTTTAAGTTGTATGACTGGCTTTGCTCTTGCGAATTATAAGTTTAGGACAAACTTAATAATATTTTTTATTTTTATAGCTGGAAACTTTGTTCCATTTCAAATTTTAATGATACCGGTTAGAGATCTGACTTTTAAAATTGGTCTCTACAACACTATTACAGGATTAGTTTTATTTCATGTAGCTTTTCAAACAGGTTTTTGCACACTTTTTATGAGAAATTTTATTAAAGCGTTACCTCAAGAGCTTATCGAGGCTGCGAGAATGGATGGAGCATCTGAATTTAGAATATTTTGGAAGATAATATTACCTTTGACTAGACCAGCCATAGCAGCACTGTGTGTTTTAATTTTTACATTTATATGGAACGATTATTTTTGGGCAACCGTCTTAATACAAGGTGATCATGCAATGCCAATTACTGCTGGATTAAAATCATTAAATGGTCAATGGATTACAGCTTATCACTTGCTATCAACAGGATCTATTGTTGCTGCGATACCTCCTGTTATTATGTTTTTTTTAATGCAAAAACATTTTATTGCTGGATTAACTCTTGGAGCAACTAAAGGTTAGTATGATTAAAGTTACTTTTATTGGAGCAGGAAGCACTGTATTTATGAAAAATATACTTACAGATATTCTGCTTGAAAAAAATTTCAGTAACTGTGAAATAGTTTTGCAAGATATTGATGATGGAAGATTAAAAACCTCAAATTTGGTTGCAGAAAAAGTTGCAAAATCAATAGGTGCAAATCCAAAGATTATAATCGAAAAAAATCAAAAAAAAGCACTTAGTGGAGCTGACTTTGTAATATTAATGTTTCAAATAGGAGGTTATGAGCCCTCTACAGTTATTGATTTTGAAATTCCGGCAAAGTATGGACTAAAACAAACTATTGGTGACACTTTAGGAATAGGTGGAATCATGAGAGGATTGAGAACTGTCCCCGCTTTATTGTCAGTTGCAAAAAATATGAATGAAGTTTGTCCAAGCGCAACTATGTTGCAGTATGTTAATCCTATGGCAATTAATTGTTTAGCATTGTCTAAATTTGTACCTGAGCTTAAATATGTTGGACTTTGTCATTCTGTACAAGGAACTGCTGAAGATTTAGCAAAAGATATTGGCGAAGATATAAAAAATATCAACTATGAATGTTCAGGTATCAATCATATGTCTTTTTATACTAAATTTGAAAAAATTAATCCTGATGGAAAAAAAGAAAATCTTTATCCTAAAATTTTTAAAGCTGGAAAAGAAAAAACATTTGGTACCAATTGGGATGGATGCACAAACGAAGTTAGATATAAAGTTTTAGAAAAATTTGGATATTTTGTTACTGAGTCATCCGAACACTTTGCAGAATATACTCCTTGGTTTATTAAAAATAACAGAGAGGACTTATTAAGTGAATTCAATATTCCAATTAATGAATATATACGAAGATGCAAAAAACAAATTAAAGAGTGGGATCAACAAGAGCAAAATTTGTTAGATGGAGAAAAATTTGTTTGTGAGAAATCTTTAGAGTATGCTTCGCGAATAATTGTTTCAATTGTAGACGGAAAAGAAGATACAATTAATGGAAATGTTTTGAATAACAAGTTAATTTCTAATTTACCAGAAGATTGTTGCGTTGAAGTGCCATGTAAAATAAATAATAAAGGAATTCATCCTCAAAAAGTTAACGATTTACCTATGCATTTAGCAAATTTAATTAAAACTAATATAAATGTTCAACAATTAACTGTTGAAGCTTTAAGAACTAAAAAAAAAGAGACCATTTATCATGCGGCTATGTTAGATCCACTTACTTCTTCTTTATTAAGTTTAGATCAAATTAGTTCTATGGTAGATGAGTTATTAAAAGCTCATAAAAATTGGATACCAGAATTTAACTAATATGAAAAATAAATTTCCTAATGATTTTTTTTGGGGAACGGCTACAGCAAGTTACCAAATAGAGGGTGCTACAGATAAAGATGGAAAAAGCAAAAGTATTTGGGATACTTTTACACATACACCTGGAAAAGTTAAAAATAATGAAAACGGAGATACTGCTGTAGACCATTATCATAGGTACGAAGAAGATATTGAGCTGATGGCTAATATAAATTTAAATTCATATAGATTTTCTTTAGCGTGGACCAGGATTATCCCTGAAGGGATAGGTAAAATAAACCCTAAAGGAGTAGATTTTTATTCAAGGTTGATAGATAAGTGTTTAGAAAAAAATATTGAGCCTTTCATAACTTTATATCATTGGGACCTTCCTCAATCACTGCAGGATAAAGGGGGTTGGGCAAATAGAGACATAACAAATATATTTTCAGATTATTCAGAGGCTATTGTTAAAAATTTTGGAGATAGATGTAATCATTTTATCACATTTAATGAACCACAAGTTTTTACTATTCATGGATATGTAGATGGTTACATGGCTCCAGGATACAAAGATTTAGAAAAATACTTTGCATCAATACATAATGTTAATGTTGCACATGGCAAAGCTTTTCAAGCAATGAAATCTTTAAATAATAATATAAAAATTGGCTGCACTTTTAATATGGCGCCATGTATTCCTGCCACAAAATCAAGTGAAGATCTTCATGCAACTAAATTATTCGATACTTATTGGAATAGATCATTTGCCGACCCTATGTATCTTGGAAGATATCCTGAATTACTAATTGATGATGTCTCAAAACATATTCAACAAGATGATATGAAAAATATTTTTCAAAAAAATGATTTTATTGGATTAAATCATTATCAACATATTAGAATTAAAGCTGATAATAAAAGTTTACTTAAAGCAAGAGGAGCATTCAATGATGAATTGCCTTTTGGTCTTGAGGGCAAAGATGCAAAGTTAACTCTTATGGGATGGGAAATTGTTCCAGATGCTTATTATGATCAAATTATGGATTTAAAAAATAATTATGGAAATCCAGATATTTATCTAACTGAAAATGGTGTAGCATATCCAGATTTAATAGAAAAAAATGGAGAAATAAACGACAGCGATCGTATTGATTATTTTAAAAAATATTTAAGTGCTGTAAAAAAATCTATTGATGATGGAGCTAAAGTTAAAAGTTACTTTGCATGGACATTCATGGATAATTTTGAATGGGCGTTAGGATTTGAAAAAAGATTTGGAATAGTACATGTTGATTTTAAAACTTTAAAAAGAACACCTAAAAAATCATATTATTTTTTCAAAAAGCTTGTAGAACAAAATTCAATTCCTTTAGATTTTTAATTTATTAAATCTAAATAAAACTTATTAAAAAAGATAAATTATTTAAAAGCTAAATTATTTTCGTCAAATAAATGACATTTATTTAGATCAAAACTTAAGCTTAAATTGTCTCCAATATTAGCTGAATTCTCACCATCTGTTTGAACAACTAATGGTTCTCCATCTTTCTCTAAATATAGAAATGTAGATGAACCTAATTTTTCAATTACAAATACCTTACTATTCCAACATTTTTCACCAGTATTGATTAAGATATGTTCAGGTCTGATACCAATCTTTACATTATCACCAGGTGAAACTTTATCTGAAGTTTTTGGAACAATAATTTTTCCTTGTCCTGAAATTTCAACTTCGGTTCCAGAGCTATTAGAGCTTATAACTTTAGAATTGATAAAGTTCATCTTTGGTGAACCAATAAAACCACCAACAAATAAATTTTCTGGTTCATTGTATAATTTTAAAGGTGATCCTTTTTGAGATACTATCCCATGATCTAATACAACTATATCATCTGCAAGAGTCATTGCTTCAGTTTGATCGTGAGTAACATAAATCATCGTTGCATTTAATTGATCATGTAATTTAGCAAGCTCTACTCTCATCTGAACTCTTAAAGCTGCATCTAAATTAGATAAAGGTTCATCAAATAAAAATACTTTTGGCTTTCTTGTAATTGCTCTACCAATTGCAACTCTTTGTCTTTGTCCTCCTGACAATTGTTTTGGTTTTCTCTCCAAGTATTCCTCAATTTGAAGAATTTTAGCAGCCTCCATAACTCTCTCTGTAATTTCTTTTTTAGATTTTTTTTCAATCTCTAAACCAAAAGCCATGTTATCGAACACTGTCATGTGTGGATACAAAGCATATGATTGAAAGACCATTGCTATATTTCTTTCTGATGGTGGAAGATCATTAATAACTTGTCCGTCAATTGAAATTGTTCCTGAGTTAACCTCTTCTAAACCAGCAATCATTCTTAGCATTGTTGACTTACCACAGCCGCTTGGCCCAACAAATACAGTGAAAGATTCACTTTTAATTTCTAGAGATACATCTTTGATTACATGTGTAGACCCAAAAGATTTATTTATATTCGAAATATTTATCTCTGCCATCTTAAGTTAATATTGTTTTTAAGTATTTATTCATAATTTTAAAGTTAATTCAATCATGATTAATTTTATTAAATATGATATCTTTAACTATAATGAAAATTTTAAGAGATAGTTTTGGTAGAACCTTTCCATATATAAGGCTTTCAATTACTGATGTATGTAACTTTAAATGTGGATATTGTTTACCTAATGGTTATCAAATTGATAAAAGTGACAATAGAAAATTTCTACACTTGGAAGAAATTAAACGTTTAGCAAAAGTTTTTTCAAAATTGGGTGTATGTAAAATAAGACTTACAGGTGGCGAACCAACAGTAAGAAAAGATTTTTTTGATATAATCAAGATCTTAAAAAATGAAGCTGGAATAAAAAAAGTTGTAATTACTACAAACGGTTATCACTTAGATAAAAAAGCAAAGATGTTTGTGGATAGTGGCTTAAATGGTATTAATATTAGTATTGATAGTTTGGATAGAAATACATTTAAAAAAGTTACAGGTCATGATCGATTACCTGAGATTTTAAAAGGAATAAAAAATCTTCAAGATTTATATTTTGAAAATATTAAGATTAATGCCGTGCTTTTAAATGGAATAAATTCATCTTATAAAGATTTTAAAACTTGGGCAGAATTTATTAAAGTGAACAAAGTTAATTTTAGATATATAGAATTAATGCAAACAGGAGATAACTTAGATTATTTTAAAAAATACCATATATCTTCGAAAATCTTCAAAGAATACTTAAATAAAAATAATTGGATTTTTCAAACATTAGGTAAGGATGCAGGACCATCACTAAATTTTATCAATCCAGAATACAAAGGGAAATTTGGAATTATAGCACCCTACTCTAAAAATTTTTGTAGAAGCTGTAATCGTTTAAGAATTACATCTAGAGGAGATTTGAGATTATGTCTATTTGGTAACACTGGAATAAGTATAAGACATTTGTTGCAAAAAGATGATCAAATAGATGAATTGCAAGATCTCATAATGGGACAAATGAAGTTTAAAAAAGAAACCCACTATTTAGAGCTTGGTGAAACTGGTTTAACTAAAAATTTATCTACTACAGGTGGTTAATGTCTAAATTAAAAATTATAAATCAAGAGGAACTTAAAGATTGGGCGAAAGAAGTATTTCAAAAAAATTCTTTCAACATGGTTGATGTTTCTTCAAAAAAAGAAACTTTTAGAAGAGCCCTTGCGTCAGGTAAAATTTATGTAGGAAAAGAAGTTTTTGATCTAATTAAAAATAAAAAGATGCCTAAGGGAGACCCTATTACATTAGCTGAGGTATCGGCTGTGCTAGGTGTAAAAAAAACAAGTGAACTTATTCCTTTATGTCACCCACTTCCAATTGACCATACAGCTACCAAAATAATTATGAATGAATATGACAGTTCATTAGAAGTTTTTTGTGTGGTCTCAACGGTGGCAAAAACAGGTGTTGAGATGGAAGCTATAATGGGTGTTAACTCTGCCTTGATAACAATTTACGATTTAAGCAAAATAGTAAATCCACATCTTAAAATTGATAATATAAAATTGTTAATTAAAGAAGGTGGAAAAAGTGGATTGTGGAAAAACCCTGATGGGCTTCCAGATTTTTTAAAAAATATTTTTTATGAAAATATCAGTTGAACTATTTGGTGCAGCTAGAGAATTTAGCAATAAATCACATTTAGACTTTGATTTAATTGAAAATTCCTCAATTAAAGATCTTAGAAACCATATGATAAACTTTATTGATTTAAATTTTAAAGGAAATGAAACGTTCAAAAAAATTATCAAATCATCAGCTTTTTGTTCATCAGATGATAAAATTGTCTCAGACAATTATAAAATAGTTAAAAAACAAAACTTTAGCATTATACCTCCTATAGGGGGCGGTTAATGCTACATATTAAAATTATTGATTCTTCAAAAAATGAAAAAATTGAAATTTCAAAAGCAGAAAAATTTTTAAATCAATCTAAATTTGGAGCTGTAATATATTTTGTTGGAACTGTAAGAGATTTAAATGAAAATAAGATAGTAACTGGTATCACATATGACGCCAAAGATAGTATGGTTATAAGAAGTTTTGAGGAAATTTACGAAGAGGCAGATAATAAATTAAATATAAAAGAGAAATCAGTATTTATAGAGCATGTTAAAGGATATGTAGGTTTAAAAGAAAAAAGCATTATTATTGGTGTAGCTTGTAAACATAGAGATCAAGCATTTGTATTATCTAGATATATAATTGAAGAGATTAAAAAAAGATCACCAATTTGGAAAAAAGAACATTATAAAAATAAAGAAAGTGAATGGTTAAAGGGGATATCTATAAATAATTAAAATGATAAAGTTTAAAGATTCAGAAATTACACCAGAAAATATTTATAAAAACAGAAGATCTTTCATTAAATCTATAGGTCTTGGTGCAAGCTCTTTAGCGATATCCGCTATACCTTTTGCTAATAAATCTTCAGCAAGCGAAAGAGATAAATTAACAAGTTATAAAGATATAACGACTTATAATAATTATTATGAGTTTGGAACATCAAAAAGTGACCCTTATAAAAATTCTCAAACATTTAAAACAACTCCTTGGGAAATAGCTATTGAGGGGGAAGTTGAAAAACCAATTAAATTATCTATGGAGGAAATCTCTGAAATGTTTGTTTCTGAAGAAAGAATATATCGATTAAGATGTGTTGAAGGTTGGTCAATGGTTATTCCATGGATGGGTTTTTCTTTAAGTGAATTGCTTTCTAAAGTTAATCCAACTAACAAAGCAAAATTTGTTGAATTTGAGAGCGTTTATGATCCTGCACAAATGAAAGGTCAAAGATACCCTGTCTTAAACTGGCCATACAATGAAGGTTTAAGAATTGATGAAGCAATGCATCCTTTGACTACCGTAGTAACAGGTTTATATGGGAAAAAACTTCCAAATCAAAATGGAGCACCATTCAGAATTTTTATTCCTTGGAAGTATGGTTTCAAAAGTGCAAAAGCAATTGTTAAAATTAAGTTTGTAGAAAATATGCCTACTTCTTCATGGATGTGGGCTTCGCCAAGAGAGTATGGATTTTACTCAAATGTTAATCCTAATGTTGATCATCCAAGATGGTCACAGGCAACTGAAAGAATAATTGGAGAAGGTGTATGGGCTCCAAGAGTGAAAACTTTAATGTTTAATGGCTATGGTGATGAAGTAGCAAGTTTATATAATGGTATGGATTTAAAAAAGTACTTTTGATGATAAAGTATTTTAAGCCAAGCATTTTCATATTAAGCACAATTCCATTTCTATTTATAACTTATAAAATTTTTTTTAATAAATTAGGACCAGAACCAGTTAAAGAAATAACTCATTTTACAGGAGAATGGACTTTAATTTTCATTTGTTTAACATTGTCAATGAGTCCATTACAGAAATTTACTAATTTAAATAATTGGATAAAAATAAGAAGAATGCTTGGATTGTTTGTTTTTTTTTATGCCTCACTGCATTTATTAACTTATGTTGGCATAGACTATAGATTTAGCTGGCAACCAATTCTTGATGATGTTGTTAAAAAAAAATATATTTTCGTTGGTTTTGCTGCTTGGATTTTATTAATACCATTAACAATAACCTCTTCACAAAAAATGATGTTATTACTTAAACAAAATTGGAAAAAATTACATAGACTAATATATGTTATTGCAATCTTAGGTTCTTTGCATTTTATTTGGTTATCTAAAACTATTTATTTTAAACCTTTATTCTACTTTGTGCTAATAACAGTTTTACTATCTCTAAGGATAAACTTTAAAAGAATATTTGAAAAATGAGTAATTTTCCTGAAAAAAAAATATTTGAAGAAGCAGATAATTGGATAAAAAATAATAAAAAAGTTTCATTGGCAACAGTTGTTCAAACTTGGGGTTCATCACCATTAGGCATTGGTAGCAGAATGATAGTAAGTGAAGATGGAGATTTTTTAGGATCTGTTTCTGGAGGCTGTGTGGAGGCTAAAGTTGTTGAAGAATGTATATCTTTAATGAAAAATAAAAAAATTTGTAAAAAAATAGATTTTAATGTCTCGAATGAAAATGCATGGGAAATAGGATTGGCCTGTGGTGGCGATATTTCAATTTATATTGAAGAAATTAAATTATGAAATTAGAAATAATCAGAGAAACTTTAAAAAATAAATCTTTAAAAAAAGAATTTGCAGTCATAACAAATTTAATTAATGGCGAAAGTGAAATATTTTTTCCTGGGTGTGATCTTAGTGAAATGTTTTCAAAGTACTCAGAGAGAATTGAAAAAACATTTAACTTAAATAAAAATGGTATAATAGAAAATTCAGAAATATTTGTTCAAACATATAAAAATCCAATTAAAGTAATCATTGTTGGAGCTGTTGATATTTCAATTTATTTAATTGATTATGCTAAAAATTTAAATTTTGAGATTATTATCATTGATCCAAGAGGATATTTTGCGTCAAAAGAAAGATTTCCAGATACAAAAATTATTAATAAATGGCCTATCGAAGCTTTTAATGAAATAGAAACTAATTCAAAGACAGCATTGGTTACTTTAACTCATGATCCAAAAATTGATGATCCTGCCTTACAATATGCATTAAAAAATAAATTTTTTTATATCGGTGCCCTAGGAAGTAAAAAAACACATGAAAAAAGATGCTCAAGATTAATTGAGGCTGGTTTTAAAGAAATAGAATTAGAAAAAATAAATGGACCAATTGGTATTAAGTTGGGAGGAAAATCACCATCTGAAATAGCGTTATCAATCATTTCACAGCTTGTTTCCGAAAAATATAAAAATAAAATTTAAATTTATTTATTGTGTTGATCGTTTTTGTGATTAAAACTTTATTCATGAATGATAATAAAAAAAAAGAACTTCAATCAGCAGCTTTTGAGAGATTGTTAAAACATCTAGATGAAAGAAAAGATGTTCAAAATATTGATCTGATGAACCTTGCTGGGTTCTGTAGAAATTGTTTGTCAAGATGGTTTAGAGAAGAAGGTGAAAAAAATGGAGTAAGTATGTCAGACTTGGAAGCTAGAGAGTATGTTTATGGAATGCCTTATTCTGAATGGAAAGAAAAATATCAGAAATAATTATTTTTCTTTAAGTCTTGGAAATAATTCAACAAAGTTACAAGGTTTGTGATTAATATCTAATTGATGTTTTAAGATTCCATCCCATGCATCTGTTACACCGCCTGAGGAACCAGGTAATGCAAAAATATATTTTCCATTTGATAAAACGGCACATGCTCTTGATTGTATAGAGGATGTTCCAACTGTTTTTAGACTTATTGTTCTAAAAACCTCACCAAAACCAGGTATATGTTTATCTGCAATTTCATCGATTGCTTCAGGAGTTATATCTCTTCCTGTAAGACCTGTTCCTCCAGTAGTGATAATGACGTCTATATCTTTTTGAGTTGTCCATTCTTTTAAAATTTTTACAATATCTTCTTTATTGTCTTTGCAAATTTTTCTATCAATTAATTTATGCTTGGCCTCTTTAATTTTTTTAACCAAGATTGCACCCGATTTATCATTATCAAATGTTCTCGTATCTGTTACAGTTAATAAAGCTATATTTACGTCCATAATTTAAAAATGATTATATTATCAATTCTTTTCTTTGTAACTGCATTAATATACTCAAGTGTCGGATTTGGGGGAGGGTCAACATATCTTGCAATACTTTTAATTTGGGGTGTGCCTTACACAATATTTCCAGTTATCGCTCTTGTATGTAATATTATTGTTGTATCTGGTAATTCTATCAATTTTATAAGATCTAAAAATATAAACATTAATTTACTTTTTCCTTATTTAATTGGATCTATTCCTTTTGCGTTTATTGGAGGATCCATATCAATTGAAAAAAGCTTATTTGAGATTTTATTATTTTGTATTTTGTCGGTTGCAGGCATTTTTTTACTAATAGAGAGTAAAGCTTTTAATGAAGATAAAATTAAAATTAACAAAATACCAAGATTAATCTCAGTTTCTATTGGATCGATAATTGGCTTTATGTCAGGTATTGTGGGGATTGGTGGAGGAATTTTTTTAAGCCCTCTCCTATTTTTAATGAAAGCTGGATACCCTAGACATATTACCAGTAGCGCATCTTTATTTATATTAATCAATTCCATTTTTGGAATAGCTGGACAGCTGACAAAAGATCAGGTTTTAAATCAAGTTATTAATTATTGGCCATTATTTTTATCGGTGTTTATTGGAGGACAAATTGGTAGCCTATTAAACATTAAATTTTTATCTAACAAAATATTAGCTCTAATAACCTCTTTTCTTGTAATTTTTGTAGCAATAAGAATGGGAATTAAACTTATAGCTTAATATTGAATAAATTTGCTTTTAAGATATTAGAGAATTATGAAAAATATTAAGCCTTTTGGTCCATCTATAGGAAAAACAAAAATTTCAAAGAAATTTTTAG
>CACNVV010000008.1 GCA_902624015.1 uncultured Pelagibacteraceae bacterium
TAAATCTCTTTTTATTATTAAATGAGAATTTATTTAGATTTATTATCAATTCCCTAATTTGATTTATATCAATATTTTTTTTATCTTCTAAGACATCAATTAAGTAAAAATTTGGATTAGATTTATTTAGTATAAGTTTGTATGACTTATTATCTGGATTAATTTTATTATTTTCAAAGTCATATGGATGTTCTTCATTTTCCGATAATACAAGATTAATTAAATGATATGCTAATGTTGATTTTCCAATACCTTTTTCACCAGATAAAAGAATTTTATTAGGCAAAGTATCGTTTTTAGATAATTTATATAATTGATTAAAAACTTCTTTGTGCTCAAACAAATTTATTTGAGTTAGGGGATTTAAATTCATTTAATTAATTTTTTAATTTGATTAATTATTAAATCTTCATTTATTTTTATATCTAAATTAGAATCAATTATTTTGTATGTTTTTTTATTCGATTTAGCTAATTTCAAAAAACCTTTTTGAACTTTATTATAAAAATTCATATCAAACTGATCATATCTATTTAAAGATTTTCTATTTTTTAATCTTTGAAATAGATTTTTTTTATTTACAACATTGAGGAAAGTAAAATTGACTTTAATATTTTTTAATAGAAATTTATTTATGATATTTATAATGTTTAAATCAACACCCATACCATAATGCTGATATGCTATGGTTGAGTCTGTAAATCTATCAATCAAAATAATTTTTTTTTTGTATGATTTTTTTATAATATTTATATTTTCACTACGCGCTGCTAAATATAAAAGTAAATCAGTATATATGTTAAAATTAGATTTTTTATTTAAAATTAATCTCCTTATTTTTTCAGAATTAAGACTTCCACCTGGTTCTCTTATCTTTATATAATTAATTTTCTTTTTATCTAAATATTTAGATACTTTATTTATATGATGACTTTTGCCACTACCCTCTATACCCTCAAAAACAATGATGGGTTTTTTAGACATCACCCCAAATTAAATAATTTATTGATTTTATTAATCTTGTAAAAAAATTAACTTTTTTAATTTCTTTCGATGAAAGTAAATCATACTCACCAACTAGTTCTTGATCATAAACAACTCTTAGAGTGGCTATTTTTTGATCTTTTTTAATTGGTGCTTCAACTGGTCCGTCATACTTAACAACAACTTTTAAAAGTTTTTTTTTCGCTTTTTTGATTGTTTTATAAATATCTTCCTTTGTATATGCTCCCACACTATTCTCTTTACCTAACCAAACATCAATTTTGTGTAATGGTTTATTAGCTTTAGCTATTTCTACAAGATCGTAGTTGGTAAGACCAAATGTAAGTAATTTTGTGCTCTCTTTAGATCTAGCATTTTTTGAATTAAAACCGCTTCCTACAGCAATCAATCTTCTGCCATTTCTATCTATTGATGACGCTAAAGAATATTTTTCAACAGCTAAATAACCAGTTTTTATTCCATCTGCTCCAAGATTTTTATAAAGTAATGGATTTCTATTTCCTTGTGTTATTGGATCACCCCCTGTTCTTGCCCACGTAAATTCTTTTTCAGCAAACATTTTGTAAAATTCAGGATGTTCTTTAATTAAATATCTAGACATTTTTAAAATATCTCTAACTGTTGAGTAATTGTTGGGATCATTTATTCCTGATGAATTAGAAAAATTTGAATTATCCATCCCTAATTCTTTTGCTTTAGCAGTCATTAAAATTGCAAATTCTTCTTCAGTACCTGCTATACCTTCGGCTAACGCAATACATGCATCATTACCAGAAGCAACAATAATACCTCTTAATAAATTTTCTACAGAGACCTGATCACCTACCATTATAAACATTGATGAATATCCAGATGTAGACAATCTCCAAGCTCTCTCAGATATTATAAATTTTTCATCTAAACTAAGATCGCCTGATTTTATTAAATCAAAAGCAATAATTGCTGTCATTATTTTTGTCATAGAAGCTGGATAAATTGAAATATCTGGCTCTTTTTCATAGAGAATTTCGCCAGAATGATAATCTTGTAATATTGCAGTTCTTGCCTTTACATCAAAATTAGCTTTTGAAACACTTACTAATGAAAAACTAAAAAAAATTACAATTAATAATATTCTAAACATCTTTTAATATCTCTATATTTTCAAAATTTAATACTTTTATTTCGTTAAATGATTTTTCTAGTTTTTTTATATCATTAAATGGACCCAATAATACCCTATATTTAGTTTTAGATAATTTTTTAATTACAGATCTTTTTATATTTGTCTCATCTTTTATTCTATTGACCATATTTTCTGCTGAGTCTCGGTAATAAAAATCTGCAATCTTTATTGAATATAAAAATTTATGTTTTTTTATTTTGACTTCTTTAGTCATCTCTTTACCCAGATTATCTATGGTAATTCCATCAACAGGAGCTTTTTCAGCTACACTTTTCTCTTCATCAAAAGTCTTTGCCTTTTTAGCAATAAATGTTGAACTTTTTGAGATTAAAACAAGATCGATATAAGGTTCTTTAGGGTCAAGTGATAACTCCTCAGCAATTCGTTGCGTAATTACAGAGTTATAAAAAGTAGAGAATTTAACGTTATTAGAGATTACTTCTGCTATAATGGATTTATCATTAATAGGATTGGTAATTTTAACAAATGAATTTTTTTTAATTTTATTATGAAAAATTAAAAGAGACCTATTATCGATTTTTTTAGATATTTTTTTTTCTTTTTTTAATTCATCATCATAAATTAAAGCAAATCCAGTATTACTATACTTTTGATCACTAATATAAACTAAGTTTTTATTATTTTGATCAAATTGATTACATGCAGATAAAAAAAGTATAGATATAATTAATATTAGTTTTTTAAAGTTCATTTTTAAATTTATCTTTTAATGTACAAACAGCTAAAGCAAATCGCAATGACCTATTCCATTTTAATATTATCTCATAGTTATCAAATACAATATAAGCTGGATTTAAAGTTTCAGCATCAGGTATGATATCTTTATCTGGAGTTATAATGGCTACTTTTAAAGAGTTGTACTTATTATCTATTTGATCATTATTTTTAATAAATTTTCTAAAATATTTTAACTTTTTTTTATCATGAAGTTTTTTTGCGGAAATGTTTAAATATTTACTTGGTATATTATCTGATAAATCAATTCTATAAAAACAAGGATTTTCACTTTTCCAGCCTATTTGATTTAAATAATTAGATGCAGAAGCATAAGCATCATTATTATTTTTTAAATCTATATATCCGTTGCCATCATGGTCAATAGCATAATTTTTCATTGTTGATGGCATAAATTGAAAAAAACCAAAAGCACCTGCCCAAGACCCATATAACGTTTTATAATCTATTTGATTATTTTCTATTAATCGCAAAAGTATTAATAATTCATTTGTAAAAAATTCTGATCTTCTTTTATCAAAACTTAAAGTTGCCAAAGATGATAAAATATCCATTTTACCAACATAAGTTCCAAAATTAGTTTCTATTCCCATCAAAGCCAATAGTAACTCTCTCTCTATATTAAATTCGTTTTCAACAGCATTTATTAATTTTGAATTTTTTTCATAGAATTTTTTTCCTAAAGAGACTTTTTTTGAAGATGTTCTTTTTGAAATATAAGTTTTAGTATCCTCATAAAATTCAGGTTGATACCTATCGTATTTTATCACATCTGATAAAAATTTAGTATCAGACATAACTGCATCAAACGTTTTTTCTGAAATACTGTTTTCTAAAGCTATTTTTTTGAAATTTAATTTCCAATTTTCAAATTCTTTATTGATATCAGCAAATGAGAAATTAATAGAAATAAAAATAAAAAATAAAAAAAAATTAATTAGTCTCATGCAAATCCTTCAAATATATAATTACAGCAATCCAAATAAAAATAAAACTAACTAATTTTGTTATTGAAAAAGGCTCGTTATAATAAAAATAACCCAATAAAAACTGAAAAGTAGGAGTTATATAAAATATCATGCCTGTCGGTCCTAAACCACAGAGTTCAACTCCCCTAACATATAAAAATAAAGGTATAACGGTCATAGGTCCAGCAAGATAAATAAATAGCATCATCGAAGGATCAGATAATTGAAAATCATTATAACCTTTGCTTGCTATCAAATAAAAAGCCAACAATGCAAATGGTAATATAAATAAACTCTCTATAAGAAGTCCTACATCGGTATCAACATTAATTTTTTTTCTAACTAAATTATAAAAACCCCAACTTAAAGCAACAATTAAACCAACCCAAGGCAATGATTTAATACTTACAATTATTAAAAAAAGGATGGATAGAATAACCAACAAGATTGAAAAGACTCTTTTTTTATTTAGTTTCTCTTTGAAAAAAAGATAACCGAGCATTACGCTTAAAATGGGCATAATAAAATATCCAAAACTTGCATCTATAATTCTATTTGTTGCTATAGCATATATCCATACTCCCCAATTTATAAAAATCAAAAAACCTGAAATAAATAAATAAAATAAATTTGATTTATTTTTTACAATTTTAAAAAAAACATTCCATTTAGAGAAAAAAAAAGTAGTCAGAATTAAAGTAAATGCTGTCCACAAACATCTATGAACTACTAATTCAATATGGCCAATATAAGCAATATATTTAAAATAAATTACACCAAAAAACCCCCACCAAAAAGATCCAAACCCAGCAAGTAATAAGCCTTTGTTAAATTCTTTATTCATAGGTAATCATGATGCTTGTAATTAATAAGTTTATTAGACTATTTTATGGTTGAATTAAATAATTATAATTATAAAACCTTGCTCACGGAGAGATGGCTGAGCGGTTGAAAGCACCGGTCTTGAAAACCGGCAAAGGGGCAACTCTTTCCTGGGTTCGAATCCCAGTCTCTCCGCCATCATTTTTGAGTATAGTCAAAATTTTTAAATAATAAATTAATGCTATTATTTTCAAATTCAAAATCGGTTTTAAAACCATTGTAAAAATTAAACAAATTAGTGTCATCAATATTTAGTAGTTTTTCTAAATCAAGAAGATCATTTTCATTTAAATTATTTATATATTTTTTTGTAAATGCACCCAATAGATTATCCATTTCTTTTGTGCCTCTATAATTAGATCGGTAAATAATTTTTTTTTTTAATTCATCTATGTTGATCATAATAATTAGAATATATTAGTAGTTAATGAATAATAAAACAAATTATGAATATTTATTGTCAGATTTAAGTTCTTTAAAAGGTGTAGGAAATAAAACCAAAAATTTATTAAAGAAGAAAAATATTAATAATTTATTTGATATACTGTGGAAACTTCCAAAATCTTATACCGATAGAAGCTTGTCATCAAAAATAAAAGATTTAAAAATTGGTGAAATACAAACATTAACTATAATTCCTCAAAAGTATAATTTCCCGCGCATAAGGAATTTACCAAATAGAGTTTTATGTAGTGATGAAACTGGTGAAATAGATTGTATTTTTTTTAATAGTTATGAAGGATACATAAAAAAAATACTTCCATTAGGAAAAGAAATTACTGTTAGTGGTAAAATAGGTCATTTTAGGAATAAACACCAAATTACAAATCCAAAATATGTTTCTGAAGATTCTTCTTTAATCAAGCAAACACATAATAAATACTCATTAACTGATGGTATTTCTGAAAAAATATATAATAAAATTTTAAATCAAATAATCAATAATTTACCAGTTTTTAGTGAATGGCACTCTAAAAGTATTTTATCTAAATTTAAAAATATAAGTTGGAATAACTCAATTAAAGAACTGCACAAACCTGAAAATATTGGAAATTATAAATCAAATTTTTATCAAAGACTTGCTTTTGATGAAATATTTTCAACATTTCTAGTTAATTCAGAAATAAGAAAAAAAATAAAAAGAATTAAGAAAAAAAATAAAATAATTAATGTAAATAAACAAAATTCTATAATTAATAAATTAGATTTTGTTCTTACCCATGATCAGCAAAAATCACTTAACGAAATAAACAAAGACTTAAGTTCACCAAATAAAATGTTTAGACTTTTGCAAGGAGACGTTGGTAGCGGAAAAACAATAGTGTCTCTTTTAGCAGCAATTAATACTATAAACTCTGATTTCCAGGTTGCTTTTATGGCTCCTACGGAAATTCTAGCAAGACAACATTTTATGCTTGCAAAAAAAATATTTCCTAAAAATATAAATATAGCATTTATTTCTGGAAAATCAGAATACAAGGAGAAAAAAGAAATACTTCAAAGATTAGAAAATAATAAAATTGATATTATTTTTGGTACACACGCTATTTTTCAAAAAAAAGTAATTTTCAAAAAATTAGGATTAATAATTATAGATGAACAACATAAGTTTGGAGTGAATCAAAGAAAAAAATTATCTGACAAAGGTGGATCAAATTGTGATGTATTATTAATGACAGCAACACCTATACCTAGAACTCTAACAATGACAATTTATGGTGATATGGATATTTCAATAATTAGAGAAAAACCTAAAAATAGAAAACCAATCAGAACATATAGTAAGTTAGAGTTTAAAATTGAAGATGTTTTAAAATTTATAAGAAAAGAAATTAACTTAGGAAATCAAATTTTTTGGGTTTGTCCATTAATTGAAGAGTCTAAAAAGTTGGATCACTCATCTGCTGTAAAAAAGTATGAATATTTAGAAAGCAAGTTTCCAAATCAAGTTTGTTTGCTTCATGGAAAAACTAATGTAGATGAAAAAAATGAAATACTAAATAATTTCTTAAATAATAAATTTAAGATTTTGGTTTCTACAACGATTATTGAGGTTGGGATAGATTTTCCAAATGCAAATACTATTATAATTGAAAATGCTAACAAATTTGGTTTATCTCAACTTCATCAATTAAGAGGTAGAGTCGGTCGTGGAGATAAAGACTCTACATGCATATTAATGTTTAAATCAAATCTAAGCGAAAACGCAAAAAAAAGAATAAAAATTTTAAAAGATACTAATGATGGTTTCTTAATATCTGAAGAAGATATGAAATTGCGAGGATTTGGGGATATTTTGGGATTTAAACAAAGTGGTTTAAAAAATTTTAAGTTAGCAGATCCAATTCAGAATAGTGATCTTTTCTTATTAGCCGAAAAAGAAATGAGAAGAATAGAAAAATCAAATGAAGATATAAGAAAATTCAAACCTTTGATAAAATTATACGATAGAGCTGACATAATTAATGATATTGCCTAAGATTTTTTAGTTGAAGTGCCTGCTGATACTATGAATTTAGAAGCTTCTTCAAAAGACATATTTAAATAAATAATATCTTCTACTGGGAACATTAATAAGAAACCACTTGTTGGGTTTGGTGTGGTTGGGACAAAAACATTAATTAGATTTTTTCCTGTTTTTTGTGCCATCTCTCCTTTGTTTTCTTTTGTAGCAAATCCGACAGCCCAAACACCTTTTCTAGGGTACTCAATTAAAACAACACTTTTTTTTCCATCATCTTTTTTGGAAAAAGTCTCTGTCATTTGCACTATTGCAGAATAAACAGTTCTTAAAAAAGGAATTCTTTTAAATAAATCATCAATTAATTTTAATATTCTTTTTCCAAAAAATGATAGTGATAAACCACCAACCAATGTAATAAAAATTAGAGTAATTACAATTTCTACACCTGGAATATTGAACGGTAGATAGCTATTTGGATTAATATTTTTTGGAATAATATTTGAAGATATACCTATTAAGATTTTACTTAGATATAAAGTAAAACCTATGGGTATTAAAACTACAACACCTGTAATGAAATAATTTCTTAAAGTTAAAGAAAAAGATTTTTTTGTTCCTTTTTTTGACATAATTTTTATTAACTATAACTTGCATAAACAACAAAAAGAATTGCAATGATAAATAATACAGATAAAATTTTGTTGTTAAGATTCATAATAATTTAATTATTATCAATTTTAGAATGAAATGAATAGAAGAAAATTTTTAAGTTATATCGGATGTGGTTGTGGAAGCTTACTGCTACATTCTTGCACAACTACTCCTATTACTGAAAGAAAACAATTAAAATTAATCTCAGAGTCTAAACTAAACGCACATGCTGCAAAAGTTTATGAAAAAATTAAACAACAAGAGAAAATGAGTAGTGATTATAAAACTTTAAATGACATTAAAGAAATTGGTAAAAAGATGGAGGATTCAATTTCTGAATATTTTTATAGATCTAAGCTAGATGATCCGACAGTAAATTTTGATTGGGAATATATTTTAATTGATAAGAAAGTAAGAAACGCATGGTGTATGCCTGGTGGAAAAATAGCTATTTATACAGGTATGTTAGATGTTACAAAAAATAAAAATGGTTTAGCTGCTGTAATGGGGCATGAAGTTGCTCATGCTGTTGCAAAACATTCTGTTGAGAGAGCAAGTCGATCAACATTATTAAATACAGGAGTAAAAATAATTGATATAGCAAGCGGTGGTGTATTATCTGATATCAATAGAACTACAGGTATGAACACTGTTGGAATGCTTACACAATTAGGAATAATGAATCCATTTAATAGAAAACAAGAAAGTGAAGCAGACTATCTTGGTATGATTTTTTCATCATTATCTGGTTATGATATTAGAGAGACAGTTAAAATTTGGGAAAGAATGAAAGAATTCAATAAAGGTAAAGAACCACCTCAATTTATGAGCACTCATCCATCATCAGATACAAGAATTGAACAACTTAATAATTGGATTAATGAAGTTGTTCTAGATTATCCACCAATTAAATTTTCTTAAAATTTATTTTAATTTAATATAACAGATATTACTATAATGCTGATTAAGTTCATTTGATAATTTTTTGTCGATTTTTAATTTTTTTAAGGTTGTAATTGGTTTTTTTACTTTATAAGGAAAAAAATTAACATCTTCATCGAAATTTTTTATTAATTTTTTAAATCTTTTTTTTAAATTAAATTTAGTTAATGGTGGAAATTCATAGTAGTTAATAATTTGTTTTCTAAATTTAATAAAACTTTCATTCAATTTTTTTGTTTTTACAGTTTTGTTAATTATTTTTATAAATTTAAGTTTAAAAAATATTTTGTAATTTTTTAAATAGTTTTTCTCGAATATAATATTTATTATAAACTTAAATAATCTCGATAAATTTGTATATTTTATAAATTCTTGATGTATTAAAGTATTTTTTTCATAGATTATTTTTGGTGTATAGTAACCAATAAATCCATTTGGTAAATTGTCATCAAAAATTATATGTTTAAATTTATTTTTTTTTAGAAAATTTATTCTTTTTGAAAAACAAACATGATCATCAAAAATAATAACAGTTTTATGTTTTTCTAAATTGCTCCAATTATAATTCGATATATCCTTATTTAAATAAGTTACATCATCATAAATTACCTCTCTATTTGACATATCAATATCAATAGAAAAAATCTTCACATTTTTTAATGTTTGTTTGATTAACCAAGTAGTCTGTCCTTTCCAGATACCTGATTCAATGACATTTTTAGGTTTAATTTTTTTTAAAAAACAAAATAATGCATAACAATGATCAATTTTCATTCCACTATAATTATTTTGAATAGGTCTATTTTTATAAATTTTTAAAAAATTTATAAATTGACTGTTAAGTTGTTTTTTTTTGAACATTACTATTTGTGGTGAGCCGTGATGGACTCGAACCATCGACCCATTCCTTAAAAGGGAATTGCTCTACCAACTGAGCTAACGGCCCACAAACATAGATTCATTTTTTTTAAACGAACAATGTGTGTATACAGATAAATTTTTTTTTTTCAATTCGTTGAATGTAAAAGTTTTGATTAATTAGGCTTGTTAAATTAAGGATTTTAAACGACTTATATATACAAAATAGCACAGTATTAATTACTACAACTTATCTATGTATTTATCATGAAATTTTTCAAAAGTTCCACTATTTATATTTCTTCTAATTTCGAACATTAATTCTTGATAAAAATTAATATTATGAAGTGTTAAAAGCATTGAGGCTAATATTTCATTTGTGTTAAATAAATGATTTAAATAATTTTTAGAATATTTGTTTAAATTTAAATTATAACATTCAGGATCAAGAGGAGTATTATCGTTTTGATATTTGTTATTTTTTATATTTATTCTTCCATTCCAAGTAAAAGCTAAACCTGTTCTTCCAGATCTAGTTGGTAACACACAATCAAACATATCTATTCCTCTTTTAACGGCACCTAAAATATCTGAAGGAGTTCCTACACCCATTAAATAATGTGGCTTTTCATTAGGTAAATAATCTTTAATATCATCTAAAACGTTGAACATTTCATGTTGTGTTTCTCCAACAGCCAATCCTCCAACAGCGTAACCATCAAAACCTATTTTAATTAATTCTTGAATTGATTTTATTCTTAAATCTTTAAATAAACCTCCTTGGATAATGCCAAATAAAGCTTTTTGTGGGTTATAACCAAATGCAATTTTTGATCTTTCAGCCCAATAAAGTGAAAGATCCATTGATTTTTTTATTAATTTATAATCATCAGTTTTCTTTGGACATTCATCCATAATCATAACAATATCTGAGTTCAATCCTAATTGAATTCTAATACTTTCTTCCGGGCTTAAATAAAATTTTTTTCCATCAACATGAGAATTAAAAATAGCACCCTTCTCTCTATCTATCTTGTTTAATTTAGATAATGACATAACTTGAAAACCTCCAGAGTCAGTTAAAATAGGTAAATCGCAATTCATAAAATTATGGAGTCCCCCAGCAGATTGAATTCTCTCAACACCAGGACGTATCATTAAATGATATGTATTTGAAAGTATAATTTCTGATCCAGTTTTTTTAATATCATCTATCGTGCAAGCTTTTACAGTAGCCTGTGTTCCAACAGGCATGAATGCTGGAGTTTGTATGTTTCCGCGATGAGTCTCAATTAAACCACATCGTGCAAATTTATCTTTTTTTAAAAGCTTAAAGGCAAATTTTTTTAATGCCATTTAAAAATTTATTGAGATTTAAAACTAATAATCTTATCTGGATCTGTTACAGCGCCGTTATTATTTTGATCACCCCTTTTTATTTTATCAACAAATTCCATTCCCTCAATCACCTTTCCAAAGACTGTATATTGTCTATCTAAAAATGGAGCTGGTTGAAAACAAATAAAAAATTGGCTATTAGCACTATTTGGATCTTGAGCTCTTGCCATTGATAAGGTTCCTCTATCATGTGGTAGACTATTAAATTCTTGTTCTAAATCTGGGAAATCAGAACCACCCATTCCTGCTCGTCTAAGATCAAACTCTTTTGATTCTGAATTTCCAAATTTTACGTCACCTGTTTGAGCCATAAATCCATCAATAACTCTATGAAAAACAACATTGTCGTATTTACCGCTATTTGCTAATTCTTTAATTCTTTTAACATGGTTTGGTGCTACATCTTCGAACAATTCGATTTTAACATCGCCATCTTTTAATTTTAATATCATTATATTCTCCTCAGCTATTGATTGATTGGTTATTAAAAAAAATAAAAAAAGTATTTTAATAAAAATCTTATTCATATTTATCTTTTAATGATTTAATCGTACTTTTTGTAGTAAATTTTTTTATATCACCTTTTAATTTAACAATTTCCTTTACAAATCTTGATGAAATAATTTGATTTTCTACATCAGACATTAAAAAAATAGTTTCTATATTTTGGTTCAATTTTCTATTCATGCCTGCTAATTGAAATTCGTATTCAAAATCAGATACAGCTCTTAATCCTCTTAAAATAATATTTGATTTATATTTTTTACATAAATCAGTGGTTAAAGAGCCAAAAGAAACTACTTTAATTTTTTTTCTATTTAACTTTAAATCTTTAAATAAAGCTTTATTTACTATTTCAATTCTTTCTTCAGAACTAAATAAATAATTTTTGTTACTTTCTTCTGAAACACCTACTACTATTTTATCAAACAATTTTAATGATTTTTTTATTACATCTATATGTCCGAAAGTAATTGGATCAAATGTTCCAGGATAAATTGCAGTTTTATTCATTAAATTAAATTATCATCAATTTTAATAGCTGAAACAACTTTTTCTTCTCCTGATAACTTAATTATTCTAACACCCTGGGTATTTCTGCCTGCAGTTCTAATTTCTTTAACAGCTACTCTTATAACCCTTCCTTTATTAGTAGAAATTAAAATTTCATCACCTTCAAAAACTGGAAATGATGAAGTAATATTTCCATTTCTTGGAGAATTTACTATTCCTATAATACCCTTTCCACCTCTATTAGTAACTCTATAATCTGTATGAGAAGTCTTTTTACCATAACCATTTTCACTTATTGATAAAACAAATTTCTCTTTTGCTTTTAACTCAGATTTTTCATCTTTTGATTTTTTTCCATTTTTATTAATTTTATCATTATCAATAACTGATAAAGATACTATTTGGTCATTTGATGCTAGCTCTATTCCTTTAATTCCTTTAGAAGATCTACCTTTAAAAACTCTTAACTTCTTTGCTTCAAATCTGATACATTTTCCAAATTTTGTACTTAAAATAATATCTTGATCATCTTTACAAATTTTGACACCTACAATTTTATCATTATTATCTAATTTCATTGCAATTTTTCCAGATGTGTTTATTGAAGAAAAATCTTCTAAACTATTTTTTCTTACTTTGCCTTGAGCAGTAGCAAATATAATTTGATAATTTTTTAAATCAGTTTCATCTTCTGGCATTGGCATAATTGAGCTTATTGCTTGGTGACTTTTTAAAGGTAAAATATTAAATAAAGATTTGCCCTTAGATGATGATGAGCCCTCTGGGATTTTCCATGCTTTGATCTTGTAAACTAAACCCTCGGTTGAAAAGAAGAGTACAGATGTATGAGTATTCACAGATAATGTTTGAACAACAGAGTCTTGATCTCTAGTTGTTATGCCTGATTTTCCCTTGCCACCTCTTTTTTGTTTTTTCACTCCATCTAAAGAACCTCTTTTGATATATCCTTGTAAAGTAACAGTAATTATTACTGATTGTTTTTGGATGGTTTCTTCAATATCGTAATTTAAAACAGCATCTATAATTTTAGTTCTTCTTGGAATAGCAAATTTCTCTTTAATATTTTTTAATTCTTCACTGATTACTTTTAAAAGTTCTTTTTTTGATGAAATAATCTTTTTATACTTCGTTATTAGTTCAGCTAATTTTTTAATTTCAACTTCGATTTCATTTATCCCTAATGCAGTTAATTTTTGAAGTCTTAATTCTAAAATAGCTAAGACTTGTGGTTCTGATAAAGAATAAAGATTTTTACCCTTTTTTCCCTCCACTAAAGAAATTAATTTTTGCGATTTATTTATTTTACATTTGGTTTTTAAAATTGATACTTTAGCATCATCAGGTGTTTTAGATGATCGAATAATTTTTATTATTTTATCCAAATTTTCAACTGAAACAGATAATCCTATTAGTATATGAGCTCGTTCCTCTGCTTTTTGAAGATCAAATTTAGTTTTCTTAATAACTACATCTTCTCTAAAAGTTAAAAAATTAGATAAAAAATCTTTTAGTGTGCAAGTTTGAGGTTTTCCTTCAACAATAGCTAAAGTATTAAAACCAAATGAACTTTCTATCTGAGTATTTTTATATAATTGTCTCTTTATTGTTTCTGGCTCAACACCGTTTCTTAAATCTATAGCAACTCTTATACCCTCTCTGTTTGACTCGTCTCTAATATCTCTTATTCCTTCAATTTTTTTTTCTCTTACTAATTGAGCAATCCTTTCGTTTAAAACAGATTTGTTAACTTGATATGGTATTGAAGTTATTACTAGTCTTTCACGTCCGTTTTTTTGTTGTTCAATTGAAATTTCACCCCTAATCTTAAAGGATCCTCTTCCATTGTTATATCCTTGTTTAATTATATCTTTACCTATAATGACACCACCAGTTGGAAAATCTGGACCAGGTATATGTTTCATCAATTCTTTAATTTTAATGTCTTTATTGTCTATTAAGGCCAGTGTACCATTTATAATCTCACCTAAATTATGCGGGGGTATGCTTGTTGCCATACCAACAGCAATACCTCCAGCTCCATTTACTAATAAATTTGGAAACTGTGCTGGTAAAACACTAGGTTCTTTCTCTGTTTCGTCATAATTACTTTTGAAAGAAATTGTATTTTTTTCAATATCATCAATTAAATATTGAGAAACTTTCGATAAACGAGTTTCGGTATATCTCATTGCAGCAGCAGGATCACCATCTATAGATCCAAAATTTCCTTGTCCTTGAATTAACGGTAAGCTCATAGAGAAATCTTGCACCATTCTAACTAAAGCATCATAAACAGACTGGTCACCATGAGGATGATATTTACCAATAACATCCCCAACTATTCTTGCAGATTTTCTAAATTGTTTAGACCAATCGTATCCACCTTTATACATTGCATATAAAATTCTTCTATGTACAGGTTTTAAACCGTCTCTTACATCAGGAAGTGCACGACTTACAATTACACTCATTGCATAAGAAAGATATGATGAGCTCATCTCATCATGCATCGAGATTAATTTTATATTTTTATCTTTAAACTCTTCGGTATTTTTCATAGAAATTAAAATGGAATTTCATCATCCATATCTGACACTTGTGAAGAGTCCTCAATATTATTTTGTTGAGTTGTGTCATTTTGAATTCCGCCACTAGAATTACCTCCACCCAACATTGTAAGTGAAGAATTGTATCCTTGTATTACTATTTCAGTT
This sequence comes from uncultured Pelagibacteraceae bacterium, assembly GCA_902624015.1. Classification (GTDB taxonomy): domain Bacteria; phylum Pseudomonadota; class Alphaproteobacteria; order Pelagibacterales; family Pelagibacteraceae; genus Pelagibacter. The sequence continues at coordinate 14,839 of CACNVV010000008.1, forward strand.
GAATATTTGTCTTGTCCAGATTGTTCATCTTTCCATTTTCTTGTTGTTAGTTGTCCCTCGACATAAACTTGAGCACCTTTTTTTAAATATTGTTGAACAACATTTACTAATCCTTCGTTAAATACAACTACACGGTGCCACTCGGTTTTTTCTTTTCTTTCACCTGTGTTTTTATCTTTCCAGGATTGACTCGTTGCAAGGCTTAATCTAGCAACACTTTTGCCATTTACCATTTGCTTAATTTCTGGATCTGCGCCCAAACGACCAATTAATAACACTTTATTTAAACTTCCAGCCATAATATTTAATATTTGTTAAATTAGTTAATTAGAATTATATCACAATTCTTCTGAATATTAATTTTATTAACTCAAAGCAACTAAAATTATGATGAAAAAGATAGTTATTAAGGGCGCTAAAGAACATAATTTGAAGAATGTAACTTTGGAGATTCCAAAAGACAAATTTGTGGTCATAACGGGTCTATCTGGGTCAGGAAAATCATCTTTAGCTTTTGACACCATCTACGCTGAAGGTCAAAGAAGATATGTAGAGAGTTTATCTGCCTATGCACGTCAATTTTTAGATAAAATGAAAAAACCAAATGTTGATTTAATTGAAGGATTAAGTCCTGCTATTGCAATAGAACAAAAAAATACATCAAAAAACCCAAGATCTACAGTTGCAACTGTAACAGAAATTTATGATTACATGAGGGTGTTATATGCTAGAGCAGGTATCCCCTACTCACCATTTACAGGTAAACCAATAACCTCTCAAACAATTACACAGATAGTAGATTTAATTAAAAAATTACCAAAAAAATCAACAATATATATTTACGCACCAGTAGTAAGAGGTCGTAAAGGTGAATATAAAAAAGATATTTTAAGTTACAAAAGAAGAGGTTTTAGAAAAATTAAAATTGATAATGTTTTATATGATATAGAAAAGTCACCTAATCTAGATAAAAAACTTAAACACGATATTTCAATCTTAGTCGATAGAATAGTTTTAAATTCAAAACTTGGAAATAGATTAGCAGAAAGTATTGAAACAGCTGTAAATTTAGCAAACGGTCTAGTATTTGTTGAATATGAAGATGAAACACTTCCTCAAAAATTTAGAAAAATTGAAAAATTAATTTACTCCACTAAATTTGCTTGCCCTGAAAGTGGTTTTACAATTGAGGAAATTGAGCCAAGACTTTTTTCATTTAACAGCCCCTATGGAGCTTGCGAAGAGTGTGAGGGAATTGGAATGAAATTAAATGTTGATCCAAATTTAGTTGTTCCTGATGAAAGAAAAAGTTTAGCTGATGGAGCTATCGAACCTTGGTCAAAATCAACTACACTATATTATGCTCAAACCTTAGCATCCTTAGCAAAACATTATGGTTTTTCTTTAGATGAAAAATGGAAAAAATTACCAAAAAAAATTAAAGATATTATTCTTTATGGCTCTGATGAAGATGAAATTAAATTTAATTATGATGATGGATACGAGAAGTATTCATACAAAAAAACTTTTGAAGGTGTAATTAATAATCTTGAACGAAGATTTTTAGAGTCTGATAGCGAATGGAAAAGAGAAGCCATTGCTGAATATCAATCGGATACTGCCTGTGAAGCATGCAATGGTGATAGATTAAAAGAAGAAGCATTATGTGTAAAAATCAATGATCTTAATATTAGTGAGGTAACAAAAAAATCTATTTTGGATGCAGCAGAATGGTTTAAAAATTTAGAAAATAACCTTGATAAAAGACAATTTAAAATTGCTGAACATGTATTAAAAGAAATAAATGAAAGATTGAATTTTCTTCTAAACGTTGGCTTAGATTATTTAACATTATCTAGAGAATCTGGAACTTTATCAGGGGGTGAAGCTCAAAGAATAAGATTAGCATCACAAATTGGATCTGGTTTAACAGGTGTATTATATGTTTTGGATGAGCCTTCAATTGGATTACATCAAAAAGATAATGTTAAACTGATTAATGCACTAAAAAGATTACGAGATCTAGGTAATACTGTTATTGTTGTAGAGCACGACACCGAGACAATGGAAAATGCAGACCATATTATTGATCTTGGTCCTGAAGCTGGAAGTAATGGAGGTCAGATAACAGCACAAGGTTCATATGAAGATTTAAAAAAAGATAAAAATAGTATCACAGGTCAGTATCTCGCAAATAAAAAAATAATTGAAATTCCAAAATCACGACGTTTAGCTAAAAATGGCAGGTTTGTAGAAATCAATGGTGCAAGTGGAAATAATTTAAATAATGTAAACCTAAAAATTCCAACTGGAACATTTACCTGTGTTACTGGTGTTTCTGGAAGTGGAAAATCTACCCTAATATTACAAACGTTGTTTCATGCTTTAAATTTAACTTTAAATAGTAAAGCAAGAAAAGCACCTAAATCTTTTAAAGGTTATAAGGGAGTTGAATTAATTGATAAAATAATTGATATTGACCAATCTCCTATAGGGAGAACCCCTAGATCAAACCCAGCAACATATACTGGAGCCTTTGGGCCTATTAGAGATTGGTTTACAAGCCTGCCAGAATCCAAAACAAGAGGATATAAACCAGGAAGATTTTCTTTTAATGTTAAAGGAGGTAGATGTGAGGCTTGTGAGGGTGATGGTGTAATTACATATGAAATGCATTTTTTACCTGATGTTTATATACAGTGTGATGAATGTAAGGGTACCAGGTACAATAGAGAAACTTTAGAAATTAAATTTAAAGGTAAAAGTATTGCTGATGTTTTAGATATGTCAGTTGATGAAGGATGTGAGTATTTTGAAAATATATCTAATATAAAAACAAAATTGCTAACTCTTAAAAAAGTTGGATTAGGTTATATAAAAATTGGTCAGCAAGCAACTACCCTATCAGGAGGTGAAGCTCAACGAATTAAGCTTGCAAAAGAACTTTCAAAAAGATCAACGGGCAGAACAATGTATATATTAGATGAACCAACCACAGGTTTGCATCAACATGATATAAAAAAACTTTTAGAAATACTTCATACATTTGTAAAACTTGGAAATACAGTAGTTGTGATTGAACATAATTTAGATGTAATTAAAACAGCAGATTACATTATAGATATGGGCCCTGAGGGCGGTGTAAAGGGTGGTAATATTGTCGCCGAAGGAAAACCGGAGGAAGTATGCAAAGTAAAGGAGAGTTATACCGGTCAATTTTTAAAACCTCTTTTGAGCTAGATTTAACAACTTAAAAATGTGCAAAAATTAGTGTATAGTAATTAAGAATCATGAGTAGCTTATTATCATCTTTGTCAAAAACAGTTCATGCATCACTTGCTTTAGCAATTATTTTGTTTTTAGGATTGTTTTATTTAAACGATGGAATTGCTTTTGATACTCTATTCTGGAGCTGGTTGTTTAGATACATACATGTGATTGTTGCAATTATGTGGATTGGATTACTTTGGTATTTCAATTTTGTTCAAATTCCAAACATGGGAAAAATTCCAGATGAGCAAAAACCAGCCATCGGTAAAGTAATAGCACCAGCTGCATTATTTTATTTTAGATGGGCTGCTGCATTAACTGTTCTTTCAGGTTTAATTCTAGCTCTTCTTAATGGATATCTTCATGATGCAATGACTTTAAGTATTGGTTCTGGTGTACCAAAACATACTGCAATAGGTATTGGAATGTGGCTAGGAATTATAATGGCATTTAATGTATGGTTTGTAATTTGGCCAAATCAGAAAAGAGCTTTGGGGATTGTTGAAAGTGATCCAGAGACAAAAGCTAAATCTGCTAAAACAGCAATGCTATTTTCAAGAACTAATACTCTGTTATCTTTACCAATGCTGCTTTCTATGGTTGCAGCACAAAATATATATTAAAAAAAATTAAGATCGTAACTCCTTAATATTCTTGAATTGATTTAATGATTCAGGATTAGCTAAGGCCTCTTTATTTTTTATTTCATTTCCCTCAATTATATTTTTGACAGCTAATTCAACAATTTTACCACTTTTGGTTCTTGGTATATCATTTATTTGAATTATTTTTTTTGGAACATGTCTAGGTGAAGCATTTTTTTTAATTTGTAATTTTAATTTTTTTAATAAGCTATCATCAAGCTGATACTTTGAATTTAAAACTACAAATAAAATTATACGAACATCATTATCCCAAGATTGTCCAACAACTAAAGACTCCTTAATTTCTTTAAACTGCTCTACCTCGGAGTAAATTTCGGCAGTACCAAGCCTTACACCACCAGGATTTAAAGTTGTATCAGATCTTCCTGATATTATTATTCCATTATTATTTGTTATTTGAGCGTAATCTCCATGGTGCCATATATTTCTATATCTTTTAAAATAAGCTTTTTTGAATTTTGTATCTTTATGATCATTCCAAAATTTTGATGGCATTGATGGAAAAGGATTAACACAAACCAATTCACCTTTTTGATTTAAAATTGACTTTCCTTTTTCATTAAATACTCGTACATCCATACCTAAACCTTTACTTTGTATTTCTCCAGCATGTACAGATTGATATAAATTTCCCAAAACAAAACAAGAAACAATATCTGTGCCTCCAGAAATAGATGCCAAATGAACATTTTTTTTAATATTCTTGTATACATATTTAAAACAATCTGCTGATAATGGAGATCCAGTAGAGCAAATAGTTCTGAGTTTTTTTAACTCGTAAACTTTCTTAAAATTTTTTCTTGTTTTTCTTAATGCATCAACATATTTGGCGCTAACTCCAAATAGGGTTATATTTTCTTTATTGGCTATTTTTAAAAGAAGATCATCACGTTTATACATTGGGAAACCATCGAATAATACGATTGATGCTTTTGAGGCTAGAACTGAAATTAGCCAATTCCACATCATCCATCCACATGTTGTAAAATAAAAAACATTGTCATTTTCTTTAATGTCACAATGCAATTGATGTTCTTTTAAATGCTGAACTAATACACCTCCATTTTTATGACAAATACACTTAGGTTTACCAGTAGTGCCACTAGAATAAAGAATTGCTAAATCATGTTCAAAATCAAATTTAAGAAATTTAAATTTTGAAACACTTTCCTGAGCAATATTACTCCAATAATGTGTTTTGATATTTCTGTATTTTGGAAGTTTTTTTAAATTTGGCTGGCCAGGGTAAATTGATATAATTACATGTTTTACAGAAGGAATTTTTTTTATTATTTCAGGAATTCTTTCTAAAATATTAATTTTTTTTCCATTGTAAAAATATTGATTAGTAACAATTAAAATTTTCGGTTTAATTTGAGAAAATCTCTCTATAACACCGTTAATTCCAAAATCAGGTGAACAAGATGACCATATAGCTCCAATAGAAACAGTACCTAAAAAAGCCTCTACTGTTTCAGGTATATTTGGCATATAAGCTGCTATTCTATCTTTTGGCTTAATATTTAATTTTTTAAAATTATTTGAAATATTTTTTACATTTTTATTTAATTCATTCCAATTTCGTATTTCACGATAACCATTTTCACTAATAAAAGTAATTGCTTTCTCTTTTGTATTTTTTGAAAGTAAATTTTCACAAAAATTTAATCTTGAATTCGGTAAAAAAGTATTTTTAAAAAATTTTTTTGATTTTTTAACTTTATTATTTCTTTTAATACCTTTAACTTTTGAGAAATCCCACACACTACTCCAAAAATCACCTTGGTTTTTAACTGACCAATCGTGAATTTTTTTGAAATTTTCATTAAAATTTTTATTAAATCTTTTAGAAATAAATTTTTCAAATTTAAATAAATTTGAATTTTTTTTTGTTTTACTTGATGGTTTCCAAAGTCTTATATTCATAAAATAATTATAATACTTTGAAATAATATAATGAAATTATAAAAAATTTTAATGATTAATTCAATTTATTTTGATCGTCTTCTCTCAAAACTGTTTTTTGAGAAACTCTTAATCTTACTAGAACAGTGTTCGCTATATAAATAGAGGAATAAGTTCCAAAAACGACACCTAATATCATAGCAAGTGAAAATCCTTTAAGTATCTCTCCACCAAAAAAATATATAGCTAATAACGCTAGTAAAGTAGTTGCAGATGTTATGATTGTTCTTGATAAAGTTTCATTAATTGAAATATTTGTTAATTCAAAAATTTTAATATCTGAATATTTTCTTAAATTTTCTCTTACACGATCGAAAATGACCACAGTATCATTCATAGAATATCCTACTATTGTTAATACAGCTGCTATAATTGATAAGTTTATTTCTAAACTAAATAGTGAAAAAACTCCCAATGTTACAATTACATCGTGGAATAAAGCTAGAATTGCGCCTAGACTAAATTGCCATTCAAATCTAATCCAAATGTAAATCAGCATTAATGCTAATGACAAAGATATTGCTATTACACCTGATTTTAATAATTCAGCACTAACTTTTGGACCAACATTTTCAACTCTTCTAAAATCATAATTGTTTCCAAAAGATTTATCTAAGTTAGCTTTAATTTCTTCAATAATGTTCTTCTTATTGTCTTTATTTTCGAATTTCACTAAAAAATCAGTATCATTACCAAATTTCTTTACTGAGACATCTCCTAAGTCCATTTGATTAAATCTATCTCTTAATGAACTAACATTTATTTTTGAGTCTGATGCTCTTAATTCAATTAATGTACCACCCTTGAAGTCTATCCCAAAATTTAGCCCTTTAAATATTAACAATAATAATGAAACAACAATCAAAACTGATGATAGTAAATTAAAGTGATTATAATATTTATTAAAAGCAATCATTAAATTAATTTTTCCTTATTTTTATTTCTTGATACATAAATACTGGTGAATAATCTTGCTATAAAATAAACTGAAAATAGTGTTGTAAATATTCCAACTCCTAAAGTTACAGCAAAACCTTTGACTGGACCTGAACCCATAAAAAATAAAATGATTGCAGCTAATAATGTAGTAATATTGGCATCTAAAATTGCTGTTCTTGATTTGGTATAACCACCATCAAAAGCTAAAATATTATTAGTCTCATTTTTTAGTTCCTCTTTAATTCTCTCAAAAATTAACACATTTGCATCAACTGCCATACCTACAGTTAGAATAATCCCTGCAATACCAGGTAATGTTAAAGTAGCTTCAAATAAAGTTAAAACACCTAAAAGAATAAACAAATTAACTATTAGTGTTACATTGGTAATTAATCCAAAAATTTTATATTTTACGAACATAAAAATTATCACCAACATAAAACCTATTGCTAAAGCAATCATTCCTGCATTAATAGAATCTTGTCCAAGATCTGGGCCTACTGTTCTTTCTTCAATTATTTCTAATGGTGCTGGCAATGCTCCTGATCTTAATAGTAAAGCTAGATCAGTTGCTGTTTGAAAAGTAAAGCCACCACTTATTTGACCAGATCCACTTGCGATCGTATCTCTAACTACGGGGGCGCTAATAATTTTACCATCCAAGACAATTGCTAATTGCTTTCCAATACCAGTTGAAGTTGCCTTACCAAACCTTTTTGCACCTACCCTATCTAAAGTAAATGAAACAATTGTTTGGTTAGCTTGAGTATCCATTTTTGGTTGAGCATCAAGTAAATTTTCACCACTTATTATAATTCTTTTACTAACTGTGGCTTCTTCTAGACCATTTTCAAATTTTAACTTTTCAACACCAAAACGATCATTTTCATCGTTTGTTACAAATCGAAAAGTAAGGTTTGCAGTTTTACCAAGTAATGATTTTACTCTCATCGGATCATCTAATCCAGGTAGCTCTACTAAAATTCGGTTATTTCCTCTTTTAAGTATGTTGGGTTCATTAGTTCCAACTTCATCTACCCTTCTTCTAACTATTTCTATAGCTTGATCTTGAGAAGAATTTTTAAGTTTAATTAAACCCTGTCTTGAAAAATTAACTTTTAAATTTAACCCTGTATCTTTGATTTCTAACTGATGTGATTTAAATCTTGGGTAATAAGGGTTAAGGTCGCTATTTTCATCCTGAAAAACATCTAAGACAGTTTCCTTATCATTATCTGTTACATTAAAAAAAATATGCTGATTATCTATTTTTATATTGTTGATTTTAATATTTTTTTCTTTGAAGTAATTTCTGATAGTTGTTGTTAAGTTTTGTAATTTTTGTTCAATTACAGGTTCATTATCAATTTCAAGTAATAGATATGATCCACCCTGAAGGTCTAAACCTAGATTAATTTTTTTATCAAAAAAATTATCATCAAATTTAAAAAGATTTGATGAAGCTATTAAAATAAATAAAACTGAAAAAAGAGTTATAAATAAAATTCTTAACTTAGAGAAATAAAGCACTTAACTAAAAATAATTATTTTTTAACTTCTTGAGTATTTGAATTAACAAGACTTTGAATACCAGTTGATTTAACTATTTCAACCTTTACGTTTTCAGCAATTTCTACTTCAACTTTATCATTGTCTATAAGTCTCTCCACTGTACCTGTAATTCCACCAGAAGTAACAACCTTGTCACCTCTCTTAAGACTTTCAACCATTGCTTTGTGTTCTTTAACTTTTTTTTGCTGTGGTCTGATTAAGAAAAAATAAAAAATAACAAAAATTAAAATTAACGGTATAAATTGTCCTATTCCTGAGCCTTCCATAAATCTCCTTATAAATTATGTGAATACTTATACTATCTGTGTAATTAAAACAACTTTATTTAGCTGAAATCAATTCCAAATTATTCATATACGGTCGCAGTACCTTAGGAACAATAATCGAACCGTCTTTTTTTTGATAGTTTTCTAGTACAGCAATTAAAGTTCTGCCAACTGCTAAACCACTTCCATTTAATGTTCCAACAAAAACAGTTTCCTTGTTTTTATTTTTATATCTTGATTTCATTCTTTGTGCTTGAAATGTGGAACAAGAAGAGCATGATGAAATTTCACGATACTTGTTTTCTGATGGTAACCAAACTTCAATATCATAAGTTTTTTCTGCACTAAAACCCATATCACCTGAACATAAAATTACTTTTCTATAAGGTAACTCTAGCTTATCAAGAATATCTGTTGCACAATTTGTCATTCGCTCTAATTCTTCTAGGCAATTTTCTTTTTCTACAATACTAACCATCTCAACTTTATAAAATTGATGTTGCCTGATCATTCCTTTGGTGTCTTTTCCATAACTACCAGCTTCTTTTCTAAAACAAGGTGTTGAGGCAACAAATCTCATTGGTAAATCTTTTTGATCTACAATTTTATCTTTAACAATATTTGTTAAAATTACTTCAGCAGTCGGGATTAAAAATTTTCTTTCAGATCCTACATCAAATTTTATTTCAAATTGATCGTTTTCAAATTTTGGTAATTGGCCTGTTCCATACATTGTATTATCAGACGCAATCAATGGAGGTGAAATCTCTTGATAGCTATTTTGAATAATATGAGTATCTAGCATAAAGTTAGATAAAGCTCGTTCTAGTAATGCTAACTCTTTTTTAACAAATACAAATCTTGATCCGGTTGTTTTTGTTGCAAGATCAAAATCAAGCATGCCTAGATTTTCACCAAGTTCATAATGAGATTTGGGTTTAAAATCAAATTCAGGAACTTTCCCTGCTTTTAAAACTTCAACGTTGTCATTTTCATCTTTTCCATTTGGAACATCTTGATGAGGTATGTTTGGTATACCTGATAAAATATTATCTAATTCAGTTTTAGTATTTTTTTGTTGCTCAGAAATCTTCTCTAATTCAGTAGATATTTCTTTAGATTTTTTGAATAAACTTTCATCTTTAGATTTTGAAATATCTTTTTTTTCTTTTTCTAAGTATTCTTTCTTTTGAATTAAATCTCTATTTAACTCATCAAGCTTTTTTAAATTATTAAAATCAATTTTAACTGAACGTTTTTCAAGATCTTTTTCAAATTTTGAAAAATCTTTTCTAATTTCTTTTAAATTATGCATCAGTTTTTTCTAAATTTTTGTTTTCTATAAATTTTACTGAAAATATTGATAATTCATATAAAATTAATAATGGAATTGCTAAACCTATTTGAGTAATTGGATCTGGTGGTGTAAGTAATGCAGCAGTAGCAAATATAATTACGACAACATACTTTCTTCTTTCTTTTAAAAATTGACTGTCAACAACACCTATTCTTGCTAATAAACTTAAGACTATGGGCAGTTGAAAACTTATTCCAAATGCAAAAATTAACTTCATAACAAGTGATAAGTATTCATTTACTTTGGCTTCTAGCTGAATTGGTAAACTTGTAGACATCCCTGTACTTTCAAATGATAAAAAGAATTTAATAGCAAGAGGCATTATCAAATAGTAGACAAGCATGCCTCCTAAAAAGAAAAGGATTGGTGTTAGTACAAGATACGGAAGTATGGCAACTTTTTCATGTTTATATAATCCCGGTGCAATAAATTTCCATATTTGCATAAGTATAAATGGACAAGTCACGAAAAAAGCTGTGAAAAAAGATACCTTGATATACGTTAAAAAAGTTTCCTGTAAGGCGGTAAAAATAAGCCTTCTCTCAGATCCATCGTCTTTTACTGCTTGAGCAAAAGGATCAACTAAAAAACCGTAGATATGTTCTGCAAAAATATAACAAATAACAAAAAAGATTATTAGAAATATAAAACTATGTATTAGTCTTTTTCTTAGTTCTGTTAGATGGCTAACAAATCCACCTTCATTTTCTTCATTGCTCATCTTTTTTAGTTTCTTTTTTTATTTCATTATCAATTTTTTCATCATCAATATCTAAATTTGAAACTTCATTTTGAATATTGCTCACGTATCTTTTTGCAGTCCCTATCCAAGAACCTGCTTTCTTTAACATGATTGGAAAATCTTTTGGACCAAGAACAACAATTGCAATACCAACTACAATTAATATCTCAAACCAACCAATAGTAGGCATGTGATTTAATCTTTGTTTTCTGAGTCTTTATTATCGTCGGATATATTTTTTGGCTCTGTATCGTCAGTAACATCTGACGCCATTCCTTTTTTGAAACTTTTAATTCCCTTAGCTACATCACCCATTAGACTAGAGATTTTACCTCGTCCAAATAATAAGACTACTAATATAACTACGATTGCTATTTGCCAAATTCCTATGCTCATAAAAAACTTATAACCTTTTTATGATTAATTTAAAAGTTACTTTTTTGTTAATCTTTCTCTTCTGTATCAAGAGTGCTGTTTAGCATCTCATCAATATTGGAATAAATATCCTCTTTTTTTTCTTCTTGTTTTTCTTTGTAGAATTTACCAGTTCCAAAAATTGCATTATCAATACTAGAACTATCAATTAAACCAGCTGCGCCTAATTCATCAATTGTTGGCAAATCAGATAATTTTTGGAGATTAAAATGACTTAAAAATTCATCTGTTGTAACATACTGAATTGGTCTTCCTGGTACATCTTTACGACCACCTGGCTTAACCCAGTTAAGCTCCATCAATATTTCAAGAGTATTCGTTCCAAATGCAACACCTCTTATCTCCTCAATCTCTGCTCTTGTAACAGGTTGGTGATAAACAATTATGGCTAAAGTCTCGACAGCAGCTCTAGAAAGTTTTTTTTCAACCGTTCTTTCTTGTGACATGATGTTTGACAAGTTAGGAGAAGTTCTAAAAGACCATTTTTCTTTTATACAAACCAGATTAATTCCACGTTTAGAGTATTCTTGCTGCAACTTTTCTAATGATTTAGAGACGTTACCTTTTTGAGTAACTTTACTTTCAATTGTATCAACATCTAATGGTTCAGCAGCAGCAAAAATAACTGCTTCAATTTCTTTTTCTAAATCAGATAACTTAGATGGAAATTTAACAATATTATTTTTTGGAATTTTTTCTTTTTTAATCATTATTTTCCTTAACATAAATATCATCAAACAACTTATCCTGTTTCATGGTTAGATTTCCCTCTTTAACCAATTCTAAAGAACCAGCAAATATTCCTGCTTTACCAGTACGTTTATATTTTGAATTACTTTTAAAATTTTTAGGAATTAAATCATCTAATTTTTTCCACTCGATTAATTTACCAAAAAACTCTCTTATTGTTTTAATTCCATCCTCAGCAGTAAAGACTGGTAGTTTAGGAATATTCATTTTTTGAAAGTCTTTAGTCATAATAATTGTTGAATACGACTTGAGAAGCTCAAATAAACTTAAATTATATTCTGTGCTATAAATAGATCTTATATTTCCTTTCATTCCTCTTGATCGAATTTCTCTTCCTAATCTTTTTCTTTTTAACATTTGTTCAGAAAGCAATCTTATCAATTCTAGTTTTTTAAGTTGTAATTTTAATTTTTCAGCAACTTCTTGAACTTTAAATTCTTCTTCTGGTGTTCCTGGAAGTAATAATTTAGATTTTAAATAAGCTAACCAAGTTGCCATCAATAAATATTCTGACGCAATTTCTAAATTTAAATCTTTTTCTTTTGTAATATAATCATGAAACTGATCTGCTAACTTTGTAATTGATATTTCTTCAAGATCTACTTTTTGAGCTTTTGCTAAATCTAAAAGTACATCTAGAGGACCATTATAGTTATTTATATCAACATTAAATAATGCAGAATCAGAAATAGTCATGCTCAGATATTAACTTAAAATTTTATAAAATAACGATGTTTTTTTTATAATAAAATTACTTACCATTGGTGAATTATCACCAACTACCTTCATTTCAGACAATTTACCATTACAATGAAGAGCAAGATTACAACCTGCACTAAACGTTTTAATAGTATTAGTTTTTAAATCATCTTTTAAACTTTTCATTGATAAATCATCTGAAATCAAAATGTTTTTAAAACCAATTTTTTTTCTGATTAAATTTATAATTTTTTTAGAGTGTGTAGCTGTATTTAATCTATCAATGCTTCGATATATTACATGTGCTGTCATTGCAAAATAGCTTTGTTTTTTCTTGAATGGAAAAAAATCATTTTTATCCAAATAATTTAAGTTTTTGGTAACTAGAGGTGTAAATTTATGACTATCTACTTTAGCTAATCCATGTCCAGGTATGTGTTTTATGACAGTGCCAATGGAATTTTCATGAAAAAAATCAATACAAATATCTCCAATTTTAGAGATATTTTTTTTATTTTTTGAAAAAGATCTGTCACCAATAATGTTGCTAGCTCCTTTAACTCTAATATCTAAAACAGGAACGGTATTTATGTTAACACCGATTAATTTAAGCAAATACGAAGTTTTATCGATATATAATTTATAAATAATATTAAATTTTTTCTTATCTTTTGTGAATAAATTTCCAAAATATTCAGAAGTCAAATTATCAAATGAGATAATTTTACCTAATCGATTTACTCGTCCTCCTTCTTGATCAATTAATATTGGGTATTTTTTGTCTTTAAATATCTTTTTTATTTTATCAGTTAATTTTTTAGTTTGTTCAATTGAATTTATGTTTCTTGAAAATAAAATAACTCCCCATGGTTTATATTTCTTTAAAAAAGATATCTCTTTGTTTGATAATTTTGAAGATTTTAAACCAACAATAAAAGCTCTTCTTTTCTTAATCATTCTCTAAAAGTTTCCAAAAATTAAACTTTTTTTTCTTTTTTTTGTTTGTTTGCTTAACGTACTCTATTACATTTTGTGTATCATTTTCCAAAACAGGTAAATTTTTTGAGTATAATTTAATTTTTTCATCGTTATTTTTATAAGATCTGTATGATTTCTTTTTATTTTCATCTGAAAAATAATATCTACCAGTCAAAAAAATAAATAAAGCAATTACAACAATAAAGATTAAATACTTAATTTCTTTTAGCATTACATTTTATCTGGTGTATCTACACCAACTATATCCATTCCTGATTTTACTACGTTAGATATTGCTTTTAAAAAAATTAATTTATCTGGTGAAACTGTTTTTTGATTATTAATAAATCTTTTTTCTGGGTTTTGTTTACCAAGATTCCAATACGAATGAAATTCTGAAGCAAGATCATATAAATAAACAGGTATTCTATGTGGTTCTAATTTTGAACTAGCTGCATCGATACATTTTGGCCACTCTGAAATCTTTTTTAAAATTTTGATCTCATCATTTGAGTATTCAAAACTAAAATCATCTAATTCAATTTTTGAATTTAAATCTTTATCAATATGTCTAAAGACAGATGAAATTCTAGCATAACAATATTGAACGTAATACAATGGATTATCTTTTGATTTTTCTTTTACAGCATCAAAATCAAAATCTAATTCGACATCACTACTTCTGTTTAGCATAATAAATCTAGTTGCATCTTTTCCAACTTCTTCAATTAAATCATCAACCGTAATGTAGTCACCTTTTCTTTTAGACATTTTAAATGGTTTGTTATCTTTAATTAATTTTACAAGCTGACTAATTTTACAAATCAGTTTATCTTTTTTTCCTGATAAAGCTTCAACAGAGGATGAAATTCTTTTGATGTAACCAGCATGATCTGCACCAAGAATATTTATTAAATAATCAAATTTACGATCAACTTTGTTTTTATGATAAGCAACATCGCTTGCAAAATAAGTCCATGCTCCATCTGATTTTTGCAAAGCTCTATCTTTATCGTCACCAAAATCAGTAGATTTAAAAAGTAACTGTTCTCTTTCTACCCAGTTTTTATCATCTTCACCAGCTGGAGCTTTAATTTTTCCTTTGTATACAAATTTATTCTTTTCTAAAAATTTTATTACACCCTCTACTTCTTTGTTTGAAACAATACTTTTTTCACTAACGAAATTATCGTGGTTAATTCCTAAACTCTTAAGGTTCTTTTGAATTAAAAGTAGAGCTTGTTCTATAGATAAAGCTGTTAACTTATCGCTTATTTGCTCATAATCATCAAAATTTAGATCTGAATTATCCGAAACTATATTTTTTGCAAAATCAACAAGGTAATCTCCTGGATACAAATCAGGATTATCTTGAGGAAATGTTTCGTTAAATTTTAATTCCTTAATTCTAAAGTATACGGATTTTGTAAAATTTATAATTTGATTACCATAATCATTGACATAATACTCTTTTGTAACCTTATGCTTATTAAATATTAAAACATTAGAAATGACATCGCCTAAAATAGCTCCTCTACAATGACCAACATGCAATGGTCCGGTAGGATTAGCTGATACGAATTCAACTAAATAATTATTTTTTTTCTCTTTTTCATTAATTCCAAATTTTTCAGCATTATCTATTATATCTTTAATAAAGTTTGACCAAAAAGATGGCTTAAATTTAATATTTATGAAACCAGGTTTTGCAACGGATATATTGTCTATTTGATCATCGCTATTTTTGATTTCTGGTGCAAGTTTTTCTGCCAATTCTATTGGAGAGGTTTTGTTTAGTTTAGATAAAACCATTGCAACATTAGTTGAAATATCACAATCAAATTTTGGCGGTGGTATTTCAGCATTAATACCAGTGAAACTTTCAGGAATGATGAGTTGATTTTTTTTACTAAGCTCAACAATAATTGATTTTATTTTATCTAAATATAATTCAAAAATATTCATTTATTATCGTTATAAAGGTTAATTGCGTATCTATCCGTCATACCAGATATAAAATCTGAAATAGCTCTATATTTGTCTTTAGTCAATTGCTCTTTAGTAAGAAATTTTCTAGGATTTGATTTAATTATTTTAAATAATTTCTTAATTATCATTTTACCTCTTTGATTCTTATTAAGCACAGATTTATTGTCATACATTCTGTGTCTTAAAAATGATCTGATTTCTTGTTCTGAATTTTGTATTTTATCTGAAAAAGAAACTATCAATTGATTTGATTTTGATACATCTTTTAATGACTTAATTTTAAATTTTTTAATATTTCTCTCTGTATTAATTAGTAAATCTCTTATCATAATATCTATTGAGTCTCTGATGATTTGATAAATAGCAATTTTATAATTTTTTTTATTAATTTTGTTTTTATATTTTTGATAAATATTTTTGAAAAAATCTAATTCAACTAATTCTTCAAGTTTAAATAGGTTTGCTTTAATTCCATCCTGAATATCATGATTATTATATGCAATATCGTCTGATATAGCTGATATTTGAGCTTCTAATGATGGAAAAGTATTAAAATTAATCTTATTTCTGAAAACTTTTGATCCAATTAGTTTGTTGATCATGCTTAGATCATTTACAGGTCCGTTATGTTTTAAAAGGCCTTCTAAAGTTTCAAGAGTTAAATTTAATCCAGCAAATTTAAAATATTTATTCTCTAAAAACATTACTATTCTTAGTGTCTGAAGATTGTGATCAAAACCTCCATAATTTTGCATACATTCATCTAAAGCATCCTCTCCTGCATGGCCAAATGGAGTATGACCTAAATCATGAGCAAGACTTAAGGTTTCAGCTAAATCTTCATTTAATTTTAGATATTTTGCAATTGATCTTGCTATTTGAGCAACTTCAATTGAATGAGTAATCCTTGTTCTAAAATGATCACCTTCTGTGTTTACAAAAACTTGGGTTTTATGCTTTAGTCTTCTAAATGATGCGCTATGAATTATACGATCTCGGTCACGTTGAAAAGGAGATCTATATTTTGAATTAGCCTCTTTATTAAGTCTACCTTTACTTTTAAATACGCCTAACAAAGTGTCTTTTTTCATCCTTTAATTTAAATAATTAAGTATTATATTAGTAATATCAGTGTTCAGACATGATTAAAGAAATTAAATTTACGGATAAAGCGTTAAAACAAATAGATAATTTGTTATCAAAAAAAGATAAAGGATCATTCTTCAGAATCGCTATCAAAGGTGGAGGATGCTCTGGTTTTCAATACGAATTTACTTTTGATAAATCAAAACAAGATGATGATTTAAATTATCAAAATATTTTAATTGATAAAACTTCAGCGGATTTGCTTAAAGGATCTGAAGTTGATTATGTGTCTGAACTTATAGGTGAACAATTCAAAATATCTAATCCACAAACCAAATCTTCATGTGGTTGTGGAGTTTCTTTCTCACTTTAATGCTCATTTCATCTTGGAATGTAAACTCGGTAAGAGCAAGAATCGAAAATATCAAAAGCTATTTATTAAAATATAAACCTGATATTTTAATGATGCAGGAAATCAAAACTGAAGATGTTAATTTTCCATATGATGATTTTTCATCAATGGACTATGAAAGTCATGTATTTGGGCAAAAAAGTTACAATGGTGTAGCAATTATATCTAAAAATAAATTAAAAAATGTCAAAACAGATTTAATTAAGGATAAGTTAAAACAATCAAGAATAATTTCAGCTGAATTTGAACATAAGAAAAAAAATATACAATTAATTAATATTTATACCCCTAATGGTAATCCAGTAGACACTGAAAAATATGATTATAAAAAAGATTGGCTTGATCAATTAATAAAGCAATTAAAAGCTTTGTCTAAAAAAAATTCAAATATTATATTAGCTGGTGATTTCAACATCATTCCATCAGCAGAAGATGTTTATAATGTTAAAAGTTTTGAAGACGATGCTTTATACCGACTTGAAATAAGAAAAAAATTTAGAGAAATGATTAATCTTGGTTTTAATGACGTCTACAGACATTTTCATGAAGATAAAGAAGGATATACATTTTGGGATTATATGAGAGGTGCATGGCAAAAAAATAATGGCATGAGGATTGATCATTTTTTAGTTTCAAATTCTATAATTGATCAAATAAAAGATATTAATATTAATAAAGATCCACGTGGAAGAGAAAAGCCTTCTGATCACACTCCAATTGAGATTAATTTAGCTTAAAGATTTAATTTTATTTACTAATTCTTCGTTAATATTTCTTGGACCAGTATCCATTCTATTCTTGTGACGTCTTTCTCCTGGTAATCTTACTTCACCCATTGATTTCATTTTTTCAAAAAATTCCTCAGCATGTTTTTGCCAATTAGTACCTGAAGTTTTATCTGGGTTAATGGCTAATATGAATTCACCGCCACTTGGAGGACCACCATCATTATTATCTTTGGCAGCTGTTTCAAAACTAAAATTATCTCCAACTAATGCGCCTGCCATTAATTCTACCATCATTGCAATTGCAGATCCTTTATAGCCACCAAAGGGTAATAGAACTCCACCATCAGCAATTTCCCCTGGATCAGTTGTTTCTTTACCATCTTTAGTTAAACCAGTGCCAAGTGGAACTTTGTGACCTTCTCTTTTAGCAACTTGAACTTCTCCCATTGCCATTGAAGCAGTTGCCATATCATAAACAACTGGTGTTTTACCTGGACGTGGCCAAGCAAATGAAATTGGGTTTGTTCCAAATAATGGCTTTTTTGCACCAGCAGGTGCAACAGCAGGCTTGTAAGATGTACAAGCAAATGCAACTAGACCTTCCTCTGCTAATTTTTCTGTTTCAGGCCACATAGCAGCCATGTGATGTGAATTATTTATTGCTAATACCGCAACACCATTTTCTTTTGCAGCTTTTGCTAATTCAGGCAAACCTTTATTTAAAACTACAGGTGCTAAACAATTATTTCCTTCAACTTTGATTACTGATGGAGATATTTTTTTTACTTCAGGTTTCCCTTTTCCATTTATCTTTCCACTTTTAAGACCTGTTACATAAGCTGGTAATCTAAATAAACCGTGTGACACAGAACCATCTCTTTCAGCGTTTCTAATTAGGTCTGATAAAATTGATGCTGATTCATCATCACAACCATTTGCCAAAAGTGTTTTTTTGGCTAGTTCAAATATTTCGTCTAAAGTTAAAGATACAGTGCTCATTATTTTGATTTACATTTTTTACATAAACCAAAAAATTCTAAATTATATTTGCTGTATTTCATTCCAGAGTCATCTGAAAAATTAGATAAATATTTTGAAAGTTTTGAATTACTTATTTCAGATACATTTTCGCAGCTTTCACAAATTGAAAATGCTGTCGCTTTTGAAATTTGACAACTAGAATTTTGGCAAGCAATAAAGGCATTTCTACTTTCTATCTTATGAATTTTTCCAATTTCAACTAACTTATCTAAAGCTCTATAAACTTGTAGAGGTGCTTTAATTCCCTTTTTTTGAACATTAAAAAGAATTGAATAAGCTTTCATAGGTCCACCGGATTTGTCAATTAGATCAAAAATAATTTTTTGATTTTTTGAAAGGTTGTGTTCTTTTTGCATTTTAAATTCTTATCAATTAGTTATCAGTTTTTCAATTTAATCGATTGTTTAATATTAAGTAAAGACAATATAAATAAGACTAAGGCCGCCATTATAATTGATGGACCTGATGATGTATTAAATTCTAACGATGAAAATAGTCCTAATAATACTGACAATAATCCACCAATTATTGAGAATAACACCATCTTTTGAGGGCTATCAGAAATATTTCTAGCCATCGCTGCTGGAATAATAAGCATACCTGTAATCAATAATAATCCTACCATTTTAATTGATATGGCTATTACAGCAGCCATAAGAATTGTAAAAATAGCTTTTGCTCTATCAGGGTTTAACCCTTCTGCTTCTGCTAACTCATAATTAACTGTCGATGCAAACAATGGTTTCCAAATTAATTTTAGAACTATTAAAATTACAGCGCCACCAGTCCAGATGATTAACAAATCATCAGTTGTTACAGCTAATATATCACCAAATAAAAGTCCCATGATATCAAAACGAATGAATGTTAAAAAACCTATTACTACTAATCCTACAGCTAAAGAAGAATGCGCCAAGAGACCAAGTAAAGCATCACCTGGTAAATTAGTTTTCTTCTGTAATTGAATTAAAATCAAAGCAATTAGAGATGAAATAATAAATACTGAAAGAGCAATATTTAATTCAAACGAGTAAGCCAAAGTTACACCAAGTAAAGCTGAGTGAGCTAATGTATCACCAAAATATGATAATCTTCTCCAAACAACAAAACAACCAAGAGGTCCGGTTACTAAAGCTATACCTAAGCCTGCAATTAGTGCTCTTATAAAAAAATCATCAAACATATTAGTTTTTCTTTATTTCACCTTTATCTGAATGAACGTGATCATGTTTATGTTCATAAACTGATAGAATTTGAGATGCCTGTTCACCAAATAAGGTTTTATATTCATTGTTTTTAGCAACATCCATTGGTGTACCTGAACAACAAACATGACCATTTAAACAAACAACATGATCAGTTGCAGTCATGACTGTATGTAAATCATGAGATATTAATAAAATTCCACAATTTAGCGTATCAGAGATTCTTTTAATTAATTCATATAAAGCAATCTCACCAGTGTAATCAACACCTTGAACTGGCTCATCAAGAACTAATAATTCAGGTTTTTTTGAAATTGCTCTTGCGATTAAAACTCTTTGAAATTCACCACCTGATAAATTTCCTAAATTTTTATTCTTAAGATGGATAACACCTGTTAATGTAAGTGCTTCATCAATTGCCTCATCTTTTATATTTTCTGTTAGAAGCATAAAATCATAAACTCTTAACGGTAAAGTCCAATCAATAGATATTTTTTGAGGAACATATCCAACTTTATTTGTGTATTTCTCAACACTTCCTTCTATGTTTTTGTAAATTCCTAATGCAATTTTTGCGGTAGTACTTTTTCCTGAGCCATTAGGTCCAATAAGGGTAACAATCTTTCCTTTTTTAACAGTTAATGAAACACCTTCCACTAGCCATTTATCATTTTGTTTAAAACCAGCGTTATTTAATTTTACTAATGTACTATTTTCTGAGCTCATATATTGCTTGACTTATAAATGTTATATTATTACATAACGTTATATTATAACAACCAATTAAATTACTTATTATGAAAAATATTAAAAAAATACCACTTATATTCTCAATATTATCAATTCTAACATTCTTTACACCAGCAAATGCTGAAATAAAAGTAGTTGCTTCTATTAAACCAATTCATTCATTAGCTAGTTACTTAATGGATGGTATTGCTAAACCTGATTTAATAGTTGATGGATATGCTTCTCCGCACGGATTTGCAATGAAACCTTCACACGCAAAAATGCTTCAAAATGCAGATCTAATATTCTGGGTTGGTGAAGATTTAGAGAGTTTTTTAGAAAAACCATTGAGTTCAATTGCAAAGAAAGCAGAAAAAATTGAATTAATGGAAACTAAAGGATTACAGGTATTAAAATTTAGAGAAAGAAATATTTTTGACGAACATGATCATGATGATCACGAACATGACGATCATGGTAAAAAAGAGGATGATCATGACGACCATGGTAAAAAGGAAGATGATCACGACCATGACGATCATGGTAAAAAGGAAGATGATCACGACCATGACGATCATGGTAAAAAAGAGGATGATCATGACGACCACGGACATGACGATCATGATGGACATGCGCATGGTGAATTTGATCCACACATTTGGTTGGACCCAATTAATGCAAAAGCTATGTTAAATGAAATGGCAGAACATTTAATTGAAAATGATCCAAAAAATGAAGCTAAATATAAAAGTAATTTAGCTAAAGCTTTACAAGAAATCGATAAACTTACAATTGATGTAATGACTGATTTAAGTAGCAGTGTTGCTTCAATTGTATTCCATGATGCTTATCAGTATTTTGAGAAAAGATTTAATGTAAATATATTAGGTGCTTTTACTGTTAATACAGATGTAATGCCTGGAGCAGAACAACTAGCAGAAATCAGAGAGATAATTGAACACGATAAAGTTGCTTGTGTGTTCTCAGAGCCTCAATTTAACCCTGATATTATTAAAGCTGTCGCAAAAGATATGAATATTAAAACTGGAGTAGTTGACCCATTAGGAGCAACATTAGACCCAGGAAAAGACTTATATTTCAATTTAATTAGAAATATGTCTGCATCTTTCAAAGGTTG
>CACNVV010000009.1 GCA_902624015.1 uncultured Pelagibacteraceae bacterium
TAATATTTGAAATTGTAAATGAGTCCTCTGTTTGCAAATTCCAACATTCAGAACCATCTTTAATTTTAAAACATCTCAACGTATTTTTATAATCAATAACAAATATTTTATCCTTATGCTTTTTAATATTTGAATTAAACGGATAATCATTATTATTTGACCAATTTAATTCTCCAGTACTAATATTCACAGAATAATATTTTGCTATGCTATCAGTTACTAAAAGATTTTGACCATCTACTAAAAAATTAAGTTTTGGTTTTAATTTTTTTTCAGATTTTGAATAATGATTTTTTTTCCAAATAACTTTCTGATTATTATCATACATAATAATTGAACCTTTTTTATCGAAAAATATTATTCCATTTTTCAAAAAAATCGGTTCGAAATCTAATTGATTAATTTCCTCTAACTTTGAAAATTTAAAGTTACCAATCTTTGCTAATTCACCTTTGTAATTTTGCAAACCAAGATTATTTTGATTTTCATTTTTTTTATTATTTATTTTTATTGAGGATAAATCTAATTTTAAATCTCCATTAAATTCTGAAACACTTATATTTTCTTCTGCAAAAACTTTTGTTATTTTTTTATCTATTTCTAATTTATTTTCTTTATCTTTCCAAATTCTGGAGTTTTCATTAAATGAACAGTTATTAAGAAAAAATAATGCAATGAAAGTAAAAATTAATTTATTCACTCAAGTCTCTGTTCAATCTTTTCTCTGCTTGAAGTCTTATATCTGGATTTGAATTTTCTAAAGCTATTATTTGGTTGAAAAATTCTTTAGCTTTTTGTTTTTGATTATTTGCATAAAAATATTCTGCCATTAAATATAAAGAATGTGATTTCCAGACACTTTTTGAATTAATCAGTGGATTTAACATATTTAGAAGATCACTCTCCTGAGCGTTATCTGCATTGTAGAGTGCCTTCTTGTATATAATTAAATTGTTAATCTCACTGTCTAACGAAGTATCGTTTATCAATATATCAAATAATGAATTAATTCTGGACTGATCACTTACAAGATTATTATCAATGATGAAATAAAGGGATAAAGGTGAATAAGTTGGATCTTTCTTGTTTATAATTTCAATCAGGCTGCTAGCTGTCTTTTCTTTTGTTTTTTCTGAATAATCAATGATTATTGAATTATAACTATCTGAGATATCTTTTTTTTTATTAATTAAATATTTATCGTAACTAAAAACACCTACTATAATAATTATTAAAATAATTATACCTGAAATTATTTTATTTTTATTGTTTACAAAAAAATTCTTAATTTTTTCATTTCTAGTATTGGTATTAATAATTGATAAATCTTCGTCCATAACTAAATCATATTCCTTAAAACGTACTGTAGAATACCTCCATTTTTATAATACTCTAATTCATTTTTTGTATCAATTCTGCATAAAGTTTTAATTTTCTTTATTTCGCCAGAAGCATATTTAATTTCGACTGTCACTTCATCTGAGGGATTAACACCCTTTTCTATATTAATTATACTAATTAATTCAGAACCAATTAATTTAAGATTCTTTCTATTTACATCGTCAATAAATTGTAATGGCAATATTCCCATTCCAATCAAATTAGATCGGTGGATTCTTTCAAAACTCTCTGCGATTACTGCTTTTATCCCAAGTAATTTTGTTCCTTTAGCTGCCCAATCTCTAGATGATCCGGTTCCATACTCTTTTCCACCAATTACAACCAAATCTGTTCCTCTTTTTTTATATTCAACAACTGCATCATAGACGGGAAGAACTTTTTCTTCTGGGTATAACTTTGTAAAACCACCTTCTGTACCTGGAGCCATTTCGTTTCTAATTCTTATATTTGCAAAAGTTCCTCGCATCATAACTTCATGGTTACCTCTTCTTGAACCATATGAATTATAATCTTTAGGTAAAATTTGGTGTTCCATGAAATATTCACCAGTTGGACTATCTTTTTGAATACTACCAGCTGGCGATATATGATCAGTTGTAACCATATCACCTAAAATTAATAATGGTCTTGCGTCCTTAATTTCTTTAAATCCCTCTGGTTTATCTGGTAACGATTCAAAAAACGGAGGTTTTTTTACATATGTTGATCC
Source organism: uncultured Pelagibacteraceae bacterium (assembly GCA_902624015.1). Lineage (GTDB taxonomy): Bacteria > Pseudomonadota > Alphaproteobacteria > Pelagibacterales > Pelagibacteraceae > Pelagibacter. The sequence continues at coordinate 2,111 of CACNVV010000009.1, forward strand.
CTCATCCCAATTATAGATGCTGCTTTTATCAGTTTTAATTTTTTGCCATTGAGTTGGGCCCTCTGAAACATTTGAGTATCTTTGTATAAACATGTCAGCATTAAGTGAATCTTTTAAAGTTTCCTCTATCTCTTTATTTGAAGGCCAAATATCTTTTAAAAATACATCTTTTCCTTCTCTATCTTTTCCTAATGGATCTTTGTACAAATCAACTTCCATATGCCCAGCTATTGCGTATGCAACAACAAGTGGAGGTGAAGCCAAATAGTTAGCTTTTATATGTGGAGAAATTCTTCCCTCAAAATTTCTATTTCCAGATAAAACTGAAACAGCATAAATATTTTCTTTTTGGATAGCTTCTACAATATTTTCTGGAAGTGGTCCTGAATTTCCAATGCAAGTAGTACAGCCATACCCAACTAAATTAAAACCAAGCTGATCTAAATAAGTGTTTAATCCAGCTTTTGCCAAATAGTCTGTAACTACTTGAGATCCAGGTGCTAAAGAAGTTTTTACCCAAGGTTTAACCTGCAAACCTTTTTCAATAGCTTTTTTAGCTAATAGTCCAGCCCCGATAAGAACATTTGGATTAGATGTGTTAGTACAAGAAGTAATTGCAGCAATTAATATTGTGCCATCTTTAATTTCATAATCTGTATTTGATACTTTCGAAATTGACTTTTCATTTTTATTTGTAGCTTCCTGCAATACTTTTTGAAACGAACTAGGTGCATCTGTCAACAGAACTTTGTCTTGAGGTCTTTTAGGTCCTGAAATAGTTGGTACGACTGTGGACATATCTAAAGATATAATGTCAGTAAATTCTATTTCGTTACTCGCCCACAAACCTTGTTCCTTGGCATAATTTTCTACGATATCAACAGTTTGTTGATCTCTTCCAGAAAATTTCAAATACTTTAATGTTTCTTCATCGATAGGAAAAAAACCACAAGTAGCACCATATTCTGGTGCCATGTTTGCAATTGTTGCTCTATCCGCTAGTGTTAAATTTTTTAAACCCTCTCCATAAAACTCAACAAACTTACCAACCACTCCTTTATCTCTTAACATTTTAACAACAGTTAATACTAAATCAGTTGCAGTAGTCCCTTCTGGCATTTTGTTCTTCATTTCAAAACCGATGACTTCTGGTATTAACATGGAAATTGGTTGACCTAACATTCCTGCTTCAGCTTCAATTCCTCCAACACCCCATCCTAAAACAGATAAACCATTTACCATTGTTGTATGACTATCCGTTCCAACTAAAGTATCTGGAAAAAGATATTTTTCACCTTTAAATTCTTCTGACCAAACAACTTTTGACAAATATTCCAGATTTACTTGGTGACAAATTCCTGTTCCTGGTGGAACTATTCTAAAATTATCAAATGCCTGCTGTCCCCATTTTAAAAAAGAATATCTTTCACCATTTCTTTCAAATTCTATATCGACATTTTTTTCAAAAGAATCTGCTTTAGCAGATTGGTCTACCTGCACAGAGTGATCAATTACAAGATCAACTGCAGACAGTGGATTTATTGTATTTGGATCTTTATTTTTTTCTTTAACCGCTTCTCTCATTGCAGCTAAATCTGCAACCGCAGGTATTCCTGTATAATCTTGAAGCAAAACTCTTGCTGGTCTATATGCAATTTCAGTTTTAGATTTTTTTGTCTTTAGCCAGTTTTTAATCGCCTCTATTTGAGATTTTGTTACACTTAGGTCGTCTTCGTATCTTAATAAATTTTCTAGTAAAACTTTAAGAGATTTTGGAAGTTTATTTATTCCTTCAAGTCCATTTTTTTCTGCTTCATTTAATGAGTAATAATTATACTCCTTGTCATTGACTATGATTTTTTTTATTGATTTATAAGAATTCTTTTTTCCTGGGGTCATATTATAAATAAAAAGTTATTATGCTTGTTAAAAGAAGCAGTGACATAGCATAATTAAAGTAATTAATAAATTTCTGATTTGTCGCAAATTTCCTGAAAAATTTACCTAAGAAGGTCCACAGAGTTATACTGGTCACTGAAACAATTAAGGCCATAATGATAATTTGAGTCGTATAACTTACAAAGGTTTCTCCTGGATTAATATAAGTTGAAACAAGAATAATTGATGCAATAACGCCTTTAGGATTTAAGAATTGAAAAATAAAAGTTTCATGAAACTTAATTGGATTTTTGTTTTTATTTTCCTGATCAGAAGGTCCAGAAAAAGAAATTTTGTATGCTAAATAAATTAAAAATAGAGTTCCTAAATATTTCAATACCTCTTGAATTAAAGGATAAAGTTTAAAAATATTTATCAACCCTAGAGCTAAACATAATAACAAAAATGGAAATCCTAAAGTTACACCAATTATATGTGGCAGTGTTCTAAGAATACCAAAATTGAAACCAGAATAGAAAGCAACGAAATTATTTGGCCCAGGAGTAAATGCTGCAACAATTCCAAATAAAGTTATAGAAAGAATTTCAGGATGCATTATTAAGCAATCGGTAATCCGTTTTCTGCTTTTTGAGAAGGATGAACAAGTGTAACTTTGCCATCAGCATCAATTGCTCCTAAAACCAATACTTGAGAAACTATTCCAGCAATATTTTTTTCAGGAAAATTACAAACAGCAATAACCTGTTTTCCTTTCAAATTCTCCTCATTATAATAATGGGTAATTTGAGCCGAAGATTGTTTAATGCCAATTTCGCTTCCAAAATCAACTTCAACCACTAAAGATGGCTTTCTCGCTTTTTCATTTTTTTTTACAGAAACTACAGTACCAATTCTAATATCTACTTTATCAAAATCATTATAGGTAATTTGCTCTTTAATCATAATATAATATAGTGTTTTAAGTTTATGAGTATAGATAACAATTTATATGAAAAATCAATCAAGATTTTAACTGACTTAATCGCATTTAAAACTATCTCAGGTCAAGATAACAGTAATTTAATTGATTATTGTGAAAAAATTTTAAATAACATCGGAATAGATACTTTCAAAGTTTATGATGATGATAAAAAAAGAGTAAATCTTTTTGGAACTCTAAAAGCAAAAAATCAAAGTACAAAAAAACCAATTATATTATCAGGCCACACTGATGTGGTTCCCGTATCTAAAGGTTGGAACAGTGATCCATTCGTTGCAACTATTAAAAATGATAAATTATATGGAAGAGGCTCATGTGATATGAAAGGTTTTATTGCATGTACACTTGCTTATGCACCTATCTTCAAAGGAAGTAATTTAGATAGAGACTTACATTTCTGTTACACATTTGATGAAGAGACCGCATGTATTGGAGCCCCTTTATTAATAGAGGAATTAAAAAAAAGAGAAATCAAAAATGGAATTTGTATAATTGGTGAACCAACTAAAATGAAAATTATTGACGCTCACAAAGGTATGAATGAATACACAGTTCACTTTGGAGGACTTGCAGGACATAGTTCCAAACCACATTTAGGAGTAAATGCAGCTGAATATGCTACCAGATATGTTGGAAAACTTTTAGAAATTAGAGAAGAATTAAAAAAAAGAGTTCAAAAAGATAGTATTTTTGATCCTCCACATTCAACTTTATCAATTGGTGGAATTAAAGGTGGTATTGCTCATAATGTCATTGCAGATAAATGTAGTGTTGAATGGGAAACAAGACCAGTTGTTAAAGAAGATGGAGAATTTGTTACGAAAGAAATTGATAAATATGCAAATGAAGTACTTCTATCAGAAATGAAAAAAGTATTTCCAGATTCTTATATTAAAAAAGAAGTGATAGGTGAAGTTGTTGGTTTTAACAGATTAGATGAGTCTGAAGCATGTGAATTTGTATCAAATATAACTGGTGATAATTCTAGAGAAGTAGTTTCTTTTGGAACAGAAGCTGGTTTATTTCAAGAATTAGGTATCAGTACAGTTGTTTGTGGACCTGGATCCATAGAACAAGCTCACAAAATTGACGAGTTCATAGAATTAAATGAAATAAAAAAATGCCTTAAGTTTTTAGAGGGTGTAAAAGATAAGTCAGTAAATTAACTCCAACCACCTACGGCTTTTACTTCTAAAAACTCTTCTAAACCGTGTTCGCCTGCTTCACGACCTATTCCGGAATGTTTAAAACCACCGAAAGGTGCATCAACAGCAATTCCAGCTCCATTCACATCTACCATTCCAGATCTTAATTTTCTTGCAACTCTTTGTACCTTTTCAGAGTCTTGGGTTTGGATATAGTTTGTTAATCCATAAGCAGTATCATTTGCGATTTTTATTGCTTCTTCCTCTGTTTCAAATGGAATAACAGATAAAACTGGTCCAAAAATTTCTGTTCTTGCAACATCCATATTATTATTTACGTCCGCAAAAACAGTTGGTTTAACAAAATAACCTTTGTCTAATCCATCAGGTTTACCTGTTCCTCCAGCAACTAATTTTGCACCTTCATCTATTCCTTTTTGAATTAAAGTTTGTATTTTATTGTATTGAGTTTCTGAAATAACTGGACCTATATGTTCTCCTTCTTTTTTAGGATCACCAACCTCAAAACTTTCAGTATATTTTTTTAATCTCTCAATAGCCTCTTCATACATTGATTTTTCAACTAACATTCTTGTTGGCGCATTACAAGATTGTCCAGAATTTCTAAAGCATCTTAAAGCACCTCTTTCAATAGCCTCTGGATCAGCATCTTTAAAAATTATATTTGCTCCTTTACCACCTAATTCTAAGCTTACTCTTTTAAAATCTTTAGCAGCATTTTGAGAAATCAAAGCTCCTGCTCTTGTTGATCCCGTAAAAGAAATCATATTAATATCTGGATGACTTGTAAGAGCATCACCTGTTGTTGCTCCATCACCATTAACTAAATTAAACACACCTTTTGGAAATTTTACATCATCAATAATTTCAGCAAGTATCATTGAAGAGAGTGGTGCTAATTCTGATGGCTTTAAAACCATTGTACAACCTGCAGCTATTGCTGGCATTACTTTTAAACAAACTTGGTTCATCGGCCAATTCCATGGTGTTATTAATGCACAAACACCTTTTGGTTCATAAATTAATCTTTGATTAGGAGCATGCTCTCCTAATGGTTTTTCAAATGCAAAATTTTTTAAGTATCTAATAAATGATTTAATATGACTTGCTCCTGTGCCTGCTTGTAATTTTGTTGCAAAATCTTTTGGAGCACCCATTTCAAGAGTTATAGCTTCTGCAATATCTGCCCATCTTTTCTTATAATTTTCATAAAGTTTTTCTAATAATTCAATTCTTTCTTCTTTAGAAGAAAAGGCCCATGACACATAGGCATCTTTAGCTGCATTAACAGCACTATCAACATCAGCTTTGTTTCCCAAAGTAATTACTGCACAATTTTCTTCTGTAGCAGGATCAATTACTTTAATTTCCTCAGAGCTATTTGGCTTAACCCACGCTCCATTAATATAAAAATTTTTTTTGTCTAACACGTTATGACGTTATCCTTTCTTTATGTTTTTGCAAATAAATTAGTTAATTCATAAACAATAGTTGCTGCTGCTAAAGAAGTTACTTCTGCATGGTCATATGCTGGAGAAACCTCAACAACGTCAGCTGAAACTAAATTTAATCCAGACAAACCTCTTAAAACGTTTACCATTTCTCTAGTTGTCATTCCCGCAATTTCTGGTGTCCCAGTTCCTGGGGCGAATGCCGGATCTAAAACATCAATATCTATTGATAGATATAGAGGATTGTCTCCTACTCTTTTTCTAATCCTCTCTGCAATTTTATCGGTTCCTTCTGTTTGAAACTCATCACAATGAATTATTTTAAATCCAAAACTTTCATCATTTTTAATATCATCTCTGCTATAAAGTGGGCCTCGAATTCCAACATGCATAGAGGCATCATCTAAAAATAATCCTTCTTCTCTTGCTCTTCTAAATGGAGTTCCGTGAGTGTAAGGTGCACCAAAATATGTGTCCCAAGTATCTAAGTGAGCATCAAAATGAACTAAAGATACAGGGCCTTTATTTTTTTTATTGATTGCTCTTAACAGTGGTACTGCAATAGTATGATCTCCACCTAAACTTATAATTCCTCCAACCTTATTTAGTAAATCTGTTGCGCCTACTTCTATTTGTTTAATTGCTTCATCAATACTAAATGGATTGCAAGCGATATCACCAGCATCAGCAACTTGTTGGATTTTAAAAGGCTCAACATCATAGCTTGGATGATAATTAGTTCTTAAATGTCTAGAAGCTTGTCTGATACTTTGCGGACCAAATCTTGCTCCAGGTCGATAACTTGTCCCAGCATCAAACGGAATTCCAACAATTGCAACATCACAGCTTTCCACATCTCTTAGTTCAGGTAGTCTTGCAAAAGTACTTGGGCCAGCAAATCTTGGAACTTTAGTTCCGCTAACTGGTTGAATTGGATTTTTGTTTCTTTCTTTTTTCATTTTTTAATAATCTAAGATAATATTATCTAATCTAATTCGTCTATAATAATTTAATGAAAATTTTATTTTTATTTATTCTTATTTTTCATATTTCGCATGTAAATGCTGATGAAATTTATAATCTAATAAAAATTCCAAATTTAGAAATTTATAAATTAAAAAACGATAATAATATTCGTTATTTAAGCGCTGAAGGTAATTTTATAATTGGTGCAAATAATAACATTACTTGTGACAAAGTTGGTATAAATAATTTAAATACAAAATTTCCTTTAATTGAAAAAAATCTTAATCGATATAATTCTAATTTTCTTAATAAGATAAAATTAAAATATATTGTGCTTTGTGAAAATTTATTCATCTCTGAAATTAATACTGGGGGAATACCTGATAATAAAAACAGAACCTTAATTTTAGATATTAATTTTAATAAAAAATATTTTGAAAGAATGATACACCATGAAATTTTTCACATGATTCAAAATACACACGTTGAATATTTTGATGAGGGTAAATTTTCATCTTTTAATCAAACATCATTTAATTATGCTGATTGTTCAACTTGTTCTGATAGATTAAACTTAGATCTATATGAAAAAACTGATGGTTTTTTAACAGAATATTCTAAATCTATCCCTTCTGAAGATATGGCAGAAATTTTTTCATTTTTAATGACTGATAAAGAAACAATTGAAGATAAAACCTATAGCGACAAAATTCTTAATAATAAAGTGAATTTTATAAAATCAAACTTAGCTAAAATAGATAAAAATATTTTATGATTAAAACTATTAAACCCTCAAAATCAGAAAAAATTTTATTTATATTTTTAATAGGTCTTTCAATTTTTGCTTTAACATCCTTTTTTTTATTAAAAAATAAATGTCTATTTGTTGAAAAAAATAATTTAAATAAATTTAATTTTAGCGACCCAAACAATATTGCAGTAATGAATGTTGAGTGTGGAAATGTAATAATTGAACTTTATCCAGATATTTCACCTAAAGCAGTAGAAAGATTTAAAATTTTAATTGAACAAAAAATGTATGATGGTTCTGCTTTTTATAAAGTTTCAGAAAATACTTTTATACAAGCTGGTGATATTGAGTATGGAAATATAAATAATTTAGATTATTCAAAAATTGGGAGCGGAAAGTCTGGATTAGGATTGTTAAAATCAGAACTGAGCAATGATTTTAAATTTACAGAGGGTAGTGTTGGTTTTGCTAGAGCAACAGAATTTGATACAGAAGATAGTGAATTCTTTATTACATTAAAAGAAATACCAATTTATCAAGGTGAATATACTCCAATTGGCAAAGTAGTTTATGGTTTAGATATATTAACTAAAATTAAAACAGGTAATAAGGCAATTTATGTTTTAAGACCTGATTATATTAAAACATTGAGAATGTTTAATTCTAATTAACTAAAGGTTTACCTGTTGATAATGTGTGTTTGATTCTTTTTTGAGTTTGTTCTGTTTCTATCAATCTCATAAAAGAGTCTAATTCTAATTTATACAGATCATCCTCTGACAATACTTTTTCAATAGTAGTATCTCCACCACTTAAAACGTTTGCAAGCTCAGTACCCACATACATGCCGTGATCTAAAATTATTTTTTCGTTATATAATCTCTCTAAAACCTTAATCATTTTATCTTTCAATGGCTTTCCAGAAAGTTTGAATTTACACTCTTCTGGTGGAACAAAATCATTATTTTGATCAATTAAATTTTTTGATTCCTCAAAAAGACTATTTCTGTTCATTATTTTTTTGTCTTCTGGTTTTAAATACTTTAACGGTTCAGCCTCAATTGGAGATGTTGCTGTTTTAGCATAACCAATAATATCAAAAACTTTTAGTGGTGCATAATCTGGATCTGATTTTGCCTCTTCTGTTTGAGACCATCTCCACAACATTTCTTTACATCCTCCACCTGCTGGAACTAATCCAACAATAGTTTCAACTAATCCAATAACTAAATTTGTATGTGAGGCAACAAAATTACTTTGAACTAAAACTTCAAATCCTCCTCCGAGCGTAAGTCCAGAAGGAGCTGATACAACTGGGTACTTGGAGTATTTTAAGGTTTTACAAGTATCTTGAAAATATTTAATGAATTTTTCAATTGATTTAAAATCTCCTTTGTCAGCAAAATTCATAGTATAGCTTAAATTCACACCTGCTGAAAATTGCATACTTTCATTAATTACAATTAAAGGTTTGTCAGTTGCATTTTTTAATGCATCCATTGAGTCGTAATCTAATGCACAAGCTTTTGTTGTGAACTCAACAATATTGAAATCTTTAAATCGATGAATTTCTGCTGAATTATTTTTATCTAGTTTAATTGCTGAAGATCTTACTTTTCCTAAAGTTTGAATGTTTGTATAAAGTTGCCTTTCTCCATAGAAATTTTCATCTTTTATTTTTGATAAATTTTCTAAAAATTTATTATTTTCGAAGTTATCAATTCTTTCAAAGAAATTCTTAACTCCTATAGATTTCAACATTTCAAAAGGACCCATTGCCCAATTAAAACCAAGTCTCATTGCTTCATCAATATCATTAAACTTGTCCGTAATTCCTGGAACAAGTGAAGAAGCATATTTAATTATTTTTGAAATTACAATCCAAGCATACTCGCCAAACTTATCATTTCGATTAATCAAATTGTTAATGTCAACGGTCTCAATTCCTAAATCTATTTTTTTTGTTGCCGAATACTCCTCTGTCTCTAAATTTATTGCTTCTAAAATTTTTTGATCTCCACTTTTATTCATTCTATAAAAGCCACCTTTTCCTTTACGACCTGTATAGCCTGTCTCAATTAATTTTTTTACTAATGGAATTTCTTTTGCAACAATTTGAAATTCATCTTTATCTGAAAGTTCCTTGATAAAACTTTTTAATACGTCGGCCATCAAATCAATTCCTATAAGATCATATAATCCAAACACTCCTGTTTTTGGAATTCCCATTGGTCTACCAAACACTGCGTCTGCTTCCTCTATTGAAAGTTTCATTTTAAATGCCTCTGTCATTGCAACCTGCATTGCATAAACTCCAATTCTATTACCTAAAAAACCTGGGGTATCATTACAGATTATAGCTCCCTTCCCAAGCTCTACTTCGCAAAATTTTTTTAAAGAATTTATTTTATTTAAATCATTATTTTCATTTTTAACAATTTCTAATAATCCCATATATCTAACTGGATTAAAAAAGTGAGTGATACAAAAATCTTTTTTTTCTTCGTAAGTTAATTTTTCTGATAAAACTTTAATTGGAATTGAAGATGTGTTCGATGAAACAATTGCACCTTTTTTTCTGTTCTTAAATATTTTTTCGTAAATATTGTGTTTAATATCAATTCTTTCAACTACTGCCTCTACAACCCAGTCTGCATCTTTTACAGCATCAAAATTTTCATCAATATTTCCAACATTAATATTGTTAATTTTGCTTTTATCTATCAATAGTGGGGGTCTTGATTTATGAATTCTTTCTCTTGCTTTTTCACTGATTTCAGTAGTCAAATCTAACAAGGTGACTGGAATACCTGCATTACATAAGTGAGCTGCTATCCCACTACCCATTGTTCCAGAACCAATTACAACAACTTTTTTAATTTCCATAAACAATTTTACTTTTTATTTTATTAATTAAAAACTTGAAATAAGACAAAATTCCTTCTTTATTGAAATAATAAAGTATATAAATAAAGAAAATTTTAAAGTTAAAAATGTATAATTCTGTAATTGCTGGTTATTCAAGATCCCCTTTTACAATGGCAAATAAAGGAGAATTAATTGATGTAAAACCAGTTAATCTACTAGCTGAAGTAACTAAAAAACTTGTATTAAAATCAAAAATAGATCCTGAAACTATTGAGGATGTAATTGTTGGTTGTGCTTTTCAGGTTGGAGAACAATGTTTTAATATTGGAAGATTAGTAACTTTTTTAAGTGATTTAAATATAAAAACTTCTGGAATGACTGTTGACAGATGGTGTGGTTCATCAATGGAAGCAATACATATTGCAGCTGGAAAAATCTCGATGGGATCGGGTAAAGTATTTTTGTGCGGTGGAGTAGAAAGTATGACTAGAGTACAAACAGGGTTTGAACCTCTTCCTTATCCATATTCAGATTCTGATAAACAAAATCCTCATTTATATCTTTCAATGGGAATTACTGCAGAGAATGTTGCAAAAAAATATAAAATTTCAAGAAAAGAACAGCAAGAATTTGCTCTCGAAAGTCACTTTAAAGCAAATAATGCTCAAATAAATGGAAATTTTAAAAATGAAATTACAAAAGTAGGTAATTGTGAGCTTGATGGAAATATAAGGTCAAATAGTACTATGGAAAAATTAGATAGTCTTAAATTAGCTTTTGACTCAAATGGTACTGTAACTGCAGCCACGTCCTCACCCTTAACAGATGGTGCAGCCATGACATTAATATGTGAAGAAAACTTTGCTAAAGAAAATAATTTAGAAATTTTTGGTAGAATAAAGTCTACTGCAGTTGAGGGATGTGACCCAAACTATATGGGCTTAGGACCAATATCAGCAACAAAAAAAGCTCTTAAAAGAGCAAATCTAACTATTAAAGATATAGACATTATAGAATTAAACGAGGCTTTTGCTTCACAATCAATAGCTTGTATTAAAGAGTTGGGTATGGAGAAACAAAAAATAAATATTGATGGTGGTGCTATTGCATTAGGGCATCCTTTAGGAGCCACAGGAGCTAGAATAACTGGTAAAGCTGCAGAATTACTTAAAAGAGAAAGTAAAAAATATGCTCTTTCAACTCAATGTATTGGTTTGGGGATGGGTATTGCAACAATTATAGAGTCAGTTTAATTTTATCGATTAATTCCTCTTAATCTTTCAGATCTTCTTCTCAATAACTCTGCACTCACAAGAATTAAAGTCGATAAAAGAATTAAACAGGTAGCAACCGCGAGAATTGTAGGGCTCAACTGTTCTCTTAAACCTGTCCACATTTGTATCGGAATAGTTGTATTTTCTAAGCCTGCCAAGAATAACACTACTACAACTTCATCAAAGGATGTTACAAAAGCAAATAATCCTCCTGATATAACCCCTGGTAATATTAGAGGAAGCGTTATTTTCATAAATGTATTTACTGGGTTACTGCCTAAACTTGCGGCAGCTCTTGTTACACTATGATCAAAACCAGAAAGTGTAGCTGTAACAGTAATTACAACAAATGGTGTTCCTAATATTATATGTGCCAAGACTATTCCTGTGTGAGTTGCTGCCAGACCAGCTTTTGCCATGAAAAAGAAAATTGCAACACCTGATATAATTAGTGGAACAATCATTGGAGATATAAGAGTTGCCATGATTAATCCTTTATAGGGCATATGTCTGCTACTTAATCCTAAAGCAGCTAATGTCCCCAAAATAATTGATCCAATAGTTGCGAATATTGCGATTATAAAACTATTTTTTGCAGCAAGTCCCCAAGGGTTTTTAGTCCCATAAATCATATCCTTATACCATCTCAAAGAAAATGCATCTGGATCAAGATTTTTCATACCTTCAGAAAAAACCAAAAACTCTTCTGCATTAAATGATAAGGGGAAAATTACAAACAGAGGGGCAATTAAAAAGAAAAATACAAAAGTACAAATAGCAATATAGATATAATGCCAAATTCTATATCTTGTTTCTGTATAACTTGGTAAAGCCATATTATCCTAATTTAATGTTATCAACTCCTACTAATTTATTATAAATCCAATAAATAACTAAAACTCCAGTCAATAACATTAATCCCATTGCTGATGCAAAACTCCAATCGAGAGTTGTTTTCATGTGAAATGCAATCTGATTACTTATCAATGTTCCTGAAGCACCTCCAACTAAAGCCGGGGTTATGTAGTATCCAATAGCTAAAATGAAAACTAATAAACATCCAGCACCAATACCTGGAATTGTTAGAGGAAAGTAAACTTTCCAAAATGCAACAAAAGGTGTTCCGCCTAGTGATTTTCCTGCTCTCATTAAGCTTGGCGAAATTGTTTTCATTACACTATAAAGTGGTAGAACCATAAATGGCAATAATATCTGTGTCATTGCAACATAAGTTCCTACTTTGTTATACATCATCTCTGGCCTATTATCGTCCGCAACTAAACCAATCATTACAAAAAAATCATTAACAAGTCCTTGTTGTTGTAATAAAATCATCCAACTTGCTGTTCTTACGAGCAAAGAGGTCCAAAAAGGAAGTAATACGCAAATCATTAATAAATTGCTGTATTTCATAGGAAGTGTAGCTAACAAATGAGCAATTGGATAACCCATAAGAAAACAAAAAAGCGTGACGAAAAATGCTATTTCTAAGGTTCTGAGCCATAAAATTCTGTGAATTCGTCTATCCTCTTCTACTTGGGCTATGCTCCCATCTGCAGCAAAATACATATCCATACCCTTTAGATATTTTGAAGCTGTATAAGGGGGAGCTGTTCTTTTTATTGCTTGCCAATATTCTACATTTCTCCATCTTTTATGAAGTTTGTTGATTTGCTCTTTTAAACTTGCATTTTCATCAATTTTTTTTCTTTTAATTTGTCTAAAAAGTTTTTTTGTAATCGTGTTAAAACCATTTTTTTCTTTATTTAATCTTTGACCTAATTTTCCATGCTGTTGATTTTCAGCAAGTAATTTATAATCCTCGTAAAATCCTCGATATACTTCCTCTGGAGGTAATTCATTTAAGTTGTCCCATTTCTCCATTGCTTTAAACGTTTTTGGAAGCATGTTAGTCACCATTCTATCGTCAACACTTCTCGTAAACATTTCACCAATTGGGAAAATATAAGTAATTACAAGAAAAAATAGTAATGGAGCTACAAGAAGAAAAGCTTTTATTTTATTCTTCTTTTCAGCTTTTTTTAAACTGACTTCTAAAGGTATACCGTCAGTTGTTAAAATTTGTTTTGTTTCAGAGCTCATAAAAAAATAGGGCGGTTAAAAATAACCGCCCTAAATATATTATATAAATTCAGTGATTAAAACTGAAATTATAGTCCTGCTTTCATTGCTTCCCACTTCTCACTGATCTCAGTATTGTTATCAGCCCAGAAGAAAGGGTCTACTAAGAAATAGTTCTTAGTATTTGCAGGAGCAGTTGGCATTTGTGGCATCATATTAGTTTTACCATCTTTGTACCAAGGCTCACCAGCAGTAATTACATCAAGAGATGATTTTCTCCATGGAGCATATGCAATGTACTTCGCGCTACCAGCTAACATTTCTGTGTTAGTCATCATAGCTAAAGCTTTTTTAGCATTTGCTTCATCTGGTCCACCTTTAACAAGTGCAAAATATTCATAGTCTAAACCTTGACCATCCCATACTTGTTTAATTGGGGCACCTTCACCAATTTCAGCATTAAAGAATCTTCCGTTCCAACCAGTTGCCATTACAACTTCACCAGCAACTAATAATTCAGGCGGTTGAGCTCCTGCAGACCAGAATACACATCCACCGTTTGGATCTGTACATAATGCTTTAATTTTATTCATCGCTCTGTCGATTCCACCTTCTTCTAAAAGTTTTCTGTAAACTCTAGTTCCGCCGTCACCTAACTTCACGCCATCCGCAGCTAAAGCAATTTCTAAGTTAGTTAAAGCACTAGTGTAGATCGCTCTTTTGCCTGGGAATTTTTTAGTGTTAAAAAAGTCCTTAATTTTTGTAGGAGCTTTTGAACCACTAAATTTTCTTGTGTCATATGCATAGTTCCAAGAATATAAAATGTTACCTACAGCACATTCACTTGGCATTCCTGTGAAAAAGTCTTCACTTGCAGGAGTTCCATCTGGTGCAGCTGGGAAGTCTTTGTCAAAATCAAATTTAACAAATAAACCTTCATCACATCCGTTAATAGTATCGAATGCAAATAAGTCTATGATATCCCAAGTTATAGCACCTGCTTCTTTTTGTGCTTTGATTTCTGATAAACCACCAGAATAGTCAACCCAGTTGATTTCTATTCCAAGTGCTTTAGCAGTCGGATCACCATACCCAAGCTTTTGAGACTCTGTGTAAGCTCCACCCCATGATGCTACTGTAACAGCAAAGGCTGAAGAAGTTAGAGACACAACAAAAGAAAGAGCAAGTAATACTTTACTTATTTTTCTCATTATTCCTCCGTTTAAACGTTGATATAAATTAATTTATATAAGTAAAAGTACAACAAATAGGAATGATTAAGTCAACAGCTGATTTTGTCGTTAAAATGTATATTAGATATATATATTTTATAATGTAATTATTTTGGGTCTAATGCTCTAGCATCAGTGCTATTCCATCCAATATTTATATCTTGACTTACTTTTAATTCTAAATTGGACGTACTGTTTGGAACTTTGAGAATAAACTCTGAGTTCTCTAAAAGATTTAATCTGACTCTTGTGTGATCTCCGTGATAGATCACTTCTTCAATCTTTCCAGTAAACATATTATCCATCTTATCAGATGGATTTATTAATGCTCGTTCAGGTCTTAAAGAAACAGTTGTTTTATCACCTTTAGACTTAACTGAAATTGGATTAGCAAGTATCTCTGAATTTGCTAATTTAACTTTACACTTTTCTTTATCTATATCCACAACTTCACCATTGAAAGTATTGTTTTCACCAATGAACTCAGCAACAAAAGAATTTACTGGCTTCTCATAAAGTTCAGCAGGGTTTGAAAGCTGTTGAACTTTTCCATCATTAAATACTGCAATTCGATTTGACATAGTTAATGCCTCACTTTGATCATGAGTTACATATACAACTGTTACACCGATGCTTTCGTGAATATGTTTAATTTCGTATTGCATACTTTCTCTTAAGTTTTTGTCTAGTGCTCCAAGAGGTTCATCCATTAAAACAACTGCAGGGTCAAATACCAAAGCTCTTGCGACTGCAACCCTTTGTTGCTGACCACCTGAGAGTTGTGCTGGCATTCTAGTTTCAAAACCACTTAATGAAACCATCGATAATGCTTTATCAACTTTTTTATCTATTTCATCTTTTTCAACTTTTCTTACTCTTAATGGAAAAGCTAAGTTTTCGTAAACTGTCATATGTGGAAACAATGCATAGTTTTGGAAAACCATTCCGATCCCTCTTTTATGAGGAGGAATATTAGAAATAATATTTCCATCTAATAAAATTTCCCCATGTGTTGGTGTTTCAAATCCTGCTAACATCATTAAGCATGTTGTTTTACCTGAACCAGATGGACCAAGCATTGTTATAAACTCACCTTCAGCAATATCTAATTGAAGATCTTTAACGACAAGAACTTTGCCGTCATAACTTTTGTCTACTTTATCAAATTTTACGAATTCTGGATTTTTAGACATAAAAATGAATATAAAACATTTGTACAAATAGATTTCAATAGCTAATTAACTCTTAATATGGAGCGCTTTTGGAAAATTACAGAACAATTCTGATCCATTCTCTGTAACTCTTATAGCCTCAGATGCTTCAACACCCCAATCACCGAACTGCATAACTGCTATCATATGAAAGCAAACATTAGGTTCTAAAACTGTCATATCTCCTTTATAAATATTAAGAGTGTGTTCGCCCCAATCTGGAGGATAACCAATTCCTATTGAATAACCTGTTCGAGATTTTTTTTCTATTCCGTATTTATCTAATATTTTCCAAAAAGCTTGTGCAACATCATCCGCTGTATTCCCAGGTTTAATTTGACTTATGCCTGCATTTAAAGCTTCAATTGTTTTGTTCATTGTATCAATCTTTAATTGATTAGGTTTTCCAAGCAGAACTGTTCTTGCCATTGGAGCATGATATCTCTTATAAACCCCGGATAATTCAATAATTGTAGCCTCACCTTCTACAAATTTATCTTGTGTTGCTGTTAAATGTGAAGCTGAAGTACCTTTCCCTGTTGGAAGTAATGTTGCAATACTAGAATATTCTCCTCCAAATTCTTCTGTTCCATAGAATAAAGTTTTTTGAATTTCACCTACTGCATCGCACTGTCTTACTCCTGGTTTAATAACCTCCATTGCAGTTTTCATTCCTTTTTCAGAAATTTTTGCAGCAGATTTCATGAAACCTATTTCGGCATCTGATTTTACTAACCTTGCCCAATTAACTAAACGATCGCTATCTTTGATTTTTGCATTAGGTAATCCTTGCTTTATTTTTTCATAACAAAATGCAGTGAAATAATGTGCATCCATCTCTAAACCAATACATAACTTGTCCCACTTTCTCTCTTTAATTATTTCAACTAAATAGTCGTAGGGATGTTTTGGCCATGTGTGAATATAATTTTCATCATAAACTAAAATATTCTCATCCTTTAAATAAGTTTTTATATACGCGCCACCAGCATCTTGAGCCCTCACAAAGCACAAAGGTTCGTCTGCATTTATATGAACAATTGCACATTGAGCATAATAAAAAGACCAAGCATCATAACCTGTTAGGTAATTCATGTTGTTAGTGTCATGTGAGATTAAAAGATCGATGCCTTTTTCTTGCATCATTTTTTTAACTTTTGTTAATCTTTGCTTATATTCTTCTTTTGTAAACAACATTAATTTTCTTTAAATAATTTACCAAATCCTTCGACAGAATTATTTTTGTTTATTTTAACAAGCGTATCCCAAATTAAAGCCTGATTGCTAGATAAAACTGTGGTATTTAATTTTTTCTCTAATTTATCAATAATTGGTAATACTGGTAAAGCAGTACAAGAAACAAAGAGAGCCTCTGCCCCATTTAAATCTATTTCAGATAGAACATTAAATAAATAATTCTGATCAACTTTTCCTATATCGTAATCAGCTTCTATATCGAAGTAAGAATTTGAAGTAACTTCAAACCCTTCGTTTTTAAAATATTCCAAAACTTCATCGTTAAGTTTTTTACTATAGGGTGTAAATAGACTTATTTTATTTATATTTAATTTCTTTAAAGCTTTAATTGCAGCGGTACTTGGAGTTGTCACCTCTGCCATAGGTTTTGCAGCTTTTACCTTTTTCTCTATAGACTCATAACCTGCAGCTATTGTTCCAGAGGTACAGCCATAAACAACACAATCGATATCCTGATCAGGTAATATATCTTTTGTTACCTCGGTAACTTTGTTTGACATTTTGATCAAATTTTCTTTTGTTAGCGGGTTATAGCATTCGATACGATTTACAAAAAAATCAACTTCTCTGTCTTTAATTACGTTTATAAAATCTCTTTCAATCATAAAATCGCTAGCAAGCGCAATAAGTCCAATTCTCGGATTTGATTTGGTAATATATTTAGGATCTATTTTTGTTGAATTCATAATTTAAAAGGTGAATATATCAGAAGTTCTTTAATAATCATTAATATTAAAAATAGGTATGAATATAAAAGATACTTTCGTAGCGTCCTTGGTACCTATTTTTTTAGGGTTTGGATTTGTAATAGCTAAACCAGCATTTGAATCTTTTCCTCCTATTCTTTTGATGGGCATCAGATTTACTTTTGCAGCGTTATTGTTGATATGGTGGTTTCCAATCCCAAAAGGTTATTTAAAAAAAATATTTGCTGCATCATTAGTGGCTAATACTTTACAATATAGCATAACTTATTCTGGTTTAGATTTAATTGATGCATCTGCTGCAGTTCTTTTGGTTCAAACAGAAGTTCCGTTTGGAGTTATTTTTGCTTACTTCATGCTTAAAGAAAAACCAACTATTAGAGCTTTGATTGGTATAGCCATTGCTTTTGTTGGTGTTTATATTTTAACTGGATCTCCTAACTTAGATGGAAAATTTATTGGAATTGGTCTTACAATATTAGGATCAGCCGTATGGGCTCTTGGACAAGTTATGGTTAAACCATTAAGCAAAGAAATAAATCCTTTAGCATTAGTTGCTTGGTTAGCATTATTCTCTGGACCAATATTAGTGATGCTATCTGCAATAATTGATGGAAATACAATTATTTATCTAACAAATGCAAAATTTGATCATTGGATTATTGCTATTTATATTGGTTTCATCATGCAACCAATTACATACGGATGTTTTTATTATGTTTTAAAAAATAACCCACTTTATAAAGTACTTCCAATTGTTACTATGGGGATACCACCAACAGGTTTATTAGCAGCTATATTTCTTTTAGGTGAAAAACCAACACCAGAATTATTTATTGGTGGTGCAATAATCATAGTTGGTGTGATTTTAATTATATTTACAAAAAATAAAAAAGAAGAGGAAATAAAATGAAAATTGGATTTATCGGTTTAGGTAATGTTGGAGGAAAACTTGCGGGAAGTTTATTAAGAAATAACTTTGATCTTACAGTAAGAGATTTAGATAAACGTTTGACAAATTCTTTGAAAGACTTAGGTGCTAAAGTGTCAAAGTCACCAAAAGAATTAGCTGAACAATCCGATTTAATCATTACCTCTCTTCCTTCTCCTGAGGTTTCTGCAGAAGTTATGGAAAGTGAAGATGGAATTCTAAATGGTTTATCAGAAAATAAAATTTGGCTAGAAATGAGTACCACAGATGAAAATGAAGTTAAAAGACTTGGGAAAAAAGTAATAGAAAAAAAAGCTATCCCTTTAGATGGACCTGTGAGTGGTGGATGTCATAGAGCAGCAACAGGTAATATTGCTATATTCGTTGGTGGAGAAAGGAAAGCATTTGAAAAAATTTTACCTGCATTAACTGTTATGGGAAGAAAAATATTGCACACTGGTGAGCTTGGTACAGCAAGTGTATTAAAAGTAATTACAAATTATCTAGCATCTGCACATTTAGTTGCATTAGGTGAAGCTTGGACTGTAGCAAAAAAATCTAATTTAGATTTAACAAAAACTTATAAAGGAATTGCTATTTCCTCAGGTAATTCATTTGTGCATGAAACTGAAAGTCAGGTTATATTAAATGGATCTTATAATATAAATTTTACAATGGATTTAGTTTTAAAGGATACAGGTCTATTTGATAATCTTGCAAAAAAACTAAATGCTCCTTTAGAAATTTCTCCACAAATAGTTAAAATTTTCAAAGATGGTCAAAAAAAATATGGTTCAAGAGCTTGGTCATCAATGATTGTGAAAAGGATGGAGGATTTAAATAATATTAATTTTAGAGCCAATGGTTTTCCTGATGAGTTAGTAGATAATGAACCTGAGGAAAAAGGATATGAAATTTAATTAATGTGTTAAGATAAAAAAATGTTAGATAAAAGAAAATTTTACATAAATGGTCAGTGGGTTGATCCAATTAAAAAAAATGATTTTGATGTAATTAATCCATGCAATGAAGACCCGTTTGCTGTTATTTCTTTAGGTTCAAAAGAAGACACCGATTTAGCTGTCAAATCAGCAAAAAATGCCTTTAATTCTTGGAAAGAAACTAGCAAGGAAGAAAGGCTCAGTTTACTTGAAAAATTATCATCAGTTTATAAAAAAAGATTTAATGAAATGGCTGAAGCTATTTCTCTAGAAATGGGTGCACCAATGGATTGGGCAACAGATGTTCAAACAGCTTCAGGGAAAGATCATTTAGATGATTTTATTTTAAGATTAAAAAATTTTAAATTTGATGAACACTTTGATAATAAATCAAATAATCATATCTATTATGAGCCAATTGGAATTTGTGGATTAATCACACCGTGGAATTGGCCAATTAATCAAATTGCTTTAAAAGTCGTTCCAGCATTCGCAACTGGATGTACAATGATTTTAAAACCATCAGAAATTGCTCCTATTTCTGGAATGCTATTTGCAGAAATGATTGATGAAGCAGGTTTTCCAAAAGGTGTATTTAATTTGGTAAATGGAGACGGTGCAGGAGTGGGAACCCACATTTCAAGCCACCCTGATATTGATATGGTTTCTTTCACAGGTTCAACAAGAGCAGGAAGATTAATTTCAAAAAATGCTGCTGAAACAATTAAAAGAGTTTGTCTTGAATTAGGTGGAAAAGGTGGAAATATTGTTTTTGCTGATAGTTATAAAGATGCAGTAAGAGACGGTATTAGAAATGTAATGAGCAATTCTGGTCAATCTTGTGATGCACCAACAAGGATGCTTGTTGAAAAATCAATTTACGAAAGAGCTGTTAAAGAAGCTGTTGATGAAGCAAACAAAATTAAAGTAGATCAAGCTTCAAAAAAAGGAGATCATATAGGACCAGTAATTTCTAAAATTCAATATGATAAAATTATAAATCTTATTGAAAGTGGAATTTCTGAAGGCGCAACTCTTGCAGCAGGTGGACCTGAGTTACCAAACGGTTTGAACAAAGGGTACTTCATCAAACCAACTATATTTACAGATGTAACTAATGAAATGAGAATTGCTAAGGAAGAAATTTTTGGACCTGTATTATCTATAATTCCCTTTGAAACTGAAGATGAGGCAGTCAATATTGTAAACGATACTTCTTATGGTCTTGGAAATTATTTACAAACTGAAGATAGAGAAAAAGCACATCGTGTTGCTAAAAAATTAAGATCTGGATGTGTTTACATTAATGGAAATGGAGCAGATGCCGGAACTCCATTCGGTGGTTACAGACAATCAGGTAATGGGAGAGAAGGAGGTGTTTGGGGCCTTGAGGAATATCTTGAAGTAAAGAATGTTACTGGTTGGAGTTAACAGAATTTTTTAAATATCTTAGTCTCCCAATAATTTCATCTCGATCCATGTAATAACCTTGTAAATGTCTATGTCCTGAGTTTGGATCATATTCAGTTCTACCGTGTAATAATCGTCTATTGTTAAAAGAAAAAATATCACCTGGTCCTAATCTAAATTTAATCTGAAATTGATCGTCATGAAGTAAATTTCCAAATCGGTGGTGAGCTTTATAAACTTTATCCATCAAATCAGGATGACAATCTAAAGCATCCATAGTTGCTACGCTAAACCGAATATCATGGTAATCATTATCTTTTGTAAGAGATATCGCGGGTGCGTAATAACTTCTAACAGACTCTTGTGTATAGTCCATGTCTCTAAATTTTAAATGAACGTTTACTAGCGTATCAAATATTTCTTTCTCATTTTTTCTTAAATAATCTGCTACTGCAAAGCCATCTACAGCAGATGAGTCTCCTCCTGTTGCAGAATTAACTAAACAATGAAGAAATTGGTAACCAGGTGGTGTTTCAAACCATGGTAAATCCATATGATTTCTTAGGGCATGTGCTGTGTAAGCAGAATTATTTGGTTTAGGGATGTTAATTACTTCAAACGGTGTTTTAAAAAAAGTTTCTCTAGTATGACTAATTCTATTTAAAATTTTAAAGCCAGAATTATTTTCGGTTGGAGCATTTTTTACTATAGCAATTCCAGTATGATGTAAAAGCTCTAACCATCTTACAAGTCCTTCATCTGAACTCATAATTTCATCATGTTCAATCTCAATTGACTTCAGATCATTTTGTAAAGAGTTATCCCAAAGTTGATAAGGAGATTTATATTCTAAATTATTTTTTATTGTATAGCAGTTTTCTCTTAACCAATTTTGGTCGTAATAACTTATGTGGTCTCCTTCACTCCATTCAATTTCAAGCTTGCCTTCATTATTTACTGCAAATTTTTTTGGATTAATATTATTTGATACTTTTAAAATATTAAACATTCTATGACGTGAGTCTTTGTCGTGTGCAGTCGGACAATTGTCTCTTAGCCATAAATAATTAAATTTACTTTTTTTTCCATCACTCCAGTCAACTTCTAAATTTGTAGAATTTTTAGTTATGTTTTTAATTGTAAAATTTTGTTCCATTAATTTTTATAATTTGAATGTTCTCTCTCTAGTTTTCTTAATAAAGCAGCCCACTCTGTTTTTCCATCATAATTATAATCATCAGAGTCACTCATGTTTTCCCAGAAATATGCAGCTTTCTGTTTATCTATTTCATGTTTGTTTAAACCCATAGCAAGATTTTTTACCTGAACTGAACATGCTTGCTCCAGATAATAAGCTCTGAAAAATGCTTCTGCTGCGGTTTTTCCTACTGTGTAATATCCATGATTTCTAGTAATCAAAATGTCGTGTTTGCTAATTAGGTTTTCAAATTTGCTTCCAAATTCTTTGTCCTCAACAAATTCATAATCAATATATCCAACAAGATGATTTAAATAAACTGCAGCCTGTGAGAGATACATTAAACCCTCTTTAGTGCCACCAACAGCCATCACATCGTTGGCATGTCCATGAACATAAAAATTTACATCGTCTCTTTTATTAAAAATCCATTGAGCAAGATTAATGCATCCATCATTTAACCAAGGTCCATCTGAATCTAATTTTTTTCCGTTTTGATCAATTTTAACTAAAGATGAAGCGGTAATTTCTTCATAAAACATTCCATATGGATGAACAAAAGAACAATTCTTATCTTCAGCAGATCTTGCCCCTGCACATTGGTTAGCAAGGTCTGTCATACCGTATATATGTAAAATTCTATAGAGAGCAGACAACTCTAATCGCACATCTTTATCTGTTTGGGCCATATATAAAATTCTTATTTAAAAAATAAGTAAAAGCAAATAAATACAACTGTTATTTGTTAAAACAATTATAAGTTGTATAATATTTGTTTTACATATGATGATTGTAACTGTTAGAACATTACATCATGTCAAAAATTGAGATCAACAACGTTTACAAAATTTTTGGAAATAACCCTTCCTCTGTACTACCAATGGTAAAAGATGGTGCAACAAAAGATGAAATTTTAGATCAAACAGGTCATACCGTTGGATTAGATAATGTTTCGCTTAAAATTGAAGAAGGAGAAACCTTTGTTTGTATGGGTTTATCAGGATCAGGAAAATCAACACTAATAAGACATTTAAATAGACTAATCGATCCAACTGATGGTGAAATTTTAGTTGAGGGCACTAATGTAATGTCACTTGATAAAGATAAGCTTATTGAATTTAGAAGACATAAAATGAGCATGGTATTTCAAAGATTTGGATTATTCCCGCATAAAACTGTAATTCAAAATGTTGGCTATGGACTAGAGATGCAAGGTAAAGGTGAAGATGAAAGAAATAAAATCTCAATGGAAAAAATTGATGCAGTTGGTCTAACTGGTTTTGAAAATCAATACCCTGCCCAATTATCTGGAGGAATGCAGCAACGTGTTGGTTTAGCAAGAGCATTAGCTACTGATACAGATATTATGTTAATGGATGAAGCTTTCAGCGCTCTAGATCCTTTGATCAGAAGTGATATGCAAAAACAATTAATTGATCTTCAAGCAGAACTAAAAAAAACAATTGTATTTATTACTCACGATCTAGATGAATCATTAAGATTGGGTGATCATATTGGGATATTAAACTCTGGAAAATTAGTCCAAGTAGGAACTCCCGAGGAAATTATTATGAACCCTGCTGATGATTATGTAAAAGCTTTTGTAAAAGATGTGAATAGAGCAAAAGTTATCAAGGCAAAAATTATTATGAAAACTGCTGATAAAGCTAATGACATAGATAAATCAAACTTAATTAAAGTAAATGAAGATGAGTTTATTGAAGATTTTTTACCAAAAATTGTTTGTTCAGATTCAAATTGTGAAGTGGTTGATAAAAGTGGAAATGTAAAGGGATACATTTCAAACCAAGAATTACAGTCTTCATTAACAAGATCATAAAGTGTTATTAAAAACTTTCGAAGTAAAAAAGGAATGGGTTGATTACAACAACCATATGAACATGGCTTATTATGTGCTTGTTTTTGATCAAGCATGGGAAGTCGCACTTGAAAAATTTAAAATGGGAGGAACTGCAGCAAAAAATCTTAAGAGAAGTACTATGGTTGTTGAAACAAATACTAAATACTTAAATGAAGTTAAAGAAGGTGAAAAAGTAAATGTTAATCTAACCTATTTCGACCATGACAAAAAAAGACTTCATTTAAAAATGGAAATGATTTCTCAAAAAACCAACAAACTTTCAGCCTCTATGGAATGGATATCGCTGTATATAGATTTAAGCAAAAGGAAAGTGACAGAATTTGAGGAAGAAAAAGTAAAATTAATGAGAGACTTTATTGAACAAAATAATTCAAAATTTTCAACTGAAGGTCTTCTATTCACTTCTAAATTGAAGAAATAATTAAATATTCGAGAGATTTTTTTTTTGATATAGGTGCATAATGAGCACTGATAATAATTCAAAAGGAATTCTTTTAATAATTGTAGCAATGACTTTGTTTGCAATGCAGGACTCTTTAATTAAATTTATTTTTGAAAAAGCGGCACTTTATGAGATTTTTTTTGGAAGGTATTTTGTTGCTGCAATTTTGCTGTTTTGTTACATCAAATTTAGAGGTCAAAAAGTTTCTTTAAAAACCTATTATCCTTTTTTAACGTTTGTTAGAGTAATTCTTCATTTTTTAGCCTTTTCTGCATTCTTTATTTCTTTAACCTATATGCCTTTAGCTACAGCAAATGCTTTATTTTTCTCATGTCCATTTTTCGTGTCGATTTTTGCAAAATTTTTTTTGAAAGAATTTATTGGTATAAGAAGATGGTCTGCAATTGTGTTTGGTTTCATTGGTGTATTTATTGTTTTAAATCCAAACTTTGATGATTTTGAATATAAAAGTCTACTACCAGTTTTGTGCGCATTTTTTTACGCAGCTTCAATGACAATAACAAAATATACATCTGATAAAGATGACGTTAATACCCAACTTTTTTATTTTTACCTAATAGCACTAATACTTTGTGGTATTATTTTTGTTTTTATGGGCAATGGTCAACTTAATGATCCTAATTTTGACCCCACTACTCAATTTATATTTAGAGAATGGTTTTCAAACTTTGATTATACTTGGAAGTTTATTTTATTTTTTGGTTTTGCTGCATCTATTGCTTTTGTATGTATTTTTTCAGCATATATAGTTGCTTCACCATCTGTTGTTTCATTGTTCGAATATTCTTTAATTATAATGTCTATGATCCCTGGTTATTTTCTATTTAACGAAATACCTTCGGCTAGAACCTTCATTGGAGTTGCGTGCATAATAGCAGCTGGAATTTATATTTATATGAGAGAGCGAGTTAGAGATCAATATATTGCAACTGAAACTCCAGTAAGAAGATGAGTAAAAGCTATATACCTACAATCAATATATCTTCACTAATTAAAAATAATTTTGAAACTCAAAATGCATTTAAAACAATTAAAGAAATTGAAAAAGCTTGTGTCAATGTAGGTTTTTTTCAAATTACTGGTCATGGAATTAATCTTAAAGAAATTAAAAAAACTTGTGAAGTTGGAAATAAATTTTTTAATTTACCAGACAGTAATAAAAGAAAATTATCACCTAAAAAATGGAATAAAAAAAATAAAAATTTATACAGAGGATATTTCCCTAGTGATGTGAACGGAAAAGAGGGATTAGATATAGGTGATTTAAAGGTAACTAAAAAATATTCTTCAAATATAAATAATCAGTACATAGAGTATCTTAATCTGAGTTTATGTTTTA
The DNA here is from genome assembly GCA_902624015.1 of uncultured Pelagibacteraceae bacterium. Lineage (GTDB taxonomy): Bacteria > Pseudomonadota > Alphaproteobacteria > Pelagibacterales > Pelagibacteraceae > Pelagibacter. The sequence continues at coordinate 28,115 of CACNVV010000009.1, forward strand.
ATAAAAACTCAATTAATATTTTAAATAAATATTTTGACAATATTTATAGATTAAGTGAAACTTTATTTAAAAGTGTAATAAAACTTAATAAAAAAAATCCTGATATTTCTAGTGCAGCTTTTTCAAGATTTAAAACATTAAGTACATTAAGATTTAATTATTATCCTAATCAAACAAAACCAGTAGAAGTATCTAAACAAGATGGGGTTGCTCTTGGATGTGAAACACATGTTGATAGTGGTGTATTCACAGTTCTTTATCAAGATAGAAAAGGTGGATTGCAGGTACAAAATAGAAAAAATAAAAAATGGTATGATGTACCATTTAACAAAAAAGCTTTAGTAGTAAACACTGGTAGAGCTTTGGAGTTTCTAAGCAAAGGAAAATTTAAAGCAACTAATCATAGAGTTTTGTGGAATAAAAGTAAGAGACTCTCTGTTCCTTTTTTCTTTGAACCTTCCTATGATTTCAAAATGAACCAATCATTTTTAAATGGAAGCAAATTCAAAAATAATGGTCCAATTTATGAGAAATTTCTTAACAAATCCTTAAAGAAATTTATTGAATATCAACGTTAGTAATAATAAGGTTTAACTATAAAGCGATACATAACTCGTCGTTAAATTCAAAAATTTACGAAAGTGGGATCGGTCGTCTTTAAATTAATTTTTAAAGGAGGCTTTATGAACTTTGGATATTTTTGTAACACTACTAATTGGGATAAAAAACCTTATACCCAACTTTTAGATGAAGCTAGAGAGATCACTGAATATTGTGATCAAAATAATTGGAATTCTATATGGTATACCGAACATCATTTTAATCATGAAGGAATGGAGTCTTGTACCAATCCACTAATGATGTGCACTGATGCTGCTGCAAGAACTAAAAATATTCGTTTAGGACAAGCTTGTAACGTAATTACATTTCACAATCCCATAAGACTTGCGGAAGATATTGCAACCCTTGACCAAATGTCAAAAGGAAGAGTTGAAGTTGGTATTGGAAGAGGAGTTTATGGAAGAGAAGCTATTAACATGAATAAAGAGGCTGACTTAAAAGACCAAGCAAAAAATTTTAGATTATTTTCTGAAACATTAGACATAATGAAAAAAGCATGGTCTGAGGACTTCTTTTCTCACCAAGGTGAATTCTATACTTATCCCTCACCAAATTTTATTTGGCAGCACGATATGAGTCCCCCTAGAGAAAATGTTGTAGATTTAAAAACAAATGAATTAAAACAAATATCTGTATTACCAAAACCTTATCAAAAACCCTTTCCACCAATTTCTCAAGTGGTTGATGGAGAAAGATCAATTCAGTGGGCGGCAGAAAATGGACTTAATACAATTATGTGGATACCAACTGTAAAAGCTTTGAAAAAAAGATTTGAAATTTATAAAGATGCAAAATCTAAAGCTGAAAATAGAGATGTACCACTGGGTGAAGGTATTAGTTTGGTTAGAGATATGTTTGTCGCGGAAACTATGGAAGAGGCTGAAAAAATGGCTGGAGAACATATCGTAAATTATATGAGATGGGTTTGTCATTGGAGAGGTTTAGGAAATCATATGGACCCAGATGAAAAATTACCAGAGACAAAAAATAAACTAGATTTATTAAATTATGAATTTCTTCATAAAAGAAATCTTTTATTTGGAACACCTGAGTTTGTAATAGAAAAAATAAAAGAACTTCAGCAAGAATTAAATCTTCAAAATTTGCAAGTCTGGTCTAACTTTCCAGGAATTAAACACGAAGACTGCATGAGAAGCATCAAATTATTTACTGAAGAAGTTATTCCAAATATAAAACCAATAGATACAAACATTCAAAGAGCTAGCTAGTAAATGGATTTAAAACTTAGAAAATTTGCAAAATTTGTTGATAAAACTTTTATTGAAGGTGGAAAAAAAGCAAAAGAGCCTGTTCTGTTAGTTTCGGTTGCAGCTGTTATAGAAAATCCTTGGGCCGGAAAAGGTTTTGTAGAAGATTTAAAACCAGAAATATTAGATCTTGCGCCTCAATTAGGAGATCTTTTGGTTCCAGAATTAACAAAAGAAATTGGATCAGGTGAAAAAATTTTAGCATATGGGAAAGCTGCTATGGTTGGATTAAACGGTGAGATAGAACACGCTTCTGCATTTATTCATACTTTAAGATTTGGAAATAAATTTAGAGATGCCGTTGGTGGAACTTCTTATTTAAGTTTTACTAACACCAGAGGTCCTGCGGGAGCAAAAATTTCAATTCCAATGATGCATAAAACTGATGCTGGATTAAGACCTTTTTATCTAACCCATGAATTTACAATTCATGATGCACCAAATGAGGATGAAATAGTTGTTGCAATTGGAGGTGCTCCAACTGGACGAGCTCATGCAAGAACAGGTGATAGATATCAAGACATGAAAGAGATGGGCATTGATAACTAATTGATGTCTTATAATTTTGATACAGATCAAAATCATTATTATTTTAATAACAAGAATTCTTTACCAATAATTTTTATTCATGGCGTTGGTTTAAATCAGCAAATGTGGAAACCACAAATTGAATTTTTTAAAGACAATTCATTTATAACTTACGATCTGTTAGGGCATGGAAAAACACCCTTTAAAGAGCCAAATTTATCAATGGAAAATTTTACTGATCAATTATCAAATTTAGTAAACAACCTAAAGATAGAGAAATTTAATTTAATTGGCTTTTCTATCGGATCTTTGATTGCAATTGAATTTGCCTCAAAATATGAAAATTATTTAAATTCTTTAACTCTAATATCCACCACATATCAAAGGACAGCTGAAGAAAGACAAAATGTAATTGATAGAGTAAATTTAGCAAAAAAAAATATGCCAATATCTCAAATGGCAATGAAGAGATGGTTTTCAGATAAGTACCTTGAGCAAAACCCTGAATTATACGACGAGTTTATGAAAATTCTTAATAAGAAAGGAATTGATCAAGAAAATTTTATAAAAGCTTATGAAGTATTTGCAAATTATGAGGACAATCTTGAAAACATAAAAAATATTAAAACAAATACCTTAATTATAACAGGATCAGATGATCCAGGATCTACGCCCGATATGTCAAAAAATTTAAATAAAGATATACAAAATTCAACATATGTTGAAATTAAAAATGGAAAACATTTATGCACTATTGAATATGCAGATGATGTAAATAATGCGATAATGAAACATATAAATAATGCCTGAATTAAAAAAATATCAAATGTTTATAGATGGTCAGTGGGTAGACTCTGATGCAAAAAAAACTTTTGAAACTTTAAATCCAGAAAATAATAAACCTTGGGCTGTGGTTCCTGAAGCTAGCGCAAATGATGTGGATAAAGCTGTAAAAGCTGCACAAAAAGCTTTTGAAGGTGAATGGCCAAAAATGCTTGCAAGAGATAGAGCAAAATATTTAAGAGCTATAGGAAATAAGCTAAGAGAAAATTCTGAATTATTAGGTAAGATTGAAACAATTGATACAGGAAAACTGTACAGAGAAACTTATCAACAAGCAAAATACATTGCCGAATATTATGATTACTATGCAGGTTTAGCTGATAAAGTTGAAGGAACAGTTCTTCCAATAGATAAACCAAATATTCAAGCGATCACAACAAGAATTCCAATAGGTGTTATTGCAGCCATCATTCCCTGGAATTCTCAAATGTTTTTAACTGCAACAAAAGTTGCTCCTGCTTTAGCTATGGGTAATACTGTTGTAATTAAATGTTCTGAATTAGCGCCAGCAACAATGTTTGAGTTTGCAAAGTTAGTTGAAGAAACCGGAATACCTAAAGGTGTGGTGAATGTAGTTTCTGGTTTTGGAGATCCATGTGGTAAAGCTCTAACTACTCACAACTTAGTTGAGAAAGTAGCTTTTACAGGAGGTCCTGAAACTGCAAGACATATTATTAGAAACTCTGCAGAAAATTTATCTGAAGTAAGTTTAGAATTAGGTGGAAAAAGTCCTGTAGCTGTTTTTGATGATGCCAAACAAGAAAATGCGATTAATGGAATAACTGCTGGAATATTTGGAGCAAGTGGTCAAAGCTGTATAGCAGGTTCAAGGTTGTACTTACAAAAAGGAATTTATAATGAATTTTTAGATAAATTAGCATCAAGAGCAGAAAAAATTAAAATAGGTGCTCCAATGGATTCTGATACTGAAATGGGTCCCTTGAGTAACTTTAAACAATTAGAAGTAATAGAAAAAAATATTAAATTAACTGTTGAACAAGGTGGAAAAATTAAATGTGGTGGTAAAAGACATCCTTTTTCAAATGAAGGTTATTATTTCCCACCAACAATTATTGAGTGTGAAAATCATAATTTACCAGCTGCTAAAAATGAATTGTTTGGACCTGTTTTATCAGTGATGAAATTTGATACTGAAAAAGAAGTAATAGAATTAATGAACGACAATCAATATGGTCTTTCTTCGGGTGTTTATACTAGTGATCTAGCAAGAGGCATGAGGGTATCTAATGCTATCCGAGCAGGAATAACTTTTGTAAATACTTATAGATTAATTTCACCCTCAGCTCCATTTGGGGGTATCAAGGATAGTGGATATGGTAAAGAAGCAGGAATTGATTCAATTAAAGACTATACAAGAGTAAAAACAACTTGGTTCTACACATCAGACGAACCTTCTCTAGACCCTTTCTCAATAAGATAATCCGTATCAATTAACCCATCTAAAATAGGATAATTTTGTCATTGAATATTGATTGTATTCATACTTAAATTAGCTTTTATAAATTGTTAACAATAAAGAGGAAGATAATGAGAAAACTATTTATCGCTGTATTTATGTTTGTATCAAGTTTTGGTTCAAATGTAATGGCAGACGGACATTCGATTAAAATGGGGATCATTTTAGGGTTCACTGGTCCTATTGAATCTCTAACTCCAGCTATGGCTGCATCTGCAGAGCTTGCATTTAAAGAAGCTTCTGATTCAGGTTCGCTATTAGGTGGAAAAAAAATTGAGCCAGTAAGAGCAGACTCAACTTGTGTTGACTCAGCAGCGGCAACAGCTGCAGCTGAAGGTTTAATTTCAGGTGGTGTAGCTGCAATTATGGGAGCAGACTGTTCAGGTGTAACTGGTGCTATTGCAACTAACGTTGCTGTACCAAATGGTGTAGTAATGATTTCACCTTCAGCTACTTCTCCAGGATTAACAACTCTAGATGACAAAGGGTATTTCTTTAGAACTGCTCCATCAGATGCTAGAGGTGGTCAAATTTTAGCTGATATAACTAAAGACAGAAAAGTAAAAAGTGTTGCAATCACTTATACTAACAATGACTATGGTAAAGGTTTAGCTGATGTTTACAAAGCAGCAGTTGAAGCTCATGGTATTAAGGTTACAACTGTAACTGCTCACGAAGATGGAAAAGCAGATTACTCATCTGAAGTAGCAACTCTTGCTTCTGCTGGTGGTGATGCTGTAGCAGTTATTGGTTATCTTGACCAAGGAGGAAAAGGAATTATTCAAGCTTCTTTAGACTCTGGTGCGTTTGATAGATTTATTTTATCAGATGGTATGATTGGTCAATCTTTAGTTGATGCATTCGGAAAAGATTTAAGTAAATCATTTGGATCATTACCAGGTTCTACTGGTAAAGGTGCAGGTATATTTGCTGAAGTTGCAAAAGCTGGGGGTGTAGAAGCTTCTGGTCCTTACACAGGTGAATCTTACGATGCAGCTGCTTTAATCGTTCTTGCAATGCAAGCAGGTAACTCTGCTGACAGAGCATCAATTGCAAAAAATGTAATGGATGTTGCTAATGCTCCTGGAACTAAAATTTATCCAGGTGAACTTAAGAAAGGTTTAGACTTACTAGCAAAAGGTAAAAAGATTAATTACGAAGGTGCTACTGGAGTAACTTTTACTAGTGTTGGTGAAGCTGAAGGTTCTTTCTTAGAACAAGAAGTTAAAGGCGGAAAATTCAAAACTAAAAAACAAAGATAATTTTTTATCTTAATTCAAAAAACCCCAGTAATTTAATTACTGGGGTTTTTTTTTAAGTCAGCTCTTATGGTAGATAGAGCTATGATAATTAGAAAAATCAAACATATCAAATTCATAGTTTTCCAGCTAGTCAAGCTTAGAAATACTCCAGCAGACAAACTGGCTAATGCTTGTATAGAATAAACAATTAAATCATTATACCCTTGAGCTCTAAATTTTTCCTCTTCTCTGTAACACAAAACAAGTAAGCTTGTTCCTGAAATGAATAGAAAGTTCCACCCTAGCCCCAGAAAAATAAGTGCAATCATATAATTAATATAATTCTGTTCAAATAAACTGGTAATAATTGTGACTAAAAACAATAAAACCCCCGCATACATAATTTTACTATGACCAAATTTTTTAATTAAATTTCCGGTAACTAGTGAAGGTAAAAACATGGCTGCTATATGAAGCTGAATAACAAATCC
>CACNVV010000010.1 GCA_902624015.1 uncultured Pelagibacteraceae bacterium
TCTTTGCAGCTCTTGCATTTTGAGCTGTAGCTCTAATTGCACGTCCTAGCTTTGATTTTTTCATATAAATTACCAAACAAACTGCAAATACAATGCTAATAAACGCTGAAAATATTTTTGAATTTGGTAACACAACATTGTTATCAAACAACATAGTTGTTCCATAACCAGAATTTGCAAGTACAACGTCTGCACCAAATGCAAAATTCATTAATTGCATGAAAAGAATACTTATTCCAAAAGTAGCTAAAATAGAGATAAATAGATCTCTATCTACTACTTTATTAATAACGAGTTTGTAAATTGCTATACCAACAAAGTACATTATTACTGGCGCAACTATAACTCCCCATGCTGGATGAATACCATAGAGATACATAAAGTATGCAATGTATCCTCCTAAAATTACAAGATCTCCTTGAGCAATGTTAATTATATTCATCACACCCCATTGAAGAGCCATTCCATATGCAATCAATGCAAACAAAACTCCTAGCAAAATACCATCCAAGCAAGCTTGAAGAGTTATCATAGGATATTGAAATACAAGAAAATCCATAAAAAGTATTTTTGGGTTATATAAAAAAAAGCCCCCTATGGCTAGGGGGCTTAAGTATTTTATTTTATCTTTCTGACCACTTAGGAATTGGATGTATCAACTTAGCTGATGCCCATTTTAATGGAGCAACAACTTTGTTTTCACAACTTCCTGAAGCATCACACATTACTTGGAAAAGTACCATTGGTTTGTCAACGTTCTGACCACCAGGTGCAAATTTAATATTTCCATAGAATGTTTGCATATTCGTAGCTGCAAGAGCATCTCTTACTTTCTTTTGATCGAAAGAATTTGCTCTTTCAAATGCATCTTTGAATACCAATAAAGCAGCTGAAGATTCAGCAGATTGGTAAGGTGGATCATATCCAAACTCTTTTTCAAAGTCTGCAGCATAAGTCATACCATCTTTAAAGAAATCATCTTTATAAGTTAGTGACTTGTGCCATTGAGAAGCACAAAGTGCATACTGTGAATTTTTACCATGCTGTTTAGATAGCTTAGCAGCATCACAGTGAGTCATAGCTAACATTGGAACATCAACTTTCATTTCAGCAATTTGTCTGATCGCAGTTAATGCACCTTTTGTGTGGCCTGATACAACAAGTACATCTGGTTTCATCTGTTTTACTTTAACCAAAGTAGCAGCCATATCATTTAGCTCTTTAGGCAATTTATCGTCGATTATGATTTTAGAACCAGTTCTTTCTGCGGCATCTAAAATACCTAATCTAACGTCCTGTGAGAATGCATCTTGTTCAAACGCTTGTGCAATTCTTACTGGTTTTCCACCATTTAACTCAACTGCTGTTTCGATAGCAACATCAAGATATAAATTAGCTGGAGCTAATACAGCAAATAGATATTTGTAACCTTTAGTAAACAAAGATCTAGATGCACCATTTGCTTCAACCATTGGAACACCATATTTTTCAGTCACTGGCGCAATCGCTTTAGTTAAACCAGAACTGTAAGGGCCAAGCATAAACTCAACACCATCTTGTGAAATTAATCTTTCTGCAAGCTGTGCAGCTCTCTTAGGATTTGATTCATCATCGTAATAAATAATGTCAAACTTATAAGTCTTTCCACCAACTTTAACACCCCCCATGCTGTTAATTCTGTCAACGGCCATGTTATAACCATTTTGAGTATGAACACCATTTGATGAGTATTTACCAGTTAAGGAAATCGCAGCACCTAAAATAATTTTGTCACCAACAACTTTTGCAAATGATGCAACTGAAGTTGAAAATAAAATTACTAATGCAGAAACAAAACTTAAAATTATTTTATTTAATCTCATTTTATTTCCTCTTTAATTAATTAATTAATAAGTGATTAAATAAAGAAATTTTATTTTATGCAAGTGGCAATAAAGGCCAAATCTAATTAATATTGTTGAGTTACAACAATTATTGCGGCAATAATTACTAAAACACTCGCAGAAATTGTATTAATTGTTTTTGGATTAGCAGTTATCCACTTTATTAATTTTTGTGCGAGCATTGCGTAGCCAATTAAAGATAAAAAATCTAAAACGATGTAAGTTGTAATTAAAATTACAAATTGAACCAATAAATTAGAATTAAAGTCAATAAATTGAGGAAAAATAAAAGGAAAAAACATCCAAGCCTTAGGACTTGTACCAGCAACTAAAAAACCATCTCTAAAAAAAGATAAGTTACTTTTTTCTATTTCTCCTTCGCTTAAAATACTTTTTGGTCTAGATTTATAAATATCATAAGCTAAATATAATAAATAAATTATTCCAATCCATTTAAACGCGTTAAGTATCATTGAGTTGTCTGAAAAAAAAGATCCAATGACAAAAATTACTAAAGTTGCCTGAATCAAATTTGCAGTTACATCACCAAATGCAGACCATATACATTTTCCAACTCCATAATTCATTGAATAAGAAATGATGACAATTCTAGGAGTTCCGGGTGTAATAAATAAAAAAATAATTATCTGTAAATAAAGTATAAAATCTAGGGGGAGCATAAAAAAAGATAGTCCTTAAAAACCGGGAGCTAAAGATGGCTAAGAAGGACTATCTAAAACATAATATCAGAGGCTAAAAAAAATGCATTAAATTTTTTTTTCAAATATAAAGGATTTATGAAAAAAAAAGGTCACAGACCAGTTACCAGAGTCAAAAACCCAGAGCCCAAAATGGACGATCCGGATTGGATCATTTGGGCAGCCTGGGCAGATAGGATCACTTTTGAGGAAATTGAAAAAAAAACAGGGAAGAAAGAATCTGATGTAATTAAAATTATGCGAAGATCTCTAAAACCATCATCTTTCAGGTTATGGAGAAAAAGAGTAAATCAAAAAAGTATAAAACATCGAAAAAAATTTGAATATTCTAGAAAAGAAATAGCTAGTAAAATTAAAAAAGGTGACTATCTATAGTTCATGAAAAAAATTACCATGTATACAGGTCCGCTGTGTAATTATTGTGAGGCTGCAAAAAGATTATTAGCTAGAAATAATGCGCCTTATAATGAAATTGATATTTCAAAAGTTGATGGAGCAATGGATGAAATGATTAAAAAAGCTAATGGAAAAAGAACAATTCCACAAATTTTTTTTGATGAGCAACATATAGGTGGCTATGACGAAGTAAGAGCACTAGAAAAAGAAAACAAACTTCAAGACTTACTAAAAAATTAAAATTATACTTAAGTTTTTGGTTTAAAAACTAAACAAACACCATTATTGCAATATCTTTTTCCAGTTGGTTCTGGACCGTCATCGAACATATGTCCATGGTGACCACCACATTTTTTACAATGATATTCTGTTCTTCCATAACCTAAATGATAATCTGTTTTTGTTTCAAATACATCTGGCAAAGATTCATAAAAGGATGGCCAACCAGATCCACTTTCATATTTAGTATTTGAATCAAATAATTTCTCACCACAATTTGCACAATGAAAACTTCCTTCTCTTTTTTCATGATTAAGCTCACTTGATCCAGCAAGTTCTGTGCCTTCCTCAAACAAAATCAATTTTTGTTCAGCTGTAAGGTTGGGGTTAATTTTTTTTGTCATTTAAATATATTTAGCACAAGTTTGATGTAACAAAGAATGTAATTCTACTAATTTTTCAAAATCCTTATTGTATCCTCCTCCTAAAACACCACAAAAAGGTATTCTTTTTGAATAAAAATTTTCTATTACAAGCTCATCTCTCAACTTTACACCTTGATCAGAAATTTTTAATTTTCCTAATCGATCATTAAAATGAATGTCTACTCCAGCTATATAAAAAACAAAATCAAAATTTTCTTGATTTAACTTAGTTAAATAGTGCTTTAATGTTTTGATATAAGTGTCATCTTCAGTGTTGTCTTCCAGCTCTACATCTAAATCACTAAAAGATTTTTTTGCAGGATAATTAGTTTTTGAATGCATACTAAATGTAAAAACATTTCTATTTTCTTTAAAAATATCTGAATTTCCATTTCCTTGATGTACATCAAGATCTACAATCAAAATTTTATTTGCTAGGCCCCTGTTAAGTAAATAATGAGCTGCGACTGCTACATCATTAAATACACAGTAACCGGCACCACCATCATAATTAGCGTGGTGACTTCCTCCAGCTGTATTACAAGAAATTCCATAATTTATTGCAAGTTTTGATGCTAAAACAGTCCCTCCTGTTGCGATTAAAGATCTCTGAACAACACTATCTACCAAAGGAAAACCTATTTTTTTAACACCATCTTTGTCTAAAGTTTTGTTTTTAATATCTCTTATATATTTTTCAGAATGAGCAAAATTTAGTGTTTCAGTTGAACATGGATAAGGTTTATGAAACTTTTTGACTACATTTTTTTTAATTAAATAATTTGCAAGTTCACTAAATTTATTTATTGGAAATTTGTGATCGTCTCCAATTTTTGCAAAATAATCTTCATGATTTACGACTGGTAACTCCATGGTTACTCTAAAACTCTAATTGGCTTTCCATTAACGCAAGCCTCCAATCCCTCGATCATTTGATTATAAAAAATGCTGTAATTTTCTGCTGTTACATATCCTATATGTGGAGTTAACAGAGCGTTGGGTAAAAATCTTAATTTATTATTTTCAGGTAAAGGTTCTTTTTCATAAACATCAATTCCAGCTCCAGCAATTACATTCGTAGATAATGCTATAATCAAATCATCTTCATTAACTATTGGACCTCTCGAAGTATTAATTAAAAAGGCTGTCTTCTTCATATTGTCCAACTCTTTCAATGTTATACAATCTTTATATCTCTCTCCACCTTGCACATGAATAGACAACACATCTGAGTTTTTAATTAAATCTTCTTTGCTACATGGTAATACATCTAGCTCTTTGCATTTATCTAAACTTAAATTTTCACTCCAAGCCATAACTTGCATTCCAAAAGCTTTTCCAATTTTTGCAACTTCACTTCCTACTCTCCCTAATCCAATTAATCCTAATATTTTTCCTTTTAACTCAACACCAATAGTAGTTTGCCAATATCCTTGATACATATTATCAAATTCTTCTTTAAAGTTTCTAGCTAAACCAAGAATTAGTGCCCAAGTAAGTTCAGGTGTAGGATTAATATTAATGTCTGTTCCACATACTATAATTTTCCTTTTTTTAGCAGCTTCTAGGTCTATAGATCTATTTCTTAATCCACTAGTGATAACAAATTTTAAATCACTTAAATTATCAATAAGATTTTTTGTAATTGAAGTTCTTTCTCTCATTATTAAAAGAGCCTCAAAATCAACTAACTGATCAATTGCATCTGCTTCATCTACAAAAGGTTCACTAAAAATCTTGAATTCATATTTTCCAGATAGTTTTTCTAAATCTACAAATTGTTGAGCAACATTTTGATAATCATCTAAAATAGCGACTTTAAGCATTTTTAACTTTCTTATTTGATAACAATATTCCTGTAATAATAAAACAAGCGCCTAAAATATGATAAAACATAAATTTTTCACTAAAAAAAATCATCGCCATTATTGCGCTCAAAATTGGCATTAGGTGTAAAAAAACACCAGATCGATTAGCACCAATCATAGATATTCCCTTTATCCATAAAATAAAAGATGCCAAACCTGGAAACAAAACTACATAAGATAGAATTAAAATAAATGGTAATTCTAAATTAATTCTAAACCCAATTTGATATTCAATAAAATAAACTGGTATCAAAAATATTAAACCAAAAGTAATTACTACTTGAAGTAATGATATTTGAGTTAATTCATATTTATTTCCTTTTAACAATGTAGAATATAAAGCCCATGAGAACATTGCTATAACCATAGTTATGTCTCCCTTATTAAAATCTAAATTTTTCAATATCTCTATATTTGCTTTTGTTATAATCATAATTACACCTGCAAAAGAGAATACTACTCCTATAATTTGAAAAATATTTGTCTTTTCAATTTTTAAAATTGATGAAAAAAACATGATCATCACAGGTATCGTTGAAATCATTAAAACTCCACTAATCACCTGAGTAAAATTTAATGAATAGTAAACAATTGAATTAAATACTGTAATACTTGTAACTCCCAAAATAATGAAAAGCTTATAGTTTTTAATTATATAGTTTCTTTTCTCTAATATTTCAGGAATTGTAAAAGGTGCTAAAATCAACCAAGCAAAAAGCCATCTATAAAAATTTAGTGAAAAAGGTGGAACTTCATAAAAACTTGCAAGTTTACCTACTACAAAATTTCCTGCCCAGAAAGTTACTGTTAAAAATAGATATAAATAAGCTAAAAAATTATTATCTTTAGTCACTTAACTAAATCTAAGCGAACTATAAGGTTTTAAATCTAAATTTGTATTTTCGTTCGCTATCATCCCTGAAACAATCTTTCCAGAAATTGGACCCAAAGTCCATCCTAAATGATGATGCCCAAAACAATAATAAATATTTTTATGATTTTTTGATGGTCCCATAACAGGTAAAAAATCTGGTAAAGTTGGTCTAAATCCTAACCATTCATCCTCATGCTCAGGTAAATCACCAAGCATATATTTTGCATTATTTATCAAATTTTTAACTCTTGATTTAGATAATGGATTATCTAATCCGCCAAATTCTACAGTTCCAACAACTCTTAAACCTTGTTCCATCGGTGTAATTCCAAATCCACGGTTAGAAAATATTACAGGTCGACTTAATAAATGATCACAATTTTTGAAATGAACATGATATCCACGCTCTGTATCTAAAGGTATTTTTTCACCAAGATTATCTGTTAATTTTTTTGAAAAAGCACCACACGCTATTACTGCTTTATCAAAAACGTAACTTTGAGTTTCAGTTTTAAAAACTGGTTTTTCTTCATCAAAACTAATATCTTTAATATTTACTTTGTTATATTTTCCACCTTTTTGCAAAAATAAATCAAACAATTTTAAAAGAATTCTTTTAGGATTTCTTGCATGTCTTGCATAAGGATAATATACGCCTGCATGGTAAAATGGTTTAATATGTGGTTCAAGATCGTGTATTTCTGCTTTAGTGACCAATTGTTGTTCAACACCTAGTTCATCTCTAACTTTAATTTCTAATTCTCTGCTTTTTAAATCTTTATCATTCCAGATATAAAGAATTCCTTTATTTTCAACCAAACCTTCTAAGTCTATCTCTTCAAATAATTCATCATATGCAGGTAAAGCTAGATCTAAAATTTGGTGCATATTTTTAGCAGTATGCATCATCTTAGTTTTAGTAGTATTCATTATAAATTTTATAAACCACGGAATCATTTTAGGAACATAATTCCATTTTAAAGCGAGTGGACCTGAAGAACTAAGCAACATTGCAGGCACATCTGCTAGAACGTCAGTTCTGTTTAAAGAAAGAGATGCATATGGTGAAAAGTGACCTGCATTACCATAAGAGGCGGCTTGGCTACCGGGGTTGTCTCTATCAAAAATAGTTACATTGAAACCTTTTTTTTGAAGAAACAATGCGTTAGATACACCTTGAATTCCTGCTCCAACTATTCCCACTTTAAGATTTTTATTCATAAAATTGTTATACAAGTAAATATTAAATTATCAGGGTGACAAATTATGCAATCATTTGTTTATGATTAATTTTTGCACTCAATACTATACCAAAACCAATCATAGTGGCTAACATTGAAGAACCTCCATACGACATGATGGGTAATGGAGAACCAACTATAGGTAGCAGACCCAAAACCATGGATAAATTTACTACAATATAAATAAAAATTGCAAAAGCATAACCAAAACAAAAAAGTCTAGCAAAATTACTTCTTGAAATAGTTCCTATTCTAACAATTCTAAAAATTATTATTGAGTATAATATTAATAGACCAACTGAACCTATAAAACCAAACTCCTCTGAAAATAAAGTAAATATAAAATCTGTATGTTTTTCAGGTAAAAAATCTAAATAGCTCTGAGTTCCTTTTAAAAAACCTTTTCCATTAAGGCCGCCTGAGCCGATAGCTATTTTTGACTGTATAATTTGATATCCAGCACCCAATGGATCTCTATCTGGATCTAAAAAAGTTAATATTCTTAGTTTTTGATATGGTTTAAGAAATGAGATTATAAATGGAAGCGAAATTAAGAAAGTAATAAATGAATATATAAAATATTTAATTTTCATACCTCCTAACCACAATATAATTAATCCACTTAAAGCAATTAATATAGATGTACCAAGATCTGGTTGAGAAATTACAAAAATTATTGGAATTATTATAATCGATAAAACAATAGTTATACTAGTAAATGAATTAACATTTTCTATTTTTATTCTATGAAAGTATTTTGCAAGACACATTATGATTGCTATTTTCATAAGTTCTGAAGGTTGCAGAACAAATAAATAAAGATCCATCCATCTTTGTGAACCAGAGGACTTGATTCCAAAAAATGAAACGTAAATTAATAAAAGTATTATTATAAAGTAGATTATATAAGAAAAGTTATGCCAAAATTTTATGTTAAAGAAAGCCACAAAAATCATTAAGGGAAAAAAAACTGCAAGTTTTACAAAATGATTTTTTGTATGAAAAAGTATTTCACCACCATCTGTAGAATACATAACAAAAATACTTAATACAGAAAGAAGGATGACAGAAATTAATAGTATATAATCTAAGTTTTTTATTTTTTGAAATAATGTAATCTCATTACTCAATCTATCGTGCTGAAACATTTAAATGGTAATCCTCTCAAAATTTGATTGTTTATTTCTTAAATCATGTCTGTCGATGATTAATTTAAATAATTTTTTTGCAATTGGTGCTGCCGCCTTACTTCCTGAACCGCCATGCTCAACAATTATACTAAGCGCATATCTCGGGTTAACATATGGGCCAAAAGCAATATACAAAGCATGATCTCTATCTTTGTATGGTATTTGCTCCAATTCTAAATCCAATTCTCTCTCTCTTTTGCTAATTCTCTTGACCTGGGCTGTTCCAGTTTTTCCTGCAAATTGATATTTAGGGTCATCAATTCTTGATTTATAAGAAGTTCCAAATCTTTCATTGGTCGAAGCAAACATTGCTTCTTGAACAATCTTAATATTTTTTTGGTTTTTAAATAACTTTTTGTCTAATAATTCTACAGAATCGGTATCAAATAATAACCCACTTTCCATTGATTGTTTTGCATCTTCATAAGAAATTGGATTACTATCCACTATTATTTTCGGTTTCACAGCAAAGCCTCCATTTGCAATTTGTGCTGTCATCATACAAAGTTGTAAAGGAGTTGTTTGTGTATAGCCTTGACCAATACCTGTTATTAAGGTCTCTCCTAATACCCAGCCTTTACCAAGATTATTTTTTTTCCATTTTGTATTTGGAAATAATCCTTTTTTTTCATTATCAAAATAATCGCCAAGAACTTTTTTACCTAAACCAAACTTTTCAGCTGTAATGTTTAATCTATCAACACCTAATAACCTAGCAACCTCATAAAAATATGTATCACAAGATTGTTTCATTGCATTTTTCAAACTAACCCAGCCATGTCCCTTTTCCTTCCAACAGTGAAATGTTTGTCCATATAACTCCATTTTTCCGGTGCATTTAACTTTAAACTTTGTATCTATTACTTTGTTTTCTAAAGCTGAAAGCGCAACGATAGGTTTTATTGTTGAACCTGGCGAGTATAGACCCGAAAGAGTTTTGTTTATTAATGGTTTTAATGGATTATTTCTAATTAATTGCCATTCATCTTGACTTATTCCGAACAAAAATAAATTTGGATTATAAGATGGAGATGAATACATTGCTATTATATCTCCAGTATAGATATCCATTACACTTATAGATCCTGCTTTTTCATTTAACAATTTCCCACAAGCTTTTTGTATTTCTGTGTCTACAGTTAAACGTATTTTTGATCCTTGCTCACCTTTTTGATGCTCGAGTTGATTAATTCTTTTACCGTAAGCATTTACTTCATATCTTTGAATAGCATTTGTTCCAATTAAATGATTTTCAAGTCTTTTCTCTATGCCCAGTTTTCCAATTTTCATTCCTGGTACAAATCTTTCTTGGATAATTTCATTTTCTAAAATTTCTTGTTCATTTGGTTGACTCACATATCCAAGAACATGTGTATATACATCATTAAATGGATAGTTTCTGGAGATTGTCATTACTGGTTTTACACCAACAAGATCGTATAAATAATTATTAATTTTTACAAATTGACTCCAGCTTAAGTTTTCAGAAACAATAATACTGTCCCACGGTTTTAGCTCTGCTTTTAATTTATTTATTCTTGCAATTCTTTTGTCACTTAGATTTAAAAGATTTTTCAATCTAACTAGTAAATAATTAAAATTCTCAACTTGCTCTGGAATTATATGTAATTGATAAACTTTTAAATTCCCCGCAATTATATTTCCAAAATAATCAACAATATTACCCCTTGTAGGTGGGAGTTTCCATTCTCTAATTCTGTTCTTGTCTGAAAGAGTAAGATATTTTTTATTTTCGTTTATTTGAAGAGAAAACAAACGAGCAACTATACCAACAAAAACTACTACTTTTGCTGCTCCAATTATGAACATCCTTCTATTAATTACATCTGTTTTTCTTATTCCTGAATTAGATTTAATCATTTGTTTGATATGAAATTCTTTCGTTTAAAAAATTAAAAAATAAAAAAAATATTGGATAAAATAAAAAAGTAAAACCTGAATTAATCAAATAATTTGTGTAATCAACTTTAATTAAAAAGACTAAATCCAAAATAATCACTTGAATTGAATTTATTAATAAAATTGTGAATAATAATGATATCCAGTCCTTCATAAAGTTTGGAGTCAAAGTAATGTTTCTTATGTAAGCTGTTACTGAGCAAAGAATAAGGTAACAAAAACTACTTATTCCTATTGGTATACCTATTACAACATCATTAATTATTCCTGCAAAGAAAATTGCTAGATAACCTAGTTGATCAGGATTTCTTAAAGTCCAAAAGAAAATTAATAGATGAACAAAATTAAAAGCAAAATAATCAAGTTTTAAATAATTAAAATCAAATTCGTTAAATACAGAAAAAAATAACATCATAAATGGTACGTAGGATAAGAATATTTTTAAAAAAGGACTTTTATTAAGTGATGACATTATTCTTCAAGACCTATTTTATAAGAAACTATTTTTACATAGTTGAGTTGTGTAAAATCAGAAAAAAAATTAATTTTTCCTTCTGATATGTTGTTAATTTTTCCAATTGGTATACCAGGTTTGAATAAACCACCAAGACCTGAGGTGTAAGCAAAAATTTCTTTATTTTTAAAATCTTCTATAATTTCTTCTTGAGTATGTTCGATTTTTCCAAATTCACTTCCCGTACCAGAAATTACAGCTTGTATGTCATCTGGCTCTAGAACAGATGGTATTTTACTATTAAGGTCAGACAATAGTAATGCCCTTGAATTAGTATAATTTACTTCAATTATCTGGCCAACTAGATAAACATCATCAATAACTGCCATTCCAATTTTTACTTTATCTTTTGTGCCTTTATTTAATACTACTGATTTTAAATATGGGCTGTCTTTATCAATTAAAACTCTGGCAAAAATTTCTTGTGAATTTATACTTTCATCAAGTAACTCTCTAAGCTTTTTATTTTCTGCAGTTAAAAACTTATTTTGTAATTTAAGTTGATCAGAATTTTCTATTTTAATTAAATCTTTCTGATAACTTTCATATAAGTCCATATGTGATTTGAATTTTGAAGTTATTTCTTTTAATTTATTTTCTGGAATTGATGCAATATGAGATGATCTATAAATTACTTCATTAATTCCTAATTTAACAAATTGTATTGCTTTAAAATTAAAATTACTTAGAACAATTACAAAAATTGATAAAATAATTAAAGTTAGTAAAGAAAATTTTTGTTTATCTTTTTTTTTTAAGAAAGCTGACCTGATGGCAATTACAAAATCATCTCTGCCAGTAGCCATTTTTCCTAATATTCAGATAACATAGTAGAAAAAGTTTCTTCTTGATCCAAAGCTTTACCTGTACCGACAGCAACACAAGATAATGGATCATCTGCTATATGAACTGGTAAACCTGTTTCTTTAGAAAACCTTTTATCGATATTTTTTAATAAAGCACCACCACCTGTTAAAGTTAAACCCATATCAACTAAATCAGCTGACAACTCAGGAGGAGTATTTTCTAACGCATCTTTAATTGCTCCAACCATCTGTTTCATAATATCATTTAGTGCTTCAGCCGTATCTTCTTCTGTAATATTAACTTCCTTTGGAGTACCTGATCTTAAATCTCTTCCTTTAACTGGATAAGTATTTGTTCCCGTTGGTACAGCTGTTCCCATTTCTTTTTTTATTTTTTCAGCGGTAGTATCACCAATTAATAAATTATATTCTTTTCTCATATAATCTACGATTGCTGTATCCATTGAGTCACCTGCAACTCTTAAAGATTTAGAGTAAACTAACCCACCTAAAGACATTACTGCGATTTCACTTGTACCCCCGCCAATATCTACAATCATTGAACCAGTTGCTTCAGAAATTGGCAGATTTGCTCCAATAGCTGCTGCAATTGGTTCTTCAATTAATTGAACTCTTCTTGCACCTGCTGCTAGAGCACTATCTTGAATTGCTTTTCTTTCAACTGGTGTTGAACCAGTTGGTACACAAATTAAAATTCTAGGATTTGCAAATGTACTTCCTTTATGAACTTTTTTAATAAAATGTTTGATCATTTCTTCAGTGACTATAAAATCTGCGATAACACCATCTCTTAAAGGTCTAATTGCACTAATGTTACCTGGTGTTCTTCCAAGCATTGTTTTTGCTTCATCTCCAACAGCTAATACATTTTTTTTACCACCTTGATCAACTATCGCTACCACTGATGGCTCATTAAGAACTACACCTTGACCCTTTAAAACTACAAGTGTGTTTGCTGTTCCAAGATCAATTGCCATATCTTGGCTCCATATTTTTTTAACACTGCTAAATAACCCCATTATATCCCTCTTACTTTCTGACTTTCTTGCTCCATAGGAGCTGTTTTATCTCGCTTAATTATCATTTTATTTAATGCATTTATGTAAGCATTTGCTGATGCAACTAAAGTATCTGTATCAGCAGCTTGACCTACTGTTGTTTTACCCTTTTCCTCTATCTTTACACTTACTGTTGCTTGTGCATCTGTACCTTCTGTAACTGCATGAACTTGATAAAGCTGTAAGTTAACATCGTGAGGATATAAAGTTTTAATACATTTGAATATTGCATCCACTGGACCATCTCCAGTTTCTGTTGCGTTTTTAACATCACCATAAACATCCAAAGTCATTTCTGCTTTTTGTGGTTCTCCTGTTCCAGCAAAAACTTTTAGAGATTTAAGAGTTATTGCATTTACTTTATTATCTACAATTAAACTATCATCTACTAAGGCAATAATATCTTCATCGTAAACATGTTTTTTCTTATCTGCTAAGACTTTGAATTTTGCAAATGCATTTCCTACTACATCGTCAGTTAAATCTGGATAGCCTAAGCTGTTTAACTTATCTTTAAATGCATGTCGACCAGAATGCTTTCCCATTACTAATGATGTTTGTTTAACCCCTACACTTTCAGGTGTCATTATCTCATATGTTTGTCTATTTTTTAACATTCCATCCTGATGAATTCCTGCCTCATGAGCAAAAGCATTTTTTCCAACGATGGCTTTATTGTATTGAACAGGAAATCCTGTTGCGTTTGAAACAATTTTTGAAGCTTTGCTTAAAAGTGTTGTATTAATTCCAGTTTCATATGGCATTAAATCAGGTCTTGTTTTAATTGCCATAACAACTTCCTCTAGAGCAGCATTTCCTGCTCTTTCTCCTAATCCATTTATTGTACATTCAATTTGTCTTGCTCCAGCTTGAACTCCAGCTAATGAGTTAGCTACTGCTAAACCTAAATCATTATGACAATGAGTTGATAAAATTGCTTTATCAATATTTGGAACTTTATTTAATAAAGTTTCTATAATTTTAGTGAACTCAGATGGTATTGTGTAACCGACTGTATCGGGAATATTAATTGTTGTAGCTCCATTTTTAATTGCAAGCTCTACAGTTTTACACATGTAATCCATATCAGTTCTTGTTCCATCTTCACAAGACCATTCAACATCATCAGTAAACTTTCTTGCATAAGCAACATGTTTTCCAATTGATTCATAGACATCTTCTGGAGACATATTTAATTTATGCTTCATGTGTAACGGACTTGTAGAAATAAATGTATGTATTCTAAATCTTGGTGCATGCTTTAGAGCTTCATAAGCTCTATCAATATCTTTTACTGAGTGCCTTGAAAGTCCTGCAGGAACAGAATTTTTTAAAATTTTACTTACTTCTGAAACAGCTTCAAAATCCCCTGGTGAAGCGATAGGAAAACCTGCTTCAATAATGTCGATACCTAATTCATCAAACACTCTGGCAATTTGAATTTTTTCTTCTAGACTCATAGAAGCACCAGGCGATTGCTCACCATCTCGCATAGTAGTATCAAATATAAAGACTCTATCTTTATTGCTCATAACTTAAATTTTTAGAAAATCTATAATACAATCTATGAGAGAGATTGCAAAATAATTAGTATAATTATCATTTTTAATAGACCATTTTAGGCTTTAGAAAAATTAATTATAAATAGATTCAATTTTAGGCATTAACCGTAAAAGCTCATTTGTATATTCATGTGTTGGTTTTAAAAATAAATCCTCAGTATTTGAAACTTCACATAATTTGCCATCTTTTAAGACACCAATTCTATCACACATTTGTCTAACGACAGGTAGGTCATGACTTATAAACAATATTGTTAAATTTAATTGTTCCTGAAGATCTTTAAGTAAATTTAATATTTGGGCTTGGATACTTACGTCCAAAGCAGAGGTAGGTTCATCACAAACTAAAAGTCTTGGTTGTGTGGCAAGTGCTCTTGCAATTGATATTCTCTGTCTCTGTCCTCCTGAAAATTCATGTGGATATCGATCTGCAGATTTTTGAGTTAATTCTACAGACTCCAGCAAATCATAAATATAATTATTTAAATCTATATTTGATATTGATGGGTTATGAAGTGTGATCGGTTCTGCAATTATATCTTTTACTTTTAATCTTCCATTTAGTGAAGAATAAGGATCTTGAAATATCATTTGAATTTGTTTTCTAAATTTCATTAATTCAGATCTTTGTTTTATTTTTGTAATACAAACATTGTCAAAGAAGATATCTCCAGAAGTAGGTTTAAATAAATTTACAATCATTTTTGCAATTGTAGATTTTCCACTTCCACTTTCTCCTACTAAGCCAAAAGATTCACCCTCTTTTATTACAAATGAAACATCGTTAACAGCCATAACCGAATTCTTAGAACTTTCTGTAAAAAAATTATCATCAAAACTTTTACTCAAATTTTTTATCTGTACTAGATCTTGATCTATTATTCCTTTTTTTGTCCATCTGTTTAATATTTTGATATTATTTTCTTTTTTGTCGCTATTTTCTTTTTCAACTATTACAAATCTTGAAATTTTTTTATTAGTTGGTGGAACTGAACTTACTAAACTTTTAGTATAATTTTCTTGTGGTTTAGTTAATATTTTTTTTGTTTCACCAATTTCAACTAAATTGCCACTTTTCATAACTGCAACTCGGTCTGCAGTCTCAGCTATAACCCCCATATCATGAGTAATTAAGATGACTGCAAGGTTTCTTTCTTTTGTTAATTTTTTAATTAGATCTAAAATCTGAGATTGAATTGATACATCTAATGCTGTTGTTGGTTCATCTGCAATTAACAATTCTGGCTCACAACATAGAGCTAGAGAAATTACTACTCGCTGTCTCATTCCACCTGAGAATTGGTGAGGATAATTATCAAATCTTGCCTCTGCATCTTTTATACCAACCTCTTTTAATAAATTTATAGATTTATTTTTTGCTTCATCCTTGCTTAATTTAAGATGAGTTTGAATTGTTTCAATTAATTGTTCACCCACTGTAAGAATTGGGTTTAGTGAAGTTTGAGGATCTTGAAATATCAACCCAATTTTATTTCCTCTATATTTGACAATACTTTCAGAATTTTCATGAATGTTAAGATCGCCTAAAATAACTGAGCCACTAGACACCTTACCTGGTTCATCAATTAAATTTATTATAGCATTTCCCACTGTGCTTTTTCCTGATCCAGACTCTCCAACTAACCCTAAAATTTCCCCTTTGTTAACCTCAATATTTATGTTCTTAGCAGCGTTAACTGTTTCTTTTCTCATTTGATAATCAACACTAAGATTATTTATTTTTAAAAATGTCATTTTTTTAATTTTGGATTCAAAGTATCTCTCATCCAATCCCCTAATAAATTTATTGAAAATGCTAAAATAACTAAGAAAATTGCTGGAAAAAAAGTTATCCACCATTCTCCTGAAAATAAAAAGTCATTACCAAGTCGTATCAATGTCCCTAAAGAAGGTGTTGTTGGAGGTACACCAACTCCTAAAAAACTCAAAGTAGACTCAGCTAAAATAGCAAGAGCTAAACCAATAGTTCCTATTACTAACACCGGTCTTAAAATGTTTGGTAAAATATGTTTAAACATAATAATTATATTAGAAACCCCAATTATTGTTGATGCTGAGACATAGTCTTTATTTTTTTCCACCAAAGTTGCAGCTCTGGAAACTCTAGCAAATTGTGGCCACTCTGAAATCCCGATTGCAAATATTAAAACATAAATTGCCATTTCATCATGCATTTCTCTCGAGATTAATCCTCTTGCTATTCCATCAACCAACAATGCCATCAAAATACTTGGTACTGTTAACTGAACATCAGTTAACCTCATTACTATCATTTCATATTTTCCCCCAAAAAATCCCGCTGTTAATCCCAATCCAACTCCAAGAATTAAGCTAAAAATTATCGCAGAAAAACCCACAATTAAAGATATCCTACATCCATACAAAATTGTTGATAACATATCTCTTCCTTGTCCATCAGTACCTAAAATAAATTTAGCAAGACCATCTTCTGTCCATGATGGGGGTGTGAATGCATCCATTAATGATAGAGAGGATGGGTCAAAGGGATTGTAAGGTGTTACGAGTTCAACAAAAAAGGAACAGAAAAAAATTATAAATAAGATAGTAGATGATACAATGGCAGTAGGCGATTTAATAAAGCTATGATAAATATCACTATCTTTTATTCTTTCCCAAGTACTTAAAGTTTTGTTATCCACTCGCAGCATCTCCTTTAACTCTTATTCTTGGATCAATTAAATAATAAAGAATATCAACTATGAAATTTATCATTACAAAAACAAAAGCTATAAAAACTAAATAAGCTGACATGATTGGTATATCTACGAATTGAACTGCTTGAATAAATAAGAAGCCCATTCCAGGCCATTGAAAAACAGTTTCAGTAATAATTGAAAACGCAATTAAAGTTCCAATATTTATTCCTGCTATAGTTATTACTGGTATCAATCCATTTTTTAATGCATGTTTATATTTAATACTATTTTCACTAATGCCTCGAGCACGTGCAAATTTAATATAATCTGTTTGTAATATTTCCATCATCTCTGCTCGCACAAGTCTAATGATATAAGTCATTTGGAAAAGGCTTAATGTTACTGAAGGAAGTATAATTGCTTTTAGTCCTGAAACTGTTAAAAAACCTGTAGTCCAAAAACCTAAATCAACAACTTCCCCTCTCCCAAAAGAAGGTAATATTCCCAAGATTACTGCAAACAAATATATAAATAATATACCAATTACAAATGTGGGGAGTGAAACTCCAAGCAAGGAGACGGCTAAGACAAAATCACTTAAAAAACCTTTTCGATTTATGCCTGTATAAACTCCTAACAAAGTACCAGTAATTAGTGCAATTAGTGCTGAAATAACCACAAGTTCAATAGTTGCAGGCAATCTTTCAACTATTAATTCTGAAACAGGTCTTCTTAATTGATATGAAATTCCAAACTCACCCTTAGAAGCATTAACTATAAATCTTGAAAACTGTACATGAATTGGATCCATTAAACCTAATGTTTCTCTTAATTCTGCTCTTTCCTCATCAGAAGTTTCTTCTCCAACCATGTTATTGATTGGATCTCCAACAAAATTAAATAAAGAGAAAGACACAAAGGCGACAACCAACATCACCAAAGCGGATTGAAACAGCCTTTTAAAAAAATATTTTATCAATTTGTGAAGGTTTAAATTTATAAGCCCTTTAAATTTTTAAAGGGCTTATAATAATTTTTAATTAGTTAAAACTAGCAGTTCTGAATAACGGTTCGTTATTCGGTCTGATAGGAACATTAACATTGCTTTTAGATGCCCAAGAAATTACTTGGTGATGTAAAGGAAGATAAGAAATATCATCTTTTACAATTTTCCAAGCTTTTGCAATTGCAGCATTTCTTTTATCTAAATCAACTTCACCTTCCATAACTCTAATTGCAGCATCAACATCAGCGTTACTAAAGTTAACTTTGTTCCAGCTAGCACCAGTTTCATACAGGTAATGGAAAACATAGTGACTATCTAAAGTTGGAACACCCCATCCTAGCATATAGAAATCACCTTGATCATCTTTAAGCTCTTTGAAGTGTTTACTTTTAGTTTGAGCAAATAAGTTAACATTAACTCCAATTTTACCCAACATTCCAACAACTGCAGTACAAATTGCTTCATCGTTTACATATCTGTCATTAGGACATCTAAGTTCAACGTCAAAACCATTAGGATAACCCGCGTCAGCTAAAAGTTTTTTTGCAGCATTAACATCGTAAGGTAATCTTTTATCAAGATCAGCTGTATATCCATTTACACCTGGGAAAGTTATAATTCCTGCTGGTTCACTTAAACCTCTCATAACTTTTTTCTTGATCGCTTCAATATCAATTGCTTGATAAAGAGCTTGTCTTACTTCTTTTTTCTTAAATGGATTATCACCTGTATTTCCAGTTCTTAATTTGTCAGCTGCTTGATCCATACCTAAGAAAATTGTTCTCATTTGAGCTGTACTTTCAACTTTGTGACCTGAAGAAGATCCGATTCTTTTTAAGTCTTGGACAGGAGCATCAGTAACTATATCAATTTCACCAGATAATAAGGCTGCTACTCTTGTAGCTGCATTTTTAATAGGCATTAATTCAATTTGAGTTACTTTTTTGTCCTTCATTTCACCCCACCAATGTTTATTTCTTTTAAACACTGTCTTGGTGTTAGGCTCTCTTAAAGTTATTTTAAAAGGACCAGTTCCCATAGCATTAGTAGCAGAGAAAGTTTCTTGTCCTGCATCCCAATTTTGTGGAGACATTGCAAAGTTTTTCTCTGACCAAGCTTTAGACATTATAAAAATGTTTGATAGTTGGTTTAAAAGAATAGGATTTGGTTTACTTGTAGTTATTTTAACAGAGTAATCTCCAATCGCTTCAACATTAGCAACAGTGCTGATGTATTCTTTAAAGTCAGATGTTCTTTGCTTAGCTCTTAATATACTAAAAACAACATCTGCTGATGTCATTCCAGAACCATCTGAAAACTTAGCATCTTCTCTTAAAGTGAAAATCCAAGTATTTGGATCAGTAGCTTTCCAATTTGTTGCTAAAGCAGGCCCTATTTTCATGTCCAAGCCTCTTTGAACTAGAGCTTCATAAACTTGTCTAGATACTTGAGTAGTTGGACCCTCGTTTTGTGCATGTGGATCTAGTGTTAAACTGTCTCCTTGCATAGACCATTTAATAGTTTTTGCCCATGCTGAAGAAAATCCGAATACTAGAACTAATGACAATAGTATTCTTACTATATTTTTAGTCTTCATTATTCCCCTCGTTTTTTAAATTTATATAAAAAAGTATAAGTGAAATAATTGAATTATAGTAGCAATAATTTACTGATAAAATTTAACTTTTATCGCTATCTACTAATTTTTTCTTACCTATCCAAGGCATCATGGCTCTTAGTTCTGCACCAACTTTTTCTACAGGATGTTCGGCTAATTTAGCTCTCGTAGCAAGGAAATTTTTTTGACCATTTTTGCATTCATCCATCCATTCTTTAGTGAATTTTCCAGATTGAATTTCGGACAAAACTTCTTTCATTCTTTTTTTAGTTTCCTCTTTATTTACTACTCTCGGTCCAGATTGATATTCACCATATTCTGCAGTATTCGAAATAGAATAATTCATGTTTGCAATTCCACCTTCATAAATTAAATCAACAATCAATTTAACTTCATGAACTGTCTCAAAATATGCCATCTCTGGTTCATATCCTGCTTCAACTAAAGTTTCATAACCATTTTTAATTAGTTCAACCAAACCTCCACATAATACAGTTTGTTCACCAAATAAATCTGTCTCAACTTCATCTTTAAATGTAGTTTCAATAATTCCTGATCTTCCTCCACCAACTGCTGAAGCATAAGATAGAGCTAAATCTCTTGCCTTTCCTGAGCCATCTTGATGAACTGCAAATAAACAAGGCACTCCACCTCCTTTTTCATATTCACTTCTAACTAAGTGACCAGGTCCTTTGGGAGCAACCATAAAAACATCTAGATCTTTTCTAGCTTTAATTAAATCGTAATGAACATTTAAACCATGAGCGAAAGCGATACTTGTTCCCTCTCTTACTCTTTGTTCAATATGATTTTTGTAAATTTCTGCCTGTAATTCGTCTGGTGTAAGAATCATTACTACATCAGCCCACTCTGCAGCATCAGATAAATTCATTACCTTTAATCCTTTTGACTCTGCTTTTGCTGCACTCGATGAACCTTCTCTTAATGCCACAACAATTTCTTTTACTCCACTATCTTTTAGGTTTAATGCGTGAGCGTGTCCTTGGCTTCCATAACCAAAAATAGCAACTTTTTTACTCTTAATCAGGTTTACATCTGCATCTTTTTCATAAAACATTTTCATATCGTCTCTCCTATTAAATTAATTAAATATTTTAGCACCTCTGGTCATAGCTACTGCCCCAGTTCTCGAAGTGCTAATAAGTCCAAAGGGCTTTAATTTTTTATTCATTTTATCAATTTCTCTTCTTAGAGCAGTTATTTGAATTACTGCTGAAGTTTTTGTTTCATCTAATATTACGGGATTAAATTTTTTACAAGCATTTAAGCATTTTTGAATTTTATTTCTTTTTCCAACAACTTTAAATAATGCCATTTCTTTGAATATTACTCCTTTATCTTCTCTTTTAAATTCAGCAACTTTATGAACTGGTACCAATTTTGTTAATTGAAGTCTTATTTGATCAATAACTTGTGGTGTTCCAGTAGTAACAATTGTTATTCTTGAAATATTTTTAATAGCGTCAACTTCAGCAACTGCTAAAGACTCGATATTATATCCTCGGCCTGAAAATAAACCTACAACTCTTGCCAAAACTCCAGCCTCATTATCTACCCATACTACAAAAATATATGTATCTGGTTTTTGTTTCTTCGTAGGTATGCTGTAAGCTGACTTTGGTTTCGGCATTATGATTATACTAAGGCTTTACCTTTTCCTTTGATTTTATTTTCCTCTTGATCATTTGGACCTAAAATCATTTGGTTATGTGGTTTTCCAGATGGGATCATTGGAAAACAATTTTCGTTAGGATCCACATGACAATCAAAAATTACCGGCCCATGATAATCAATCATTTCTTGAATTTTATCATCAAGCTCATTTGGACTGTTTGCTTTAATTCCTTTGCATCCATATGCTTCTGCCATTTTCATAAAATCAGGCAATGCTTCAGAATAACTTTCAGAATAATTTTTTTCATGCAGTAATTCCTGCCATTGTCTTACCATTCCCATATATTGATTATTTAAAATAAATATTTTAATAGGAAGATTGTATTGAACTGCAGTAGACATTTCTTGCATAGTCATCAAAACTGAGGCTTCTCCAGCAATATCGATTACTAATTTTTCAGGATGAGCAATTTGAACGCCGACTGCTGCTGGCAATCCATACCCCATTGTTCCCAAGCCACCAGATGTCATCCACCTGTTTGGTTTATTAAATTTATAATGTTGAGCAGCCCACATTTGGTGTTGTCCAACCTCAGTAGTAACATAAGTATCTTTATTCTTAGTTAATTCATAAAGTCTCTGAACGGCATATTGAGGCTTTATACTTTCATCACTATTTACAAAATTAAGAGAATCTTTTTCTCTCCATTTTTCAATTTGTTCCCACCACTTAGCTATATTTGCTTTATTTGACTTACTATGACCATTTTTTCTTTTAGCAATTGTTTTATTAATTTTACTGATTACGCTGGTAACATCTCCAACTATTGCAAGATCAACCTTAATAATTTTATTAATTGATGATGGGTCTATATCAATATGAACCTTTTTTGAATTTGGTGAAAATTCATCTATTTTTCCAGTAATACGATCATCAAACCTTGCGCCAATGTTAATTAATAGATCACAATCATGCATAGCATTATTTGCTTCATATGTACCATGCATACCAAGCATTCCTAAAAATTGATTATCATCTCCAGGATATGCACCTAATCCCTGAAGTGTAGAAGTTATAGGAAAGCCAGTTAGCTCAACAAATTCTCTAAGAGCCTGACTCGCTTTTGGTCCTGAGTTAATTACTCCTCCACCACTATAGATGATTGGTTTTTTGGCCTTGCTTAATAATTTTACTAATTCTTCAATTTGATTTTGAGAAAATTTATTATGCGATTTTCCATTTAATTTTTTTTCTTTATTTGGTTTTTTGTATTTAGTTTTTGCAAACTGAATATCTTTTGGAATGTCAATTAAAACTGGTCCTGGTCTTCCAGTTGTTGCAACTCTAAAAGCTTCATGCATAACCTTAGAAAGATCATTAATATCTTTTACTAACCAATTGTGTTTGGTACAAGGTCTTGTAATCCCTGTAGTGTCACATTCCTGGAAAGCATCAGTTCCAATTAAATGTGTTGGAACCTGACCAGAAATACAAACTAACGGTACAGAGTCCATATAAGCATCTGTTAAAGCTGTAACAACATTGGTTGCCCCAGGACCTGATGTAACTAAAACTACACCCGGTTTTCCTGATGACCTCGCATAGCCTTCAGCTGCATGTCCAGCACCTTGTTCGTGTCTAACTAAAATATGTTTTATAGAAGGATGATTTTTTAATTCATCATAAATCGGTAACACTGCGCCACCTGGATAACCAAAGATATGTTCAACCTTTTGGTCTTCAAGACACTTAAATACAATTTCTGCTCCAGTTAATAATTTTGGCATTAGGCAATCTAGCTGAAGTTGTACTCATTGGTCAAGTTTAAGAATGAAAATTTTAAATTTTTTTCAAAAAATTATTTATGTCTTGTGGCTTCAGTTTCATCCAACTAATCATGTTACCTCTAGCCCAAGTACTTTGTCTTTTGGCGTATTGTCTAGTTTTTATGGCTATTTTTTCTTTAGTTTCCTTCAAATCTTTTTGTTTTTTTAAATATTCTCTAATTTCATTAACTCCAATAGCTTTGTTGGCGCTTTTATCTTTTCTAACCCTAAGCTTTATGAAACCTTTTACTTCTTTTATTGCTCCATTTTCTATCATCTCACTTGTTCTTACATTAATTCTCTCAATTAATTCTTGTCTAGGGTAATCAATACAAACTTTGAAAAAATCATTTTCTATGAAGTTTGATTTTGTGTTTTTAAACCATTCATGTAGAGATTTTTTTGTAAACTTTTTAACCTCATAAGCTCTTATGCATCTTTGGGTGTCTGTAGGGTTTATTTTTCCTCTTGAGGATGGATCTAATTTTAATAGTTTTTCATAAAACTTCCTTTGCCCAAGTTTTTTTTGTAAATCTCTGATTTGATTTCTCAGTTTTAATGAAATATTTGGTATTTTAACTAAACCATCAGTTAAAGCTTTAAAGTATAAACCTGTCCCTCCAACAAGAATTGGAGTTTTGTTTCTTTTTTGAACTTCCTTAATTTTTTTAGTTACTAGCTTAAGCCAATCACCTGTGGAGAAGTTTTTTGTTACATTATGAAAACCATATAAGTGATGTTTTATTTTCTGATATTTTTTTGGATCTGGTCTAGCTGACAAAATTTTAAGCTCTTTGTATACTTGCATGCTATCTGCATTAATAATTTCTCCATCGACTTTTTTTGCAACTTTAATTGCAAAACTTGATTTACCTGATGCTGTGGGTCCAGATATTAATATTATCTTGGATTTTAAATCCATTACTAGTTTAGCTTAACACCAATGTATCGTTTTTGATTTTGATTAGTATAGATTGCTAGTAAAACTGTTTTTTGATTTGAATTAAGAACTTCTTTAGTAATATCTCTTAAGTCATCTGCAGATCTAATTTTTTTCTTCTGAGCTTCAATAATAATACTGTTGAGCTCTATTGAATTTACTACAGGGCTGTTGTTAGCAATTTTCGTTATCACAAGTCCTGTAGTCTGATTTGGCAAATTTCTATTTTTAATATCCTCTTTAGTTAATGGTCTTACTGCAATTCTTAGACTTTCAATTATTTCTTCATTATTTTGTTTTTTAGTTTCTGGATTTTTACTTATTTTAAAATCGTCTGAAGTTTCTAATCTTCCTAAAATAACTTTTTTGATAATCTCTTTTTTATTTCTCCAAACTTTAACTTCAACTTTTTTTCCGACTTCTGTTCGTGCAACGATGGCTGGAAGTTCTTTCATTTGATTTATTTTTTCTCCATTAAATTCCAAAATAATATCACCAGCTTGTATTCCTGCTTTTTCTGATGGACTATTTTCTGCAACACTAGCAACTAATGCTCCTCTTGCTTTGTCTAATTTTTCAACTTCAGCAATTTCTTTTGTTACATCTTGAATTCTAACTCCTAACCATCCTCTTTTTGTTTCACCAAATTCGATTAATTGTTTAATTACAATTTGAGCACTGTTAGATGGTATGGAAAATCCAATTCCAATAGAACCATTACGTCCAAGAATTGCTGTATTAATTCCAATTACATTTCCTTCCATATCAAACAAAGGCCCACCTGAATTTCCTGAGTTAATAGAAGCATCTGTTTGTATAAAATCTTCATATCTTGACAAACCAATTGATCGATTTCTTGCTGAAATAATTCCAGCTGTTACCGTTCCACCTAAACCAAACGGATTTCCAATTGCTAAAACCCAATCACCAATTCTTGCTTTATCAGAGTCACCAAATGCAACTGGGATAAACTTTTCATCTGTATCTAATTGTAAAACAGCAATATCCATAAGTGGGTCAGCACCTAAAACCTTAGCTTTAAATTCTTGGTCACCATTTACTCTAACAATAATGTCGTCAGCATCTTGGATAACGTGATTATTTGTGACCACAATTCCTTTCTCGTCTATTATAAACCCAGAACCTAAAGCAGCTGATTGTCTTTCCTGAGGCGTTCCAAATTCTTTAAACATATCCTCAAAAGGAGAGCCTGGAGGAAATTGAAAAGGAAAAGGATTAGTGTTCGTCACAACAGTTGTTGTAGTAGAAATATTTACCACAGATGGCATTAATTTTTCTGCAAGATCTGCAAAGGAAGCAGGAACTGGTTTGGAGTTTACATTTAATGAAAAGGTGAATGATAAAACTATTATTAAAAATATGATTTTAATTTTTCTCATATTAAACCTTAATAAAATAAATAATTATAAAACCTATTAATGCAAAAATAAGTCCACCTGATCTTAGCTGACTATCTTTAACAAGTTCCAATTTTTTCAACATACTTTTCATTTTTGCTGGAAATAAGGCGTACAAAATTCCCTCAATAAATAAGAAAAGACCAAAAGCTATAAATAGCTCACGCATTTAAGAATTATTGTTGGATTTCAGGTTTTATATTTCCAAAAAATTTAAAAAATTCACTATCAGGTGATAAAATTAAAGAGGTTTCACCACCTATAAGAGCTTTTTCATATGCTTGCATAGCTCTATAGAAAGCAAAAAATTCAGGATCCTGGCCAAAGGCGTCAGCAAATATTTTATTTCTTTCTCCATCACCTTCCCCTTTCATGATCTCTGATTGTTTTTGAGCATCTGCTAATATTACAGTAACTTCTTTGTCTGCAGTTGATGTAATTGTAACTGCCATCTCTGCACCTTTTGCTCTAAATTCTTTTGCTTCCCTCTCCCTTTCAGTTTGCATTCTTCTATAGATCGCATCACTGTTAGCCTGAGGTAGGTCTGCTCTTTTAATTCTAACATCAACAATATTTATTCCAAAGTTTTGCGCTTCATTGTTTACACCTTCTTTAATTAAAGCCATTTGCTTAGATCTATCTTTAGATAATAATGTTTGTAATTCCTCTTGACCTAACACATTTCTAATTCTTGAATTTATAATTGTAGACAGTCTTGATCTTGCAACTCTTTCGTTTCCAACTGATATATAAAACTTAAGTGGATCTACGATCTGAAACCTCGCGAATGCATCAACAATTAAACGTTTCTGGTCTGATGCAATAACCTCTTCAGGTGGAGCATCTAAATTTAGAATTCTTTTATCTAAATAAACAACATTTTGAATAAATGGAATTTTAAAGTTTAATCCTGGTTTCATTATAATTCTTTTTGGATCACCAAATTGAAGGATAATTGCTTGGTTAACCTCTTTGACTATAATTACTGATAAAAAAGCTACAACACCAATTGCAACTAATACTCCTGCTAATATTTTTCCAGCCTTCATTTTAATTCGTCGCTTTCTTTTTCAACTCAGGCAAAGGTAAATATGGAACTACACCTGAGCCTGCATTTTTTTCTATAATTACTTTATCTATATCTGCTAAAACTTTTTCCATAGTTTCTAAGTACATTCTTTCTTGAGTAACTGCTTTTGCATTTTTATACTCATTATAGATTGCTATAAACCTACTTGCTTCACCCTCTGCTTTTGCAACAACTTCTTTTTTATACGCCTCTGCTGCTTGTAAAATTTTTTGTGCTTCCCCTCGTGCTCTTGGAATAACATCATTAGCATATGCTTCAGCTTCGTTTTTAGATCTTTCCATGTCTGCTCTCGCAGCTTGTACATCTCTAAATGCATCAATTACTTGATCAGGTGGGTCAGCTTTTTGTGTTTGAACTTGTGTAATTTGAATTCCACTTTCATAGTCATCTAAAATACTTTGTATTATATTTTGTGTCTCAACCTCAATTTTAGATCTTCCTTCTGTTAGAATTGGCTGGATATCACTCTTTGCTATAACTTCCCTCATTGCAGTTTCAGCAGCTGCTTTAACTGTGCCTTCTGGGTCTTGAATTTTAAATAAAAAATTTCCAGCATCTTTAATTACCCAAAATACTGAGAAGTCAATGTTAACAATATTTTCATCTCCAGTTAACATTAAGCTTTCCTGTGGAACATCAGCAACACCACCACCTGTAGAAAAACCACTGTCTCTCTCAGATCTAAATCCTATATCCATTCTATTAACTTTAGTTACCTTTGGTGTTTGAACAGTTTCAACAGGAAAAGGTATATGATAGTTCAAACCAGGCTGTGTAGTTTTTACAAACTTACCAAATCTTAATACCACCCCTTGTTCATCGGGTAACACTCTATAAAGTCCGCTTGCTAACCATACAAAAACTAAAACTAATAAAATTAGACTTATTGATTTTCCTCCTGAAGTTTTTCCACCAGGTAAAAATCTTTTTATTTTATCTTGAAGATCTCTAATTAATTCGTCAACATTTGGAGGTCTAGGACCTCTACCTGATCCGTTACCACTACCACCTCCACTAGGAGGTGCTCCCCAAGGACTTTGGCCTTTAAAATCGTCTGACATGCCAAAGTATATAGTGTCTTTATTACAAAAAACAAGTAATGATACTTTCATGAGTGATAAAAAACCTGAACTTAGTGCCGCAATGAAAAGTAAGCTAGAGCCTAAAAAATTCACTAAAAATCCTATTCTTGGAACTAAGTTTACAATTGCAATATCTAGTGCAAAAGGTGGTGTTGGAAAATCTACTTTTGCAACGAATCTCGCTTTGGCATTAAAGAAAGTTGGATGCAAAGTTGGTCTTTTAGATGCAGATATTTATGGTCCATCAATTCCTAAAATGTTTGCCATTAATGAAAAACCAAAAAGCGATGGTCAAAAATTAGATCCAATTACAAAATATGAAATTCAGTGTATGTCGATTGGTTTTTTAGCTGATCAACAAACTCCAATGATTTGGCGTGGTCCTATGGTTACAAGTGCAATTAAAACTTTTACTCAGAAAGTAAATTGGAAAGATTTAGATTTTATAATAGTTGATATGCCTCCAGGAACTGGTGATACTCAACTTACATTTTCTCAAGAAATAAAATTGGATGGTGCAATAATTGTAAGCACACCACAAGAAGTAGCTCTTTTAGATGTCAAAAGAGGAATTAAAATGTTTGATAAACTTGGAGTTAAGATTTTGGGTTTAGTTGATAACATGAGTTTTTTTATTGGAGACGATGGAAAAAAATATAAAATTTTTGGAGAAGGTGGAGTTAAAAAAACTGCAGAGGAATTTCAAAAAGAATTTTTGGGTGAGATTCCAATTAATCCAGAAGTTGGTAAAACTGGGGATGAAGGAAAGCCAATTGTGGAAACTAACCCTGAGCATGAAATTTCTAAAATATATTTAAATTTTGCTGAAAGAATTAAATCAACTTATCTTTAATATTAAAAGCATTCATTAATTCATTCCACTCCCTTTTAGAAAGGCCAGAACTTTCAACATCTACATTTTCACCTTTGATAAGTTTTTGAATAATTAATTTACCTTTTGCAGAAACCTCAGTCCCACCAACTCTATAATCCATAAAAGCATCATAAGTTATAGGAACCCATTTTTTTACAGTATCTAGCATTATGTCTGCATAAACTCTTATTTCATATTGAGCATGACTATCAGCTCTTAATCTTAAAAAATTCATCAAATTTAATAAATCAGTTTTCCAATACCATTGAGTATAAGTATTTAGTGTTAAATTCATTCTTGCAAGTTCTCTTGCTAATCCTTTTTTATTTTCATCAATAGTTGATCCATCAAATCTTTCATTAAGCATAATCTCATAATTATCATATGTTCTTTCTGCATCACTTTTTAGAAGTTCTAAAACTTCCTCTGCCTGTTTTCCTTCCAAGACATCTCCTCTACCCTGTCTGTTACTAGTTGATTGAGCGGCTAAATTTTCTTGTGATGGCAAATAAAATTCTTTATCCAGAATTGAATACCTTGCAGAATATTCATTTACATTTGCAGTTCTGTGTCTAATCCATTGTCTTGCAATAAATATTGGAAGCTTAACATGATATTTAATTTCGCACATTTCGAATGGGGTACTGTGCCAATGTCTCATCAAATATTTTATTAAACCTTTGTCAGTTGAAACTTGTTTGGTTCCTTTTCCATATGATACTCTGGCTGATTGAACTATGGATGTGTCATCACCCATATAATCAACAACTCTTACAAAACCATGGTCCAAAGCTGGAATTGCTTCATATAGTATTTTTTCAAGCTCAGGAGCAGTAACTCTTTTTGTTTGATTGCTTTGAGATTGTTGATTTTTTATTTCTTCTTGCTGTTCTTTAGTTAATTTCATGATTGTTATTGAATCTGTTGCAATTACTTTTATATTAATAATGTTGGTTTTCCAACTACGACGATAAACGAATTTCGTAATAACCATTGCGGACGTGGGGGCAGTACCCACCACCTCCACCATTACAACTTATGGGGGTGAACTAGATTCGACGGGTGACTAAAGGCTATTCTTTCGTTCGGGATTGTTCCACCGTAACGGGCTAATTTATAATTGCTAACGAAAGTTACGCACTTGCTGCCTAATTAACTTAGTTAATTAAGCAAACGGGGTATGGGGCACCTGGCAACAGAACGCCCCCTACTTAATTTAATTTTTTTCTAATTTCAGCTTGGGCGGCAGCCAACCTTGCAACAGGAACTCTATAAGGTGAGCAGGAAACATAATTCAATCCTGCATTTGAACAAAAAAATATACTATGAGGATCTCCTCCATGCTCTCCACAGATACCTAACTTAAGATTTTTGTTTTGTTTTCGTCCTTTTTCTACCGCTATTTCAACTAAATCTGAAACTCCTTCATCTATTGAAACAAAAGGATCAACAGAAAATATCTTATTTTCTAAATAATCATTTAAAAATTTACCACTATCATCTCTACTAATACCAAAAGTAGTCTGAGTTAAATCATTTGTTCCAAAACTAAAGAATTCTGCGTGCTTAGCAATCTCTTTTGCTTTTAAAGCTGCTCTAGGTAATTCAATCATTGTTCCTACTAAAAATTCTATTTTTAATTTATTTTCCTGTTGAACTTGACTAGCAGTTCTAATTACTAATTCTTTCATTATTTTAATTTCAGCCTCTGTAGATACTAAAGGTATCATTATTTCAGGAAATGCAGATTTAATTTTATTTTTTTTGAGGTAAGCCAAAGCCTCGAATATTGCTTTACATTGCATTTCATAAATTTCAGGAAAAGATATTCCCAGACGACATCCCCTATGACCCAACATAGGATTTTGCTCATGGAGCTCTTCAATTCTTGACTCAACCTCTTTTACTGGGAGATTAACTATACTAGCAACCTCATTAATTTCCTTTTCTGTACGTGGTAAAAATTCATGTAACGGTGGGTCCAACAATCTAACTGTGACTGGTAATCCACTCATAATTTTAAAAATATCTATAAAATCTTCTCTTTGATGCGGTAGCAGTTTTTGTAATGCTATTGCTCTATCTTCTTTTGTTTTAGACAATATCATTTCTCTTACAGACAAAATTCGTTCTTCATCAAAAAACATATGTTCAGTTCTGCATAATCCAATACCTTCTGCACCAAAATCTTTTGCTGTTTTGGTGTCTTTTGGAGTCTCAGAATTTGTTCTTACTTTTAATTTCCTAAAGCTATCTGCCCAAGACATTAACTTGGAAAAATCACCAGATATTTCAGGCTTCACAGTTGAAACACTTCCAGCAATAATTCTTCCAGTTGATCCATCAATAGTGATTACGTCTCCTTCTTTAATCTCTATTGAAGAGGTTTTAAAAGATTTATTTTCATAGTTTATATCAATTTCACTTGATCCTGATACACATGGTCTACCCATACCTCTTGCAACAACAGCTGCATGACTTGTCATTCCTCCTCTAGCAGTCAAAATTCCTTTAGCGGCATGCATACCCTGTATATCTTCTGGAGAGGTCTCTACTCTGACCAAAATTGTATCTTGCATCATTGCGGTTAATCTTTCAGCCTCGTCTGAAGTAAATACAACTTTACCACTGGCTGCACCTGGTGATGCTGGCAATCCATTTGCTATTACATTAATTGAACTTTTTTCATCCAAAGTAGGATGCAAAAGTGTATCTAAAGAGTTTGGGTCAATTCTTAATACAGCTTCCTTTTTAGAAATTAATTTTTCTTTAACCATATCAACTGCAATCTTAACTGCTGATTTTGCTGTTCTTTTTCCTGACCTTGTTTGAAGCATCCATAGTTTATTATTTTCAACTGTAAACTCTACGTCTTGCATATCTTTGTAATGGATCTCTAATCTTTTCAAAATTTTTTGAAGTTCTTTAAAGACTTTTGGCATTGACTCTTCCATTGATAATTCTTTTACTTTAGCTTCTTGCCTAGCTTTTTTAGTTATATATTGAGGTGTTCTTGTGCCCGCTACAACATCTTCACCTTGCGCATTAATTAAATACTCGCCATATATTTGATTTGATCCATCTGATGGATTTCTTGTAAACACAACTCCTGTTGCACAATCATTACCCATATTTCCAAAAACCATTGATTGAACATTTACCGCAGTTCCCCACTCGGAAGGAATATGATTTAGTTTTCTGTAAACTTTTGCTCTGTTACTTTCCCAAGATAAAAATACTGCACTTATTGCTCCTAGCAATTGTTCATGAACATCTTGAGGAAAATCTTTTTTTGTCTTTTCTCTTACTGTTCTTTTAAAATCTTCAATTAATCCATCCCAATCACTTTCATCTAAATCTGTATCTAACAAAACACCTTTAGTAAGTTTATAATTTTCAATTAATTCCTCAAAATAATAACCTTCTACACCCATTACCACATTACCGTACATTTGAATGAATCTTCTATAACTGTCTTTAGCAAATCTTCCATTTGAAGTTTTAATTGCTAAAGCTTTAACTGTTTTATCGTTCAGACCCAGATTTAGAATAGTATCCATCATACCTGGCATTGATACTCTTGCACCAGACCGCACAGACAACAAAAGTGGATTCTTTAAGTCTCCAAATTTCTTAGAAACATCTTTTTCGATCAATTTTAATTCTTTTTTAATTTGAGAAACTAAATTTTTATTTAATTTTTTTTTATCCTTATAAAAAATTTCACAAACTTTTGTAGATATTGTAAAACCAGGAGGCACTGGAAGACCCATTCTTCCCATTTCAGAAAGATTAGAACCTTTTCCTCCTAAAAAGGTTTTAGGATTTTTAATTTTTTTACTATCCTTAGAATTAAAATTTAAAATAAGTTTTTTCATTAACGGGAGTCGATTAGAGCAAAATTAACATAATTGTTGAACGTTTTACACATCATTTGGATTAGTTCCAGCCTATTCTTCTTTATGACCAGATCATCTTCGTTCACAATTACATTGTCAAAAAAGTCAAAAACCTCTCTTTTGACGCTAGCTAAATTGTCCAATGTTTGAACATAATTTTCATCTTTATTAATGCCTGAAAAATATTTCCTTAATTCACTAATTTTTTTAAAAAGATTTTTTTCTAACTCAGTTTTAAAAATTCCAGGGTCAGTTGTATTTGATAATTCTATTTTATCTTTTTTTAACTCACCATCTAAAATGTTTGAGGCTCTTTTATAGCTTGCAATAATATCTAAACCATTTGGTTTGTTAATAATTTTATTTAAATGTTTAGCTTTATTAAAAATAATAACAGATTGATCTAAGTTAAAAGAACTGGTTGATGCTTCAATTATATCATTTCTAATATTTTCTTCCTTCATGTGATATTTTAATCTATCCATTAAAAAATCTGATAATTCATTTTGTAGAGATTGGTTATCAATTTCAAAACCTTGATCTAAATACAGGCTTAAAGAATAATTAATTAGATCTTTTATTTTAAAATCTTTTTTATTTTCAACTATTATTCTTATTACCCCCAATGCTAATCTTCTTAGAGCATATGGATCTTTAGAACTTGTTGGTTTTTGATTTAAACCAAAAAAACCAACCAAAGTATCTATCTTATCAGCCAAAGAAAGGGCTATGCTAAATGGTTTTTTTGGAACCCTTGAACCTGAACCAGTAGGTAAATATTGTTCACTTATGGCCAAAGCCAAATCTTTATCAAAACCTTGTGCAACAGCAAAATAACCTCCCATCACACCTTGAAGTTCCGGGAATTCACCCACTAGTTCTGATAATAAATCAACCTTACAAATTGATGCTGATAATTCAACTTTTTCTTTACTGATTAAAAGTTCATCTGATATCATTCCACCCAATTTTCTCATTCTTTGGGCTTTATCAAAATAACTTCCTAATCCTCTAAAATAATTCATTGATTTTAAATCAGTAACTTTTTTAACCATATTTTGAGATTTATCTTTTTTCCAAAAAAATTCTGCATCACTTAATCTTGCGTCAACCACTCTTTCATTTCCTAATTTTATTAATCCCTTTTTATCTTTTTTGTTTGCAACCACTAAAAACTCATTGGTAATATTTTCTTTATTATCAAATATAGGAAAATATTTTTGATGGTATTGCATTGTAATAATTAA